>JAFGAO010000029.1 GCA_016933615.1 Acidobacteriota bacterium
ACGCAGGCAATGTGGTTCATTGTCGAGGAGCGGCAACGCAGCAGATGCCCGTCCGCCGCCGCGCCCCGAAGGGCGGCCGGCTCTTGATAATGCAATATAGTATAATATTTCTCAGTAAATCTTTACACAATAGAGCCGGCCGCAAAATGTGAAGTTATTTTTGCGCGAGCCCTAAGCCGTCGCTGGCCCGCGTTTTTCGGGTGATTATGAATCAGGCTAAGCCTTCCAGACCTGGCCGGGGCGGGTACGGATCCCTTCCATCGCGTTGCGGGTATCGACAATGCAATCCGCGTATTGCGCCAGCTCGCCGTAATCCACTTCCGTATGCCTGGTGGAAATGAGTACCACGTCGAATTCCCGCAGGCTTTCGCCTTTCCAGCCTATGGACTTGGTTCCCGCCCAGTGGCTATACTCCCTGCTGGGCCGGATGACGGGAATGTACGGGTCGTAATAGCAGACCTCCGCGCCCCGCTTTTTCAGCAAATCCATCAGGACGTAGCTGGGGGATTCCCGGTCGTCATCCACATCGGGCTTATAGGCCAGTCCCAGGACCAGCACCCTGGAACCGTTCAGCGATTTGCGCCTCAGGTTCAGCGCCTCCATAACCCGTCCAACGACATAATTGGGCATGGATGTGTTGATTTCGCCGGCCAGCTCGATGAAGCGCGTGTGTTGCTCGAACTCCCTGGCCTTCCAGGTCAGATAAAAAGGATCGATCGGGATGCAGTGCCCGCCCAGACCGGGCCCGGGATAGAAAGGCATAAAGCCGAAAGGTTTTGTCTTTGCGGCCTTTATGACTTCCCAGACATCGATGCCCATCGCGTCGTAAACGACTTTTAATTCATTCACGAGGGCGATGTTGATGGCCCGGAACGTATTTTCCAGCAGTTTCGTGGCCTCGGCGGCCCGGCAGGAGGATACGGGAACAATAGTCTGAATCGCCTTGGAATACAAATCCGAGGCTTTCTTCAGGCATTCGGGAGTCAGCCCTCCCACAACCTTGGGAATCAGTGCGACTTTGCTGTCCGGATTTCCGGGATCCTCTCTTTCCGGGGAAAAGGCGAGATGAAAATCCCGGCCGGCCTTCATCCCGGATCCCGACTCCAGCACGACGCGCAGATCTTCATCCGTCGTCCCCGGGTAGGTCGTCGATTCCAGCACAACGAGGCTCCCCTTCGCCAGGTGGGGAGCTATGGACTTTCCGGTCTCCACAATGTAGCTGATATCGGGTTCGCGGTTTTTATTCAAGGGGGTCGGAACGCAAATGATGACGGCTTGCGCTTCACTCACTTTTGAAAAATCGACCGAGGCTTTGAAAACGCCTTTCTTGACGGCCTCGTCGATTTCCGCGGCTTCAATGTGCTTGATGTAGCTTTTACCGGCATTGAGAGCATCGGTCTTGACCCGGTCCACATCCAGGCCGAGAACCTCCACGCCCGCGCGGGCGAACTGGAGCGACAGGGGTAACCCGACATAACCAAGCCCCACGACTGCGATCTTCATGTGCGCTTCCTTTCTGCTGCAACAGGTTTGAGAATTTTCCTATGAATACGAATCCGGGTCCTCAGACGGTGTATTATATAGCATTCCGGTTTCCGCGCCATCCTCCCGTGCCGATGTGGATCATGCTATGCGGTCCCGCAGGGCCTGCGGAACGGTCCCTGAACTTTATCGGCAACATTTACCGATCCAAAAGGAAAATCCCGCTTTGGGAATCCATGCGACCTCTTCCGGCTGGCCGCACGTCCACGGGCCATCCGCGCCCCGCAGGATCCGATTATTTACTTCCATGCGGCTTATGATATGCTTCACTGAAATGAGTGAAGGCAACCGTGATAAATTTATTGCTACGCGCATCCTGTTTTCCAATCAAACACGGCAATTTCGAAATAAAAGGGAACGAACGCGGCCGCAATTCATAAAAATACAATAGAAATCGCGAGAGGCCTATGGTCCGAGAATTGAATTTCCGAGCCGTTCCGGCAATCCATGCATGGACAGGCATTTTCCTGTTCCTGTTCCTGGCCCGATGCTCCCGGCCCCCTGAAATAACCACGGTGACGGCCGTTCGGCAGGACATCAAAGTAACCGTTCCCACCAATGGAGTCATCGAACCGGTGAACGACACCGCCGTTTACGCACCCGTCGATGGATTCGTTCAGAAAATACAATGCAGCGAAGGCGAAGAAGTCTTGCGGGGACAGGTGCTTCTGCTACTGGATGCATCCCAGGCCCGGTTGTCCCTGGCGCAAGCCCGCGCATCCCTGCTGGAGGCCAGGCGCCAGGCCAGGGCCGTTCTCGCGGGGCCGTCCAGGGAAGAAACGGATTCCCTGGACGCGTCCATCAAGGAGACGCGCCTGCAACTGCAGCAGGTGGAAGAAAATTTATCCACCGAAGAAATTCTCTACCGGAAAGGCGCCGCTTCCAAGGAAGCCGTCGAAAATCTGCAGGAGCGCAAGAAACTGCTGGAGGCCCGCCTCGAAGCCCTGCAGCTGAATAAAGAAAACCTTCTGAATCGCTATTCCGAGGAAGAAAAAAAATGGGAACGGGATAAATTGGCCGCGCTGGCCGATCAGGTCCGCCTGCTGGAGCGTCAGGTGAATAGCGAGTCCGTTACGGCCGCGGAAAACGGGATTCTCTACTCCCTCTCGGTCAAACCCGGCTCCTTCGTCACCCGGGGGCAGCTATTGGCCCGCGTATACCGGCCGGGACAAGTCCGGCTCCGGGCCTACGTCGACGAACCGGACCTGGGCAGAATTCGCACAGGCCAACCGGTTGTCATCGAATGGGACGGGATGCCGGACAGACGGTGGAACGGTACGGTGGCAAAACCTGCGGAGCAGATTGTCGTGCTGAACAACCGCTCCATCGGTCACGTCCTGTGCGCCGTCGGGGATGAACCGAAGGAGCTCCTCCCCGGCGTCAATGTCAGGGTAGAGATTGTCACCGACCTGAAGGAGAACGTCCTCGTGATTCCCAGGAGCGCCCTTTTCAGCCATGACGGCCTGTCGTCGGTTCTGCTCGTCGAAGGAACCCGGACGACCGTGAAACCGGTGGAAACCGGCGTGCAAACATACGACGATGTCGAGATCCTCTCGGGCATCGAGCCTGGAGCTTCCGTCGTATCGAATCCCTCCGCCGTGAATGCGGACGAACGAATCTAGACGATGAAATTCATATTGCCTATCTTGGAAATTCTGCGGACGGCGAACCATGCGCTTCTTCGCAACTGGGGACGGGCGGTGCTGACCTCCCTGAGCATGGTCGTGGGGACCGCGTCCCTCGTTCTCGTGGTGGTAACCGGAGTCAGCGGGCGCGACTACATAATGGGGCAGATACGGGGCGTGGGGACCAACCTGATAGTCAGCTATCGCGAGTGGACGGACGAAGAAGGGGCCAACCTGCTGTCCGAACGGCTGAACCAGGGCGATCTGGACGCCATCAGAAAAGAAATACCCGGGGCCCGGAACGTTGCGCCGCTGGTCCAGAGCGTCCCCAAAATAACCCTTCAGGGAATCACGCACCGGGTCACCTTGATCGGCACGACGCCCGATTACAGGCAGGTGCGAAACATACAGGTCGTGAGCGGGCGCTTCATCGACGAAGACGATGAAAAATTTCGGAACAGGGTCTGCGCCATCACGCCGCAGCTCGAGGAAAAGCTGAAGCGCGATCCTCTTTTCGACAACAGCGTGCGTTTTTACGACATCCCGTTCCGAATCATCGGGGTCTTCCGCGAAAAGACCAATACATACGGTAACATGGAAATTTCCGACAACAGCGCCGTCATACCCCTGTCCGTCATGCGCTACTTCGAAACGGACGGCACCTTTGATTACATATACACTTCGGCCGAGAGCATGGAGCGCGTTCCGGAAGTCTCCGAAAAGATACGGAACCTCCTCGTCCGCCGCCACGGGCAGCAGGTGTACAAAGTGGACAATCTCTCCGACATTCTGAAGGCGGCGGATAAAATCCGGCTGGGGCTTACGCTGGTTCTCCTGGTAATCGCGGCCATATCCCTTATCGCGAGCGGAATCAGCATCATGAACGTCATGCTCATAACCGTAACGGAACGGACCAGGGAGATCGGCATCAAAAAGGCCATCGGGGCGAACCGCAAAGTGCTGCTGACGGAATTTCTTGTCGAGGCTTTGATCCTGAGCGGCGGCGGCGGGACAATAGGGGTTTTGATCGGAGCGGCTGTTCCCTACTCCGTCCGTTTTTTCACCACCGCAATTCAAATCGAGATTCCGCCCGGCGCCATTATTCTGGGATTCGGCGTTACGCTGCTCGTAGGCCTGACTTTCGGCATGATCCCGGCCCTGAGAGCTTCCCGCCTGAACCCGGTGGAGTCGCTGCGATACGAATAGAGAACCCGCGAAGACCGGCGGGGAGCGCGGCTGCCCGGAAAGCATGCCGACGGCCGGTCATTCCCCCGGCGGGAGCGGCCGGTATACGTAATACGGTCCGATTCTCTCCAGGAGCCCGTAGTTCCGGCGCGCAGCCTCCAGGACATCCGCGGTGAAGCGCTCCCTGTCATCGGGATGCAGATCCTCCGCGGACATATCGAAAAGCGTAATAATCCAGCGCAGGCGCTTCTCTTCGATATCCCGAATGAACTTGCCGTCGTCCCATAACCCCATTCTCGAAAACGCCGCGTATTGAAACATCTCGATATAAATCTGCCCGGTTCCGAAAAGGGCGAAGCTCCCCAGCTGGGAAACCATCGGGCCCGGATCGCTTCGGACCAGGGGAAGAATCCGTTCCGAGGCGCGCCGCGAGGCGAGGGCGAAGGGGCCGTGTTCCAGCGCGACGTAAAGGGGCGTGTAGAGAAACAGGCAACTCAACTGAATGCATATCAACGTTTGAATCCGTTTCATTGCCGGCAAATCCGTGAAAAGGAGAAGGTACAGCAGGACCGCCGCACAGAGTTCGACGACATACTGCGTATAGGCTCCCACGCGGCCGCAGGAGAGAATCGTGACGGCGGCGGCCGTAAGGAAATAGACGTCGACGGGCTCCCAGGTTCCGGAGCGGAAGCGGCGCGCCGTGACTGCCAGGGCCAATCCGAGAAACAGGAACAGCGGTCCGGCGTGATGCAAAATTACCGGCAAAACGTTCAGAACATCAAAGCTGAGCCGGCTCAAAGTGACCGCGCTCATCCAGAAGTCCCCCCCGGTGGATACCTGAAGCCAAACCAGCGGCGCCAGGCCCGCGGCCGTAAGGATTCCCAGGTAAGGCAGAAACCAGCTCCGCTTTTTTGCCAGCAGCCAGATCAGGGACGCGATCGGCAGGGCGATCATGGTCTGCTTGGTATAGATCGACAGGGCTGCCAGCAGCGGCGAAACGACAACCGCCGGAATGAAGCGTCGCTTGTTGAAAAATACGAAACCCCAGAGCGCCAGTGCGACAGCCAGCATTTGCGGATGCGTCCGGACGGAGTTGTAGAGCACCGCCGGGACCAGCAAAAAGATGCAGCCGGCCAACGCGCCCTGTTTCCAGGATCCGCAACACGACCGTCCGCAATGAATGAAAGCCCCGATCACGGCGATCAGGGCGAGAAAAGACAGGAACGCGGTTGGAAGAAAGCTGAGACCGGCGACGCGCAATCCCAAAGCGCCCAGGGAATAGAATACCGGAGTATACTCGGTGTGAACGTACGGCGGGGATTCGAGGCCGGGCGTGTAGATCGGCTCTCCCTTTGCAAGCCGCCACGCCTGGTTCAGTATTTCCGGGTCCGCGTCGTCGGGGGAATGTTCGGGGCTCAGGTAAATCCAGCACCAGCCGAGAAAGCAGGCAAGCGCCCACAGGGGCAAAAGTCGCTTGAGTATCCGGAGATACTTTTCCGGGGCGTGATTCATTCTAGCAGCGCCTGATCAGGGTTCAGCCGAATTTGACCGGGAACGGGCCCCATTGCCGGGGGGGAGAATTCGCGCGTCGTTTCCGGAATCCGAAGCCCGGTTGTCGCAGAGAGCCGTTCCGGTCACTTCGCGGTTGACGATATAAAGCGGACGGCCCTGAATTTCCTCAAACATGCGTCCGATGTATTCTCCCAGAATGCCGACCGCCGTAAGAATAATCCCGCCGATGAGAATATGAAACGCCATCAGCCCCCCCCAGCCGCGGATCGCGGAAGAGCCGCCTCCGAAACCAAGCATCTGGGAGCATCCGTAAAGGATCGCCGACAGCACCAGGAGGAGCCCGAGAATCAAGCTTAACCGCAGGGGCAGCATTGAAAAGGACACCGTAGCGTCCCATGCCAGCCGCAGCATTTTAGGGAAAGAGTATTTTGTCTTGCCTCTGGCCCGGGAGGGGCGCTCGAAACTCACCGCCGTTTGGTGAAACCCCACCCAGACGATCATCCCCCGGATAAATCGATGCCGTTCGCGCATTTTTTTGAACGCGTCCAGGCACTGGCGCGAAAGGAGACGGAACTCCCCGGTGTCGCTCGGCAAGTCTCTGTGTATGAATGCCCGGATGAACCGGTAGAAAAGCCATGCCGGGGCGCGTTTGATCGCCGATTCGTTGAGCCTGCCGGTTCTTTTGGCGTAAACGACGTCGAAGCCTCTAAGATATTCCCGCAGCATTTCATGAATGAGCTCCGGCGGATCCTGCAGGTCCCCGTCCATAAGCACGACGGCGTCTCCACGGGCGTAATCCAGACCCGCCGTCGCGGCTATCTGATGGCCGAAGTTCCGTGACAGCGAAAGAACATGGAGGTTTGTATTATGCCGGGACGCATCCCGCAAAAGAGACAAACTCGCATCCGTACTCCCGTCATCGACAAAGACGATTTCCAGCGGAACGGGAATGCCCTTTTCAAGAGCCTTCATGCGGTCAAGAAGCAGGGGGATCACGTCTTGTTCGTTGTAGACAGGCACGACAACGGAAAGCAGTCCCGGGGCGGATCTCGGAACCGGTCCCGGTTGTATTCCATTGCTGGCATTATGCATAGTTTCTCCGCGATCCGGTCGTCCCTAGGAACCTGCAATGGGCTCCATGAAGACGCAGGGCCGAGGCCCGGGTGTCCAGGGCAACTTTATGAAAACAATGGCAAAGTCTACCACCGAAGGTCGCGGCCCGGAAAGGTATTTTCCGGCCCGGCCCTCGGGCCGGATTCCCGGCTGCATCGATACGGCCACGAATATGCTTTTGTCTGAATCGCGTCCGCCTTGGTGTATAATCACCGCCTGGAACCCGTGAAAATCGCCCGAACGATTTAATGGCAAAAGCTGGACAGGCGCGGCGGGGGCCCACCCCGGGGAAAACGGATTTCCATATATCCTATCGGCATCAAGCCGAGGGTGCGCAATGCCGCATTCCCGGAATATGATTCGACCCGGGGCGGCTCGCGAATTTCGATGATGCGCCTGTGGCCTATGCGGAAGTGAAGGATCATGGAATTTTTTTCGACCGGCCCGCCTGATTCCGGACGCCGAAAGCCGCTTGCGCCCTTTGAATGGATGCTGCTTTTGGCCGGCGTCGCCCTGCTGGCTGCACTTCCCTGGACCGCAGAGTACTGGCCGAGCACGGACGGCCCCAACCACGCGGCCAACGCCCACATACTGAGCCGCTACCACGATGCGGACACGCCGTACGCCCGTTATCTGAGCCTGGAGCCCGGCACCACGAGGAGCGGATACCCGTTGCAGCCTTCCAACCTGCAGTATGTGCTGCTGCTGCTGCTCGGCAACTTCGTCAGCCCGCCGGTTGCCTTCAAAATGCTGGTCAGCTTTACGATGATAGCCCTGCCCCTGTCCCTTGCTCTCCTGCTGCTGCGCACCGTACCCGAGCGCCTCCGGAATGTCTTTTTCCTGCTCCCCCTCTTTTCCGGCTGGGCTTTGGGCATGGGATTCACCCGCTACCTGCTCGCCTGCATATTCGGGTTCCTGACGGTCGCGATCGTTTCCGGAGCGAGGGGCGGCCGCGACACGGGTCTCTGGGAGCCCACGTGGGGCCGATTATTGACGGCGGGCGCTTTATTCTATCTGAGCGCCTGGTCCCACCCCTTCATTGCGGTTCTTTTCGGCATGACGCTCATGGCCCTGGAGGCTGGAGCGCTGCGCCGCGGCAAGGGTTGGAGAAATCTGCTGGTGACTACCGCGCCCGGAGCCTTCCTGGTTGTCTTTTTTGTCCTGCTCGGAACGCCGCACGCGCCTCCCGGAGGCAGCCGTATGGAGTGGCTGGGTCCGGGAGATATACTGTACGGGTTCGTAGGCATGCATGTGGGGTTTTCCGCGATGGAGTATCTCCCGCGCGGTATCGCGGTGCTGGCCATGTATTTTGCGGCGCTGTACGGGCGGCGCAGCAGGCCGCGGAAGACGCCGCCTTACGAAACGTCCCTTCTGCGCGCCGTTGTTCTGCTCCACCTGCTCTACCTGCTCCTGCCCGACGTAATGAACGACTGGCATTATTGCTCGGCCCGCCCTCTGGTCATGGGGGCGTACATGCTGCCGGCGGTCCTGGTGCTTCCGGAAGGGATGAAAAAAAGAATGGGAATCGCGTTGGCGGGTTTCCTGCTGACGCTGTCCGTCTTCGTCATCCAATACAGGGAAGCCGCACGCCTCAGCGGCGGGATCGCGGAAGTCGTCAAAGTCGGGGGATTCATCCCGCGCGGGAGCAAAGTGCTGCCTCTGTGCGGCTACGACACCCATCTTCCCAATACATTCCTGCACGCCTGGGCGTACCTGGTCGTCAGCCGGGACATCGTAACCCCCCGCCATTCCGCCGCCGGCAAACCCAATACGGGGGGCTCCCGCTTCCGGGCGATCGCCTACCGTCCCGGGGTTTTGGACGAGAACGGAACCATGCCCTGGGTGGATGAATATGAATTGCGCGGCGGTTGCGCCGCCTCCCTGCAACGGTGCGGGGAAACCGTGGATCGGCTGCTGCCGGTTTTCAGAAAATACGATCGCCTGCTGATGGTCCGGCCCTCCAGGCTCCTGGTATCGGTCGCCCGGTCCAAACTGACCCTCGAGAGGCAGGAAGGGGACGCGTTCCTTTTCAGCATGGCACGCTAGCTTGCCCGGGCTTGGTAAGTTTTTGCGGGGTCGTCCGCACTATTTTTAAGTTGTTCGTTCAAGGTTCACTGTTCCGATGAGAAGCGTGATCGTCGCCGCCGTAAAAGTCGCGATAACCCTGACAATTTTCTACATTATTTTCCGGAACATCGATTCCGGCGCTTTCGTCTCGACAATGCGCCACGCAAGAATCGAGGCGCTTCTCGCCGGATTCCTGACGCTCTGGATCGGGCATTACACCTGTATTTACCGGTGGCGCATGCTCATGCGGCCCCTGATGCCCGTGATGTCCGTCCCCAGGCTTTTGGGCATTTACTGCATGGGCATGTTTTTCAACCTGGCCCTCCCCACGATAGTCGGAGGCGACGTCGTAAAAGTCTATTACACGGGCAAACCGACGAAGTCCTATGCGCAAAGTTTTGCGGCCACTTTTATGGACCGCGATACCGGACTGTTTTCCATGCTGGCGATCGCGTGCACGGCGACGCTTCTTTATCCCGTTTCGGTGCCCGGGATACCCGTTTCCCTTATTATCCGGTGCGCCTTCATCGCGTTCCTTATCGGGAATATTTTTATATTCGTACCCGGCATGCATTCCAGGCTGACGAAGTCCCTGCGGCGCATGCGCCTGGACGGAATAGCCGGTAAAATCGACACGGTTTCGGCCGCGTTTCAGATCGTCGGGAAACGCCCGTCCGTATTGGCGGGATCCGTCGCGATATCCCTGATAAACCAGTTTCTGTACATAGCGGTCGTGTGGTTTATCTCCAGAGGGCTGCGCCTGGAAGTGCCTTTCTTTTATTTTCTCACCTTCGTCCCGGTCATCACCCTTGTTTCCATGATACCGGTCAGTTTGAACGGACTGGGACTGCGGGAGTATGCGTTCATGAGCCTTTTCGGCGGCATAGGGATTGCGCCGGCATCCTGCATCGCGCTCGGGCTGTTCACCTCGGTCATCATCCTCCTCTCTTCGCTGCCCGGAGGAATCGTCTACATCGTCTACAGAAACAGGGGGGACCGAAAGCCGCTTGCATCTTTGGATGCTGAATTCTAGACTATATGGAAAAAGGAGCCGGGACATGAAAATATCCACAGGTTTGCTGACGTCGGTTCTCATCCTAGGATCAATCTACGCCTGCGCCGAAGAGGTGACCTGCGAGTCGAGGGGCAACAGGCGGCAGGAATGCACCATAAACGCCAGCGGCAGCGTCCGGATCATGCGCCAGTTGAGCGATGCCCCGTGCGTCGAGGGCCGGACATGGGGGTATACCCAAAATTCCCTCTGGGTCAGCGACGGGTGCCGCGGAGTCTTTGCATTCGACGCGGACAGCCCCGACCGGCTCCTATCCCGGCGGGGCGGCGGAGGCCAGGAGCCTCTGCCCACTTACGCCCGTTGCGAATCGATAGACAACCGGCAGGAGGAATGTTCCATCGACACAAGCGGCAGCGTCCGGATTATCCGCCAGATAAGCGATGCCCCGTGCGTCGAGGGCCAGACCTGGGGGTACTTCAACAATTCCCTCTGGGTCAGCGACGGGTGCCGCGCGGTCTTCGTGTCCGATACGGGCACATCGCCCAAACGTTCCAGAGAGCGTCCCAACGCGGCCATCCGCGCCTGCAGGGCGCATAGAAGCCAATACGGCCAGCTCCTGAACGTTCAGGAAATACACCCCGGATTCATGGCGATCATCCTTCGCTACGCCGACGGGGACTACGCCTGCGTCGCCGGAGAAACGGGGACCGTATCCTCTTTCGAAAAACTGCTTCGCTGAACTGCATTTTCCGGATCTGCGCCCGCCGAGTTGCAGATTGTTCCATCCGGCACCCTGGCGGAAGCCGGGCTGACCTGCGTCTCTTTTTGAAACGAAAAGCAGCAACGGCGGGATTCATCGGGGGGTGGGGGGGTCGGAATCGGCATCGGGTTCGAGCTTCGAAAAACCGACTCCGATACAAACCTTGAAAACTCACCCGGGGCCGCGGATTCTTCAATCCGGCTCCGCTCCCGTCTATCGGCTCCTGTCGTCCACGCTTATGAGAATTCTCGCGTCCACGACACGGGCTCCGGATCCTTCGGGAAGGGCTATCAACGGGTTGATGTCCATCTCTTCAATTTCCGGGAAATCGGTCACCAGCTGCGACAGACGCAGCAGCGACTGCGCGATGGCATCCAGATCGCAGGGAGGCTCTCCGCGGAAACCTTTCAGCAGCTTGATGCCCTTGATCCGCTCGATCATGCTCTTGGCGCTGAGTTCCCTGATGGGAGCGATGCGGAACGTGACGTCCTTGAAAACCTCGACGTAGATCCCGCCCAGCCCGAACATCAGCAGCCCCCCGAACAGCGGATCCCGTTTCATTCCCAGGATTGTTTCCTTGCCGCCCGCCACCATTTCCTGGATCAGCACGCCCCAGATGCGGATATCCCGCCTTGCGGACTTTACCCGTCCCATGAGCTCGGAGAAAGCGCGGCTTATATCGGAATCGGAACAAAGGTTCAGCATCACACCGCCGACATCGACCTTGTGAACGATATCCGGCGATACGATCTTCATCGCGACAGGGAAGCCGATCTCGTTTGCGGCGGCAACGGCGGCCTTTTCGTCGTGGACGAGCCTGGTGCGCGACATCGGCAGTCCGTAGGCGGCCAGGATCTCGTAAGCTTCCGGCTCCGGCAGGAATCCGCGTTTTTCACTCCTGGCTTTATCGATGATTGCCCGGACTTTTTCAGGCTGCACGTCTTCAAAATGCTTTATCTGGGTGCGCGGCCGTTTCCGCCAGCGGTCGTAGCGCGCCATGGCGCCCATAGCCCGCACTGCATCTTCCGGAAAACGGTAGTTCGGGATCCGGGCGTCTTCCAGGATCTGCAGCGACTTCTGTATATCGCCCGTGGCCATGTAAACGGCGAAAACCGGCTTGTCGGAAAACCTTGCCTGCTTCACGATGGTAGTGGACACCGCCTCCAGCCTCGTGGCCATCTGCGGCACGCAGATCGCAATGACCCCGTCCACATTTTCGTCCGTCAATACAGCCTGCATCGCGAGCTGATAGCGGCTTTCGTCGGCATCCCCTATCAGGTCGATGGGATTTTTCAAGCTGACGGTCGGCGGGAGATCGGAACGTAGGATCTCCTGCGTTTTCGCTTCCAGGGACGCCAGTTCCAGATTATGCCGCACCGCCGCATCCGTCGCCATAATTCCCGGCCCGCCCGCATTGGTCACGATGGCGACTTTGGGACCTCTCGGCAGCGGCTGATCGGCGAACGCGATTCCGTAGCGGAAAAGTTCTTCCAGGGTCTCCACCCGCAGCACGCCGCACTGGGCAAACAGCGAGTCGTAGGCTTCGTCGGAACCGGAAAGCGCGCCCGTATGGGAGGCGGCGGCCTTCGCCCCTTCCTTGGTGCGGCCGGATTTGACGGCCAGGATCGGCTTCTTCTCGGAAATTTTCAGGGCCAGGTTTACGAATTCCTTCGGATTTTCGAGCGCTTCCAGGTACAGGAGAATGACTTCCGTCATGGGATCATGCGCCAGAATTTCAAGCAGGTCGTTTTCATGGACGTCCACTTTGTTCCCGACCGATACGAACTTGGAAAATCCTATCTTTTCCGCCGCGGCGTACTCGAGCGCGCTGACGCCGACGGCGCCGCTTTGCGAAATAAACGCAATCTTCCCCGCGAGCGGGAAATTCCTGGAAAAGGTGGCGTTGAGGGAAACGTCCGGGTCCGTATTGATGGCGCCGAAACAGTTCGGGCCGACGATGACCATTCCGTGGCTCTTGGCTATGCTCTTGAGTTGGCGCTCGAGCTCGATTCCCTCTCCGCCGACCTCCTTGAAGCCGGCGGAAATGACGATGGCGCCCTTGACCCCTTTTCTCCCGGCATCCTTCAGCACCTGGGGCACGAACCCGGCCGGAACCAGCACAACCGCGAGATCGATTTCGTCGGGTATGTCGGTCACCCTGGGGTAGGCACGGACCCCGAGCACGCTTCTCGCCTTCATGTTCACCGGATAGACGCATCCGTTGTATCCCGCAAAAAGCAGGTTGGCAAAAACGGCCCGGCCGAGGCTTTGGGGATTTGCCGAAGCGCCGATCACGGCAACCGACCGGGGCGCCCAGATTGCTTTCAACTGTTCGGCTCTTGTCATGGTTCAAATTCCTTTAAAAAAGGGAAACTGGCTTAAAACTGAACTATGGAAATGCTGCGGTACCCGTTTTCGCCCAGTGAAAAAACCCCGATCTTCGCTTCGGGCGGATTTCTTACGGAGATAATATAGCAAAGCAGGTCGGGATCCGAACTCAAGGCCATGTCGGCTTTCGTAGGCTCCACATTGAAAAAACGGTGAGAATGGAAAACACCCACCAGCGACTCGCCGCGAGCCGCCATTGCACCCAATACAGTCTTTACTTCGGACGGAGCAATAACAAATCCCACGTCCGGATTCCGGTGGAATTCCCCGAAAGAATCAAAGAGCGCCTTCCACTCTGGGGAATTTCTCAGATTTGTGGAGCAGGGATACAGGCTCTTGGGGTGGTATTTGTCGGCGCCCCCAACCAACCCGTATGCCTTGTTCGGAAGCGCATCGAGACAGACCCGGGCCAGTTCGGCGTAAAGCGCCCGGCTGATTACAATCTCCGGTTCCCCGCGCCCCGCGCCGCGGTTGTCCCCGGGACTTTCTGATTCGCGCTCACGGGCTTCACAGGACATCATAGCAGAAATATAGCAGAACTTACTTCATCCGGAGGCGAAAATAGAGGCCCCGGAGTGCACCGATGTATCAATAAAGGGGAAAAGCGCGCCGGAATTGGGGGGGGGGAATCAGGTGGCGCGGATTTTCGCGAAACCATTCGCCGGCCTCGCGAAAATCCGCTCCCATTCCGGGCTCTTTCGCTCAAGCGGCAACGAATCGGGCTGCCCGCAGCGCCCCAACCCCGGTTCGGCATTGAGGCGGCAGGAGGAGGCAGCGGATCAGCTGGGCGGTAATTTTCCCATTGCGGGAATGGGATCTTTCGGCCGGTGGATCCTCGCAAATTCGAATCCCGCGGCCCTCATAGGGGTGTATATTCCGCCCACAAGGATTGTGAACCGCAGGCAGAGCCCGCCGAAGAGGCCCAGCAGGGCTCCAATAGTCAAAATCGCTCCGTGTCGGCCCATCAACTCCAGTATCAGGGGGATTGCCAGCCCGCATACGACGACACCGAGCCAGAAATAGGAAGCGACGGGGCCGCTGAGAATGCGCTGCGCCGACGGTCTCGATTCGAGAGTCCGATACGCGTTGTAAACGTAAACGGCCAGGACGAAAACCTCAAAGACCAGGATGACGGCATCGATGTTTTCCATAAGGTCCAGCTGCGCCACGGCAATCCCCATGGATTGTGCGATGATCATGATCCCCATGAGACCCGTCGATATGGCCGATACGAAAAACAGGACGGGAAGCAGCGCCGTCCTCCACAGCGCGATGGGCTGGCTGTAGCCCAACAGCAGCCCTGTATAGATGACCGTGAGGAAAGCGAAAAGGGCGCCGAGGATTCCCAGGAAGTGGCGCGCGGACTCATTGACCTCCAACGGGCCCGCAAAAGGCCATATCCAGAAAGCGGTGTGTACAGCCGCCAGAATCATAAAGATAACAATGATGATCGTCCCGCGCGCTATCCATGAAGTGCCGGGCTTCATCCAGACCCTCCAGGCGTGGGTCGGCGTACCCAGGTCGGCGAGCAGAAAAAATGTCCCTATGAGAACACAGGGCACGCTCAGGAATACTCCGATCTTGGATACGAGCATCCACTCCGCGCCGCCGGCCAAATCGGCTACGACACCCGCCAGATAAGCGCCGCCGCCGACACCGGCGAGGAAAAGGTAGGCGGCGATTAGCCATCGCCAATCACTCTGAACCTGGCCGTCCAATTTTGCTGATCCCATATATGTCTCCTATCCGCAAATGTGCGCGTCTTCCGGGTTCTGTACCGGGAACTACCTCGGGGGCAGATAATATACTTTGGGCTCGGTGCCGACCTCGGGCCGCAGGACAAAACCTCGTTTTGTTTTGATAAGATACGATATCTCGCTCTCCGGATCGTCAAGATCCCCGAATACCCGTGCCTTGGCGGAACACGCCTGGACGCATGCGGGCTCCTTGCCTTCGGCGCGCCTGTCGATGCAGAAATCGCATTTCGTCGAAACGCCGAGGCCGCTTTTCTGCTCCCAGTACTGCTTCGTATGCTCTTCATACGGGCTGAGGGGAAGCCCTTCCGGGAAATAGCTTTTCCAATCATCCACCTTGTACCGGGCGCCGTAAGGGCAGGCGATGACGCAGTACGCGCAGCCGATGCACTTGTCCTTGTCCACCCGTACGATTCCGTCGTCCGTCTTGTAGGTCGCGCCCGTGGGGCAGACTTTCATGCAGTCCGGCTCCTCGCATTGATTGCAAAGCACCGGCAGGGCCTGCCGGACGGAATTGGGAAAAACACCCATTTCGCCTCTCAGGACCCGGGCCCAGAACACTCCGGGCGGCGTCCGGTTCGCCACCTTGCATGCCATCGCGCAGGCGTAGCAGCCGTAGCATCGATTGAGGTCAATGACCATTCCGTAACGTGCCATATTCCACTCCAATCAAAATGGACCGGTGCCGTCCACAGGTGCACGGGTCCTCTTTCATTCCCTAGGCCTTGTAAATTTTTACGCGGCAACAGATGTCCTGATTCAACGTCAGGGGGTCCGTGTGCGGTTCGTCCATCATCACGAGATCATTGAAGAACGCGCCCTTGCCCTTGGCGATCGGCATATATTCGCCCCAGTGGCCCAGGATGGCGGCGAAGGCCAGGTGGCTCGGCTCGATCCCCTCGCTGAGCGTGACCCAGCCCTTGATTTTTTTGCCTTCCGGGTTTTCCACCCACACCAGGTCGCCTTCCTTGATCCCTTTTCCTGCGGCGGTCCTGCTGTGCATCTGGATGCCGAAGACGATGGTGTCCTCCTGGGACATTTCATCCAGGTAGGGGTTCTGCTGGGTCATGGAATTGGTTTGAGTAACCGCGCGCCAGTAAAACGCATGCAGGTCGAACTCCGGATTCTTCTCCGTGTGGGTCGGGCAGGGATACCAGTCCGCCAGCGGTTTGAAAACGGACCAGTCCAGGCCGATGTACTTTTTCTCCGGGTCGAACTGCCTGCAAATCTCGGTTATCTGCTCGCCGGCGTCGATGAAATATTCGAAATATATCGGAACCCTGGAGGGGTTGAACCATTTCCAGTACACGTCTTCCTTGCGCTTCGGCCATGTAAACACGCCCTTTTTGCGGACGTGTTCGAGCCCGTGTTCCGGCCCGAACCGGTCCTTGAGCATCCGGTCCACGACTTCTTCCCACGTATGCTCCTCGGAACCGTCCTCGCAGAGCTTGTACTCATCGCTCATGGCCCCGCCGTACCGTACGACGGTCACGTCGTTGAGCGCCTTGTAGTATTTGTGGAGTATGCCGAGCCGCTTGCTGATGTCCATCATGACCACGTTGAAATCCCGCCGCTCATACATCGGCTCGATCACGGGCTGCCGGATGGTCCAGCCCCAGTCGTCCTCGCCGGTCGGGTGGGAGAACGTCGACGGGAAGCTCACCGCGGGAGTGTACCGCTCCAGGAAGCATGTATCCGGCAGAACGATATCCGCCACGGCCTCCTCGAATTCCGTGATGTAGAGCTGGAAAGAAAAGATGAATTTGAACTTCTTCAGAAAGTTCTCAGTTACGATTTCGGCGTTTCCCATGGTCATGACCGAATTGGATCCGAAATTGATCATGATATCCGGCCGGTAAGGGATCTTGAACACGTCCAGCATTTCGAACCACTTGGGATTCATGATGGTGAAGGCGTTGTAAATCGAAGTCGGGAACATATCGTGCAGGTCCAGCCGCGTCGGCGGTTTGGGTTTGCGCAGGGGATAGGGTACGTGGTCGTAAACCCAGGCCCGGCACATGAGCAGTCCGTCGTTGTCCGGGTAGGGAATCTGGTACGGCTTTCCCGTCGGCTTGTATCCCGCGCCGACCGCCGCACCCAGGCCCATTGCGCCTCCCCAGGTATCGGCCGCGCCCACCATGTGGTTGATCATGTCGATGGACAGGCAGGTCCATCCGGAGTTTACGTGGCCCTGCGAACCGCGGAAAAAGTGCGCCGCGATGGGCCGCTTCGGAATCTTTTTCGGGCCTTCATCCGTCTCGATGGTGACCGTTGCGCCTATCTCCGCATTCTCCGCGATCTGCTTCCCGATGCGTCGTATCGTGGACGCGGGCACAAAGGTGATTCCTTCCACGTATTCCGGCGTGTATTTCTTGACGTGCTCCTTCAGCAATTCGAAGCCGGGACGGCATTGGACGCCGTCGACTTCGTATTCCCCGAGCAGGGCCACGTCGTGGGCTTGGTCTTCATACTGAACTCTCGTTACGGAGGGGTCGTTGTGCACCTTGGGGCGTTTGTCCACCAGGTCCCAAACAAGGGGTTTTTTGGTTTCCTTGTCGCGCATGTACCGGCCGTCGGAAGGGCGAACCAGGTAAGGCCCGTTGGTTTTGTATTTCAGGTATTCGGCATCCCAGACGCCGAGATCGTTTAAAAGCACATTGACCAGTCCCAGGGCCATCGCTCCGTCGGTTCCGACGCGGATCGGAACCCACTCGTGCGCCTTGGAAGCCTGCGCGCTCTGCATGGGGTCGAACGTGATGGTCCTGGATCCCCAGGCGCGGGCATCGGCGGCCTGCGTGGCGTTCTGGACCGCGACATGGCCCGCGCCGTGGCCTTTGGAGCAGCCGAAATTCAGGGGGAGCCTACAGTGGGCGAAATCGGGGATGATCGACCAGGCGACGTGCATGATGCCGTTCATGAAATGGGCGCCGTTGCCGCAGTGAAGACCTCCGCCGGACACCCAGTAATTCGGTGTTCCGAAAGCCCTCATGAAGCCGGTGACTCCATAGCGTATTTCAGAGGCCTGCGTGGTGGTTGCCTGGAAATACAGGCCCCGCGAATCCTTCTCCTGGCAGGCCTTCATTTTCGCGACAATGAGGTCCATCGCCTCTTCCCAGCTGATGCGCACGAACTTCGGGTCGACGCCGATGCCCTTTTCCGGGTTGGTCCGTTTCAGGGGGTAGTTTACCCGGTACGGGTCATAGAGAAGGTGAGGACTCGCCAGGCCTTTGACGCAGATTTTGCCTCGTCCTGTAGGGGCGTCCGGATTTCCCTCCACTTCCGTAACAACCCCGTCCTGCCGCCGGACCTTGATGCCGCACATGCAGTAGCACTGGCCGCAGCAGGTGGGTATCCAGACATCCTCTTTGACTTTGGATGCATTGGTAAGAGCCATCTAGAATTCCTTTCCTTGAATTGCAAAACTGGTTCAAATCCCTTCGATCAACGGTCGAAGAAAAATGTCGCCCCCGAATGATGGATGCGATTCCCGCGCGGCGATTATAAAAGCGCCGGGTCGGGGCGTCAATAAAGAATACACAACCGGAAGCGCCGGCTTGCGGTGCGGAAGCCGCCGGCGATTTTGTCCTTGCAGAGAGCGTACGATCCCCAATAGTCTCATGTGGGAAATAAAAGGCCGCTCTTCGGATACGGCCTTGAAATGCCGATGGAACAGGAGGCTTCTCCTTTGAAAAACCCGACGGAAGAACCGGATTGGTCGGAAAGCGAAAAACGTCTGGAGCCGCAGTACGTGTCTTTTTTCCGGGAATCCATGAACATGCCGGAGGAGGTTGCGCGCGACATTTTCAAAGCATTCGTGAAAGAACAGAGAGAAGCGGCGCAGCGGGAGGGCACCGACCGTTTCCCGGAATCTTTCGGAGACATTCTTCTCGAGCGGGAACAGTCCGACGAAAAAGTCCGCGATGCATTCGCCCCCAAGAGAGCCGAGGGCGTCACCGACGAGGATATCGCCCTGTGGTGGAACATGCACGACCTGGAACGTCGCCTGATAATCAAAGTCGACGAAATGAACCGCATACTTCTGTTTGAAAGCCTCGTGCAAAAAGGCGGCGTCTCCGAACCGGACGCGGCGCGGATGGTCGCCAAGCGTTTCCCCGTCTACGGCGATACGGAGCATCTTGTCCTGGAAAATGAGGACGACCGGCCCCTGCCCTTCGAACTGAAATGGCGCGTCAATCGATACATGACGGAAAAAACGGAGGCCGATCCTGTCGGATTCCGGAAGGAAATGGAAGCCTCCACCTCCCTGAACGCGCTCCTGCGCAGAGCCTTGAGGCAGGGAAAACTTTGAACTCATGCTTCGACGCCCGGGCTCCGGATAAAAGCCGGGTTTTCGGGCTGGAAAGGGAAACATCCGCATTTCTATATCACACCCGCCGATTTCAGTTTCTCAATCTTCGCATCCTCGTATCCCAGCATCCCGCCCAGTATCTCCCGCGTATGCTGTCCCAGGACGGGAGGGGGCATGCGGACGGTTGCCCGGGCCTCGGAATACTTGACCGGAATCCCGGCCAGTTTGATCCTCCCGGCCGTGGGATGTTCCACCTCCACGAGCATATTGCGATGCAGAACCTGCGGGTCCGAGAAAACCTCATCGATTGTATTTATGGGAGTGCACGGTATGGACTCGGCGTTGAGCAGCTTTATCCATTCGTCCCGCTTTTTGGTCTTTAAAATAGGAGCCAGAACGCCGATGCATTCCCGCCGGTTTTTCACGCGCAATGGATTGGTTTTAAAGCGCGGGTCCTCGGCAATCCCGGGTATCCCGAGGACTTTGCAGAGCCTGGCGAACAGCGCGTCGTTCCCGACCGCGATAATGACGTATTTATCCTGCGTTTCGAAACCCTGGTAAGGGACGATCGTCTCGTGCGCCGTCCCCCACCGTTTGGGAACCTCACCGGAAATGAGATAGGAACTCGCCATATTCACCAGGGCCGAAACCTGGGTTTCGAGAAGGGAAAGGTCGATACGCTGGCCGCGGCCGGTTTTTTCCCTTGCGTAAAGAGCCGCGCATATGGCTCCCTGCGCCGAAAGCCCGGTCGCGACATCGGTAATGGCGACGCCGACTTTAACCGGAGGCCCGTCGGGCTCGCCCGTGATCCCGATAAGCCCGCCGAGGCCTGAAACCGCCAGATCGTAGCCGGCCCGGTTGCGGTAAGGGCCGTCCGGCCCGAAGCCGGTGATGGAACAGTAAATGATCCGGGGATTCACGCTCCGGATGCTTTCGTAGCCCACGCCCAGCTGATCCGCGGTGCCGGGGGTGAAATTCTCCAGGAAAACATCGGACTCGAGGGCAAGCGCCTTTATAAGCTCCACCCCCAGGGGATTTTTCAGGTCCACCGTGATGCTGCGCTTGTTCCGGTTGACGCAGAGAAAATACGCGCTTTCCCCGCCCTTTTCGGTAAAGGGCGGCCCCCAGTGACGGGTTTCGTCTCCGACGCCCGGCCGTTCGACCTTGATGACGTCGGCGCCGAGATCCCCCAGCATCATGGAACAATAGGGTCCGGCCAGTACCCGGGAAAGGTCGAGAACGCGAATGCCGCTGAGCAATCCTTCCATAGATTCCTTCGTATCAGGGATTTGTAAAAATATAGTTCAGCTGCCCGTTGGGCAGCGTGTTGGCCACCGCCTTCATCTCCATCCCGATTTGAATGTCCCGGTCCTCGATCGCCTTGTCTATACGGCCGAAAACCTTGCATCCGCCGTAATCGACAACCGCGATGCAGTACGGAAGATCGCCCTCAAAGCCCACGGGGCCGTATTTCAGCTTGCTGAAAGCCAGAAGCTTGCCGGTCCCGGACACCTCGAACCACTCCATGTCGCTCTTCATGCACTGGTAGCAGTCGGCCCTGGGGGGGAAGAAGCGGAGGCCGCATCCCTTGCATTGCGTCCCCATGATCTTGCCCTGCTCCAATTGGCTGACGAAGTCATTCGTCTTCGTAATGCTCGTGAAGCTCACCGTTCCGAATTTCTTGAATCGATCGTCGACTTCCCTTTTCCCCATTTCATGACCTCCCGAGGATCGTGACGTTAGCGTAAAGGCCTACCCCGCCGATATTGTGGACAAGTCCGATCTCCGGATCCTTGACCTGTATGTCCCCCGCCTCCCCCCGAAGCTGCTGGACGATGGTGCGGACCTGCGAGCCGCCTGTAGCGCCGATAGGATGGCCCTTGGACAGAAGACCCCCGTCGACGTTCACGGGGATGCTTCCTTCCCGGTAGGTTTCCCTGCCCCGTATGAGATCCCGGGCCTCACCCGGCTTTGCGAATCCTAGGGCTTCGTAGGCCAGCATCTCCGCGATGGTAAAGCAGTCGTGCACTTCGGCCACATCCACGTCCTTGGGAGAGATCCCGGCCATTTTGTATGCCTGCTTCGCGGCTATTTCCGCGGCTTCCAATGTCGTAAAAGAATTTCTTCCGGCCATGTTGACCGGAGCCGAGGCGGAACCCAGGCCCAGGATCCAAACCGGCTTTTTGCCGAGTTCTTTCGCTTTCTCTTCACTGGCGACGATGAGACAGGAACAACCGTCGGCGTTGGCGCAGCAGTCTCCGACGCGCAGCGGGCTGGAAACGGGTCCGGACATGGGATTTTCAGGATCCGAAAACATCTCAAGCGTTACAGCCTTGCGATAAACCGCTTTCTCGTTTATCTGGCCGTAGGTGGAAGCCTTGACGCGGACTAATGCCAGATCCTCCAGAGTCGCGCCGTATTTCTCCATGTACGCTCCGGCAAACATGGCGTAGTAGGCGGGCATCATGGTCCCGAAGGGGCTTTCCCACTGGACATCCGTCCCCCGTCCCATTCTTTCCTGGGATTCCGCCGAGGATATTTCGGACATTTTCTGGAAACCGATGACGGCGACAACATCATGGAGTCCGGACTTGATCATGGAATAGGCGAGCTTCAACCCCGTTGTGCTCGAGGAGCAGAGGCTTTCCAGATAGAATGTCGGCTGGGGATTCAGCCCGAGGTATTCGGCGAAAACGCCGGACGGCGACCGCTGCTTGTCGTACTCCGGCGCGGAGCACACGATCGATGCGTCGATATCCTTTACGGTTATCCCGGCATCGGCCATGCAGTCTTTAAATCCGTCAAAAGCCAGCTCCCGGATGGATCCCGGATAGCCTCGAACAAAGGCGGTCTGGCCCACCCCGATAATTGCCACTTTACCCATAGATTTCCTCCCTGTTGAGATCTCTCGTCTCAGAAAAAGTGCACCCCGCGCAGGTCAGATGTACTGCCCGCCGTCTACCTTGATCACTTCGCCGGTTATGTGCCGGGCCTTTTCCGTGCAGAGAAACGTAACGACCCACGCAACCTCTTCCGGAGCGCCCATCCTGCCCAGAACGATCTCGGCCAGCGCTTTCTGCTTCACGTCTTCCGGCGCCTGCTTCATCATGTCGGTCTCGATCAACCCGGGAGCCACGGCGTTGCAGTTGACGTTGGATCGGGCCAGTTCCCGCGCCACCGTTTTGGTCAAGCCGATGATCCCGGCTTTGGCGGCCGAATAATTCGACTGCCCGAATTTACCCCGGATGCCGTTGATCGACGTCACGTTGACGATCTTACCTCCCTGCTGTTCCTTGAACAGAGGGGCGACCGCGCGGATGTAGTTGAAATAGCCCTTCAGGTTGATGTCGAGGGCTTCGTCCCACTGCTGCTCGGTCATCTTCCAGATCACGGCATCCCGGTTCACTCCGGCGTTGTTCACAAGGATATCGATATGCCCGAATTCCTTCACAACGTTTTCCACCATGGTCTGCGCATCCTGGAAACTGGAGACATCCGCCTTCACGGCGAGTCCGCGCCGGCCCATGGCGTTGATCTGCTCGCAGATTGCATTCGCTTCGGCGTCGTGTTTGCGGTAATTGATGGCCACGTTCGCGCCGTTGTTCGCAAGATCGAGCGCGCAGGCGCTGCCGATTCCGAGGCTGGCCCCGGTTACTATTGCCACTTTCCCTTCTAGTTCCACTGTTTTTCCTCCCAAAGCATGGATTGGCGGTTCCATATTTTCGCTCTTTTCACGAAACATATTCTGATATGCACGGCCTCACTTATAGACGCATTTTTCGGAATAGTCCACCCGCTTTTCTCGCCAAGAGCTCCATAGACCGCCCGATTCCGGCCTCGATTCCATCCCCGTATTTTCCTGCACGCGAAAGGAACAAGGCTTATTCCTCGGGCGGGGAAACCCCGGTGCGCCCCGGAAACGCCAGAGCCTCGGCCAGGACATACGCCGCCTGCACGTAGGATGTGGGACACAGCTCGAAACATTCCTTGCAGTCCCAGCATTCCCTGGATGCCACTTCAGGAATGAAAATTATCTCCCGCTTCGGCCCCCTGTCGCTGAATCCGACGGCGTATTTCCGCTTGATCTCCGAGCAGTACCGCACACAAAGTCCGCAAAGGATGCAGAAAACGGGCTCCTTTTCGAAACGATCCGCGTCGGCCCCGTACTCCTGAGCAAGGCGCCGCAGATCTTCGGAATCCGGCGCATGGGCCAGCAGTTCCTCCAGAATAACTTTGCGGGTCCTATCCACCTTTTCAGACCGGGTGGATACAACCATACCCGGCTCGACGGGATAGACGCAGGCGGCGACAAGACGTTTCCTGCCGGCGGTCTCCACTTCCACCGTACAAATCCGGCAGGCCCCGTAGGGCGTTAATTTTTCATGGTGGCAGAGGGTGGGGATGAGGATCCCCGCGCTCTTGGCCGCCTCGTATACGGTCATCCCTTCGCCGGCCTTGACTTCTTTTCCGTCTATCTTGAGAAGGATTTCACTCATTGTCGTTTACTCTCTCCAGCAAGGGTTCGTGCTTCTTCAGGAATGGGAGGCGGAACCGGTTCGCCGGAGAGCCTCCGGACCGCTCCGAAGCGGGGGGGGCAAACCTCGAAGCAGGTTCCGCAGCTGGTGCACTTTTCCTGGTCGATGACGTGAATCCGCTTCTTGCCGCCGAGGATCGCATCCACGGGGCACTTCCGGAGGCAGATCATGCAGGCCGAACACTTGTCCGGGTCGATATAGTAGGAAATCAGATCCTTGCAGACAAAGGCGGGGCACCTCTTTTCCTTGATATGCGCCTCATACTCTTCCTTGAAGTAGCGTATCGTGCTGAGAACCGGATTGGGCGCGCTGCCGCCCAGGGCGCAAAGCGAAGCGTCCCGCGTGGTCTCGGCCAGCGCTTCCAGGAGCTCGATATCGCCTTCCCTGCCTTTACCCCGGCTGATATCGGTCAGGATTTTCAGCATTTGACGGATGCCTTCGCGGCACGGGGTGCACTTGCCGCAGGATTCATCCGACAGGAAATTGAGAAAGTACCTGGCGACATCCACCATGCAGGTGTCTTCGTCCATGACGATCATGCCGCCCGATCCCATGATGGCGCCGACTTTGGCCAGTTCGTCGAAGTCGACGCCCATGTCCAGATACTCCGCCGGAATGCATCCTCCCGAAGGGCCTCCGGTCTGCACCGCCTTGAACTTCTTGTCTCCCGGAATGCCGCCGCCTATCTTGTAAATGATGTCCCGCAGGGTTATTCCCATGGGCACTTCCACGAGACCGGTATTTTTTACCTTGCCGACCAGCGAAAATATCTTCGTTCCTTTGCTCTTCTCGGTGCCGATCTTCGTAAAGAAATCGGATCCCCTGTTGATGATCAGGGGTACGTTGGCCCATGTCTCCACGTTATTTATATTGGTAGGCCTGCCCCACAATCCCTTCACGGCCGGGTACGGCGGTCTGGCGGAAGGCTCGCCGGGCTTTCCCTCCAGGGATCTCAACAGCGCCGTTTCCTCGCCGCACACGAAAGCTCCGGCGCCCCGGTGCACTTTTACCGAGAAATCAAAGCCGGAGCCGAGTATGTCTTTCCCGAGAAGACCGAGCTCTCCGGCCGCCAGGATCGCGAGGGTCACATTCTCAACGGCGAGCGGGTATTCCTGGCGAACGTAGAGAAACCCTTCATGGGCCCCGATCGCATACGCTCCGATCAGCAGCCCCTCCAGAACCGCGTGCGGATTCCCCTCCAGCAGGGCCCTGTCCATAAACGCTCCAGGGTCGCCTTCGTCGGCATTGACCACCACATACTTTGTGTCGCCCGGACTCTTGCGGGCAAACTCCCACTTCTTCCCGGCCGGGAACCCGGCGCCGCCCCTTCCTCTCAGGTTGGAATCTTTCACCAGCCCCACGACCTGTTCGGGTTCCATCCCGGTAAGGACTTTCACCAGGGCGGTGTAACCGCCCAACGCCAGATAATCTTCGATGCTCTTCGGATTCAGCTTGATATTGTTGCCGATCAGGAGCCGCGTCTGATTCCGGTAGAACGGCACGTCGGATTCGCGGACGGACTTATCCCCGGACACGGGATCGGCATACAGCAGCCGGTCTATGACCTTCCCGGCCAGGATGGTCTCGGCCAGGATCTCGCCGGCGTCCTCCGGTTTTACCTGGAGGTAGCAGATCTCCTCGGGATAAATCACCACGACCGGTCCCCGTTCGCAAAAACCCGGGCAGCCCGTCTCCCGGATGTCCACCTTGACATCCACCGCGGTTTCCAATCCCTGCTTCTTTATCTCCCGCTTCAGGGCGGCGACCACTTCGGTCGCGCCCAGTGCGATGCAGCCGGTTCCGGTGCAAACGGCGATACACGGCTTTTGGGGATCCCTTCCCGCCAGGATGTCTTCCCTGAATTTTTCCAATTCCGCAGGCGATTGTATCCTCGGCATACTTTTTCCTTACTCGTATTTTTTCAACAAATCTTCCGACCTGGCCGGCGCCATCTTGCCGTGGTATTTACCGTCGATGACCACGACCGGACCCAGAGCGCAACACCCGACACAGCCGACGGTTTCCAGGCTGAACTTCAGATCCATGTCCGTTTCACCGGGTTTGATTCCCGTCAGGTCCTGAATCGAATCGAGAAGGCGCGAAGCGCCGCGCACGTGGCATGCGGTGCCCGTGCAGACGTGAATCTCGTGACGCCCCTTGGGAAGCAGGCTGAATGCCTTGTAGAATGTAACGATATGCTGCACCCGGCTCATAGGCACGCCGAGCTTCTCTACGACCCTCAGGATCGCCTCCTTCGGCAGCCAGCGATTCTCGCGCTGGATTTCCAGCAATATCTGAATGAGCGCGCTCTTATCGCTGCCGTGTTTTTCTATGACCGCGTCGATTTGATCGTTATCCATAACCGCTTCCTGATTTATTCCCGCTTTGGTCTCAATCCAGAAGAATTCTCCCATTTCCGGGCGAACACAAGGTTCGCCCCTAACGCAGGGCGGCAAATCGCTTCAGCCTTCCATCCGGAAGGATTCTCCCATTTCCAGGCGAACA
>JAFGAO010000241.1 GCA_016933615.1 Acidobacteriota bacterium
AGAATTGCAAGAGGGCGAACACAGGGTTCGCTCCAACAACCACTAGAATTGCAAGAGGGCGAACACAGGGTTCGCTCCAACAACCACCAGAATTGCAAGAGGGCGAACACAAGGTTCGCCCCTACGGCTTCCTGTCCGGCAGAAGGGTGATGACGGCGCCGAAAACCATCACGGCCGCCCCGAACCAGATCCAATAAACCAGAGGGTTGACATATGCCTTGATTTCAAAGTCCGACCCGTCCTGAGACACGCCGGCGAAAACCACGTAAAGATCTTCCTTCGGCGTGCTGCGCAGCGCCACCGTCGTGGTCGCCTGGCCGGACCCGGTCTTAAAAACGCGCTTCTCCGGCTTTAAAGTCCCGATTCCCCTCCCGTTTTTGGAAACATCGAGAACCACCTTCCCGAAATCGTAATTTTCGGTGGTTCCTTCCTCGTACCCGGACATTGTCAGCGAATACTCGCCCACCTCGAGCCGACCGCCTTTTTCCATCCACCGGGTCGTCTCGCGGTTGAAGGTATTCCCGGTGAATCCGACAAACATCAGTACGATGGACAAATGCACGATGTACCCGCCGTACCTTCGTTTATTCTTCAGAGTGAGATTTATGAGGGCGACGGGGAGATTTTCCCCTTTCCGCCTGATGCGGATCCAGGCGCCCTTCAGGAATTCTTCCAGGATCGTGACCAGGACGAAAGCGCACAGGGTCAGGCAGCAGACGACAGTGAAATTCTCCATTCCTGCTGCAATCAGCGCGGCACAGGCCGGGAGCGCAAAGAGAACGGGCCGGAAAAACGACCTCCTCAGGCTTTTCACGGAAGTTTTGCGCCACGCGAAGAGCGGCCCCACCCCGGTGAGAAAGAGAAGCAGGAGCCCGATCGGAATGACGATATTGTTGAAAAAAGGAGGGCCCACGGTAATTTTTACTCCCCGGACCCACTCCGAGAACACCGGGAACATGGTTCCCCAAAATACTGCGAAGCAGGCGACGACCAGGATCAGGTTATTGAACAGGAAGGCGCTTTCCCGGGAAAGAATGGAATCGAGCCGGCGTTCGCTCCTGAGATACTCGCGCCTCTCAATCAGGAGGTAGAGGCTCGCGAAAAGCACGCCCGCCATATAGATGAGGAAAAAATTTCCCAGATTGGAATCGGCGAAGGCGTGGACGGAGCTGACGACTCCGCTCCGCGTCAGAAACGTACCGAATACGCTCAGAAGATACGCAAGCAAAACAAGGATTACGTTCCAGACCTTCAGCATTCCCTTCCTTTCCTGCACGATCACCGAGTGAAGGAAAGCGGTGCTGATGAGCCAGGGCATCAGCGAGGAATTTTCCACGGGATCCCAGCCCCAGTAGCCGCCCCAGCCCAAAACGACATAGGCCCACTTTCCGCCTAAAATCAGGCCCACTCCCAGGAAGATCCAGGTCAGCAGGGTCCAACGGCGGGTTGTCCGGATCCACGTGTCGCCCAGCCGGCGGCTGCAGAGTGCGCCTATGGCGAACGCGAACGGAACCACGAACCCGATGAATCCCAGGTACTGCACGGGAGGATGGATGACCATGGCCCAGTGCTGCAGAATCGGGTTCAGGCCCTGGCCGTCGGCGGGCAGGAAGGGAGCCGCGCTTCCGTCGGCAAAAATCCGGGCCAGATGATGGAAAGGATTGGAAAAGAACAGATTCAGCAAAAGAAAAAAGGACAGGTTCACCATCAAAACCGCAAGCACGTAGGGCATCATGTCGCGATACCGGCGGCGGTTCTGGTAAACGGCGAGGGCGCTATAGACCGAGGCGAAGAAAACCCACAGCAGCATGGATCCGTCGTGCGCCCCCCAGACGGCGGCGATTTTATAAAAAACCGGCAGTGCGCGATTGCTGGTGCCGGCGACGTGGGAGATGGAAAAATCATCCGTTACGAGAAGATAGACCAGGGACAGGAAAGCAAGGATGATGACGCCCGTCGATGCATACGCCGCATTTTCCGCACTCCGGACGAACCGGGGCTGCCGCCGCGATATTCCGGCCAGGGCCGCGATCAGGGCGTAGAGGGAAAGGCAAAGGGCGAGAATAAGGCAGTAATTACCGAAATTGGCCATGCATCATCCGTATCAGGAACGAGCTTGAAACCCTTAGATTAAACCGACAGTTGTTACGGAACCAGAATATTGTAAAATTCAGAATCCAAACTCCTCCAGCCGAACTACCAGACGATTGATTAGGGAGACGTCCGGCTTTTGTATTCGGCTTCGTATTTGGATGCGCACTTGGCCTCGATACGGCGCGCATGGAAAACCCCGTTGTCGGCAATGCTGCCTTCCACCAGGGCCTGTGATTCGTCGTTGAACGTATCTGGGATGATGTCGCTTCCCACGTAGCGGACCTTTATGCGGCTTTTCCCGCTGCCGATGACAAACTCCATCCGGGTTTTGCTCCTGTCGATGGAGCCGGGCACTACGTCTCCGGCAAGCCTGATGGTTTTGCCCGCCAGGCTTTCCTGCATGGATCGGTATTCATCGACCGTAATGTAATATGCCTTGCTCTCCTCGAATCCGACAAGCCCCAGCCAGAAGAGCGCTGCGATGATTATTATGCCGCCGACAACGAATTTCATCCTCGCAACCATTCACGGCCTCTGATTCCCTCCGGCTTTCTCCAAGCCGGCGCTGTTACAAGACAGAAAGTATAGCACCCGGCGAAAATAAAAGGGCGCCCGGTTATGGATTCACCTGTTTCTCGGGCGCGGCCGGTTTGGAATAAACAGGTGAATCCATAACCGGGCGCCGTTCTTAAAGGGCCCGCATATATTCCGGCCGGAGCAGCACCGGGTCCTTTCTCTCGAGAACCCGGCGGATCAACGCGAGCGCCTGCTCCTTCTCCCCGGGCATTTGAATCCTCAGAGGCAGATAATTGGACGCGTGATTGGAAGCGAAGAAGCATTTCGTAAAATTGCAGTGGGCAATCATGGTCTCCAGTTCCCGGATCAACCCAAACGGCGTGGGAAGAACCAGCTTTCCCGATCGAAGCTCCTCATCGATCGGCGTTCCCGGGACAATCATCAAAGAAAGCGCGCCTACGAAATCGGGATCCATTTCCGAAAGGACCCTGCCGGTATCGGCCGCATGCTCGCGGCTCATCTCGACGCCGCCGATTCCCAGCAGCACGGTTACGGAAAGCAGCATCCCGGCATCCTTCACCCGTTTTGCCGCCCGGATCATCTGCCCGACGGTCGCATTCTTCTTGATCCTTTTCAGGACTTCCGGGTTGCCCGATTCCAGGCCCAGATAGACGATGCCCAACCCGCGGTCCCTGAGCTGCTTCAGTTCTTCGACATCTTTCTTGAGCACATCAACAGCGTTGGCATAGATCCCGACCCTCTCGAGTCCCCGGATTTTCAGCTTCAGGTAATCCAGGATCCGGATCAGGTCCGGCTGCGGAATGATCAGCGCGTCCCCGTCGGCCAGAAAGACGCGCGGGATGTTGCCGGTTTGAGCCGCTTCGTCGATGTCTTCCCTGATTTCCTCAAACGATTTGACCCGGAACTCTTTATCCCGGAAGGAATGGCAGAACGTGCACCGGTTGTAGGAACAGCCCACCGTCACCTGAAGGATCAGACTGTTCGCTTCGCTCGGGGGCCGGTAAATCATTCCTTCATACTTCATGCTCTAGTCTCCTCCCGGTCGGAGCCGGACCTGCGGGACCCGCTTGATAAATGCAGCCCGTCCTCCGGCCGGGCGCCGGGTGGAACAACCTGTAACCCTGGAGTTACAGGCCGGGTCTCGGCAGACCCGCGGGCAACAATTAAAAATAACATACCGTTTCATCAAAGAGGACCCTGAAATAGTTTCCGCTTCACGGGCATTCGGGGGAAGCGGGCCGCAAGGTTCCGTATGGTGTACAATAAAAGCCTTCAAGGGAAACGGGATTCCGCGACGGACGCGCCAAATCCTGCCCCGTGGATGCCGGGCACTTTTTGATTTAACTTATTGATTTACCTAAAGTTTACACGCCCGGGGTACGATAACTGGAAAGCGGGGGCAATGTTCATTCCGCTCGATTCGCCCAAAGGCATCCCGGATGAGGGGAAGAAAATTGCGCGGGATTTATTCGCAGAAACACGTTTCGCAAGCCTAAGCCATGACAGAGAATGAAACCAAGTCGCCGAAGGCTCTGGAACAGGAACTGGAATCCCTCAGGGAAAAGATCGCCCACATCCAAAGTTACGTAGAGCAGCGCGAAAAAGAATCCCTTTTAAAAGAGGACAAAAAAACTTCTCCCGGCGAAGCGGCGGCCGGCGTACTCGGCTTTATCGAAGAAAGCCCCTTCGGGATGGCCATCGTCGATGATCGGTACCGCATTCTCAGGGCCAATACAGCACTCTGCGGCCAGTTGGGATATACCCGGCAGGAAGTCTCCTCCCTGGAAATACCGGCCCTGGTCCGGGACGATGCAACCTGCCTGCAGCTCATAAACCAGGTTTTGGACGGAGTCGTCCGGTCCGTAAAAACGGAAGCCAAGATCTTCCGGGAAAACGGCGAATATTTCTGGGGGCAGTTCACCGTCTGCGCCTCCGGGGAAGCAGTGCCCGGCCGTCAGCAATGCCTTGTCGTTATTGAGGATATCAGCGACAGGAAACAGACCGAAATGGTCCTGCGGGCGCAGAAACTTCTGCTGGAAAGGCTGATCAGCAGCAGCGTGGACGGCATTCTCGCTTTTGACGACGAGATGTTCTTTACCGTATGGAATCCCGCAATGGAGAGGCTCCTGGGGGTCAGTGCGCGTCAAACCCTGGGGAGGCATGCATTCAGGGCATGCCCCTTCCTAGAGGACTTGGGGGAAAGCGAACACTTCGAAGCGGCCCTGCGGGGAGAAAAGGTCCAGTCGAAGGATAAGCGCTTTACGATTCCCGGAACCGCCCGACAGGGCTACTTTGAAGCGTACTACGGCCCCATGTACGGGCCCGAAGACGGGGAAATCATCGGGGGGCTGGCCATTTTCCGCGATATCACCGAACGCGTCCTGCTCGAGACGAGCAAGCGCACTAGCGAAGAACGGTACCGCGATCTTGTAGAAAATGCCTACGACATGGTGTACACGCATGACCTTTCCGGGCGAATCACCTCCATCAACAAGGCTGCGGAAAGGATCCTGGGCTATCCGCGGTCGGAAGCGTACAAAATGAGCTTTCAACAGTTCATCGCTCCGGAATTCCGGGAATCCGCCCGCAATATGCTGAACCGCCAGCTGACCGACCAGGCTCCCAACTTCCAGGAGATCGAGGTCATCGCCAAAGACGGCTCCCGGGCCACGCTAGAAGTCGGCAACCGCCTCATATTCCGCGAAGGCAAAGCCATCGGAATCCAGGGAATCGCGCGGGACATCACCGAGCGCAAAAAATGGGAGGAAGACCTGCGGGAAGCGAATCAGAAGCTCGAAGGCTGGGTCCGGGAATTGGAGCAGAGGACTCATGAGATGACCCTGCTCAGCGAAATGGGCGACATCCTGCGCGCCTGCGTGAGCGCGGGAGAGGTTTACGAGGTCATCGTGAAGGTGGCGCAGGAAATCTTCCCGGTTCAGGGCGGGGCCCTTTACGTCCTCGGCCCCCAGCGCAATATCGTGGAATCGGTCGCGGAATGGGGAGACACGACCGGGCTGCAGCATACCTTCACGCCCGATGAGTGCTGGGCGCTGCGCAGGGGAAGAATCCACTGCGTCAAGGACACGCGCACCGGGCTGCTCTGCAAACACCTTCAAAAGCCGGAGCCCGGCGGCTACCTGTGCGTCCCGATGATGGCGCAGAGTGAAGCCGTCGGCATTCTGCACCTGACGCAGCCCAAAGATGCCGAGATGCCGGACGCCAAACAAAAACTCGCCGTCGCCATGGCGGAGCAAGTCGCCATGGCTCTGTCCAACCTGAGGCTGCACGAAACCCTGCGCAACCAGTCCATCCGGGATCCGCTGACCGGGCTCTTCAACCGCAGCTTTATGGAGGAAGCCCTCGAGCTGGAAATACGCCGCGCCGTCCGCAGCCAGCATCCGCTGACCCTCATGATGCTGGCCGTCGACGATTTCCAGAGAATCGTCGAACAGCACGGGATGGAAGCGGGGGACGCGCTGCTGCACGACGCCGGAAGCCTGCTGCAGGCCAATATCCGAAAAGGGGATATCGCGTGCCGTTACAGCGGCCAGGCCTTCGTGCTGATTCTGCCGCAGGGCGGTTTCGACGTCATACAGCACCGGGCGGAGAACCTCAGGGAACTGATCGATGCCTCGGAATGGAACGTGCCCGATGAAAAAGGCCTGCGAACCACCGTCTCGATAGGGCTGGCTGTTTTCCCGGGCCATGGCCAGACTGTCGAGGCCCTGCTGCGATCGGCCGAGGCCGCATTGAACCGGGCCAGAGGCAGCGGCGGGAATAGGGTGACGGTCGCCAATTAATATTTTTTTTCTTGCGTTTTTATGCGGATTGGTCAAAATTCTGATTCTGGAAAATAACGAACAGGTTTCTAGGCGTTCTCCTCACCCTATGCCTCTTCGCGGCAGCTCTGACTGATGCAGCCAAGCCGGCGCAGCATCAACAAGGTTTGGTGTTTTCAGCGGAATCGATTCAATGGACAGGAATAACCGGTCGAGCGATGAGCTCCATTCTTTGTGGGAAAAACTATCCGACTTGAAAAGTCTCGAGTCGGATCTGTCCGAAAGAATTTCCCATGAAACGGCAGAAGAAACATCCGGGCGGGTCCGATCGGAGATTGAAGCCCGAATGGGTTTTCTGCCGCCTCATTTCGCGCCCGCCCTGAAGTCTCCCGCCGTGCTCGAAAACCTCTGGCGCCGGCACCTTTCATCCTATGCGGGCAGTCCCCTGCCGGAGCTTTTCAGGGAAAAGCTGTCCCTCCGGCTCGCAAGGTACTGCTCATCGCCCTATTTCATCGTCCTTCATGCGTGCACTTTGATCCAGTTGGGCGTCGAAGCCGGAGAGGTGCGTCCACTGATAGAGGCGCCTGAAGACAATACGCCCGTCGACCTGGAACAGCCTCTGGCCGCGCTGGCCGTTGTGCCCCGCCCCCTGAAATCATGGCCGGATGCCAACCCCGCCTTCGAGGAAAGCGTTATTGCAGGCTGCGTCTGTATTTTCCTGGGCATGGAAGAATCGGGAAAATGGATTGCGCAGCTCAGGGACGCCCTGGGGCCCTTCCTGTACGGCCATCTTTCCGATCTGCTGGCGTACGCCAAATCCGCCCACCTGTGGGTGGAGTCCCATCCGGAAGTATCTTTCGAAGATCACCCTACGGTCGCGCGGAATTACCTGAGCCTTGTCCGGTCCGGGCCCCGGCTGGTGGATCTGTTCCAGAACTGGGGCGGCATGGTCCGGAAGCACAACGCGGGGCCTTGCTTCCCCGGAGGCAACCACAACACCCAGTACCGCGACTTTTTTGAAAACGCCAGCGACATTTTCTATACCTACGACTTTGAAGGAAATGTGATTTCGGTCAACCGGGCGGCTGAAAGGATCACGGGGTATTCCCGGGCCGAAATTCTCCGGATGAAATTAACGGACGCCCTCCCGCCCGAATATGAGCCGCTTGCGCGGAAACTGCTGGACCCGAGGGTGGCGGGGGAAATTCCCCTCAGCTACGAGCTGGAAATATGGTCCAAGGACAAAAAACGGATCGCCCTCGGAATCAGCACCCGCCCCGTGTTCCGGGGCGGCAAGGCCGTTGCGGTTCAGGGCATCGCGCGCGACATAACCAAACACAAGCAAATCGAGGAGGAGCTGCAAAAGGCCAACCAGAAACTCGAAGCCTGGGTGAGCGAACTGGAGCAGCGGACCCACGAAATGACCCTGCTGAACGACATGGGCGATATTCTACGCGCGTGCCTCACCACTGAGGAAGCCTACAACGTCATCGTTCGGGTGGCCCAGCAGATTTTCCCCGTCAAGGTAGGGGCTCTTTACGTGATCGCGCCTTCCCGCAACCTCGTGGAGTCCGTCGCCGTCTGGGGGGACGCATCGCTTGCGGAACGCTCCTTCGCGCCCCAGGAATGCTGGGCTTTGCGCCGGGGCCGAACCCACTGGGTTGAGAATTACGAATCCGGCCTGATCTGCCGGCATATCCACCAGCCCTCCTCAAACGGCTACCTGTGCATCCCCATGATGGCGCAGAGCGAAGCGCTCGGCATCCTTCACCTGATGCAGCCCGAAAACGTCAAAATGACGGAGACCAAACAGCGCATGGCGGTGACCATGTCGGAGCACATCGCCATGGCGCTTTCCAACCTGAGACTTCATGAAACACTGCGAAGCCAGTCGATCCGCGATCCCCTGACCGGGCTTTTCAACCGCAGGTTCATGGAAGAATCGCTGGAGCTGGAAATCCGGCGGGCGTCGCGCAACCAGCGCCCGCTTGGAATGATCATGATGGACCTCGACCATTTCAAATATTTCAACGACAACTTCGGGCACGAGGCGGGGGACCTGCTGCTGAAGGAACTCGGGGCGCTGCTGAAAAACAGCATCCGCGGCGAGGACATCGCATGCCGGTACGGGGGAGAGGAATTCACGCTTATTCTGCCCGAAGGGACCGGTTCGGTCACCCGGCAGCGGGCCGAATTCTTCAAGGAGGCGATCCGGCGCCTCGACGTCCACTACAAAAACCAGCCTCTCGGCCGCCTGACCGCGTCCATGGGCGTCGCCGTGTTCCCCGAACACGGCCGGAGCGCCCAGGCCCTGATCGAAGCCGCGGACAGGGCCCTGTACCGGAGCAAGAACGCAGGCCGCGACTGCGTCACCATGGCGGATTAATCGGAAAGCGTGGACAGGAAATCTTCCTTGTAATTCATGGGAACGGCGACGTAGCGGACCGTCGACTGCGGATTGATCTTCACGGCGCCGGTTGCAGGATCGTAATCGTAGGGCGTGCCCAGCGGATCCCGTGTCATGACTTTCCGGGAGCCCAAGGCTGCAAGCCCCTCGAGGCTGGACGGAAAATTCCCGTGTTGCAGCCGGTACAGCCCCAGGAGATGCTCCAGCGTCCAGAGATCCTCGGCGACCTGAAGGCTCAGGAGCCGGTTCCGGGCGTTCTCCCTGACATCCTCCCTTGTGGATTCTTCAGCCTGCCGCTTCCAGAGAGAGCGCGCGATATCCATCGCTCCCCCTTGAGACAGGGACATCGCCGCCAGCGGGCCCATCCACTCCGGCGCCCCCGGTATCCGGCTGGCTTGCAGCCACACATCCCCGGCCGATCTGTAGTCGGCCAGGAACCAGTAATGGACAAATCCTTTTTCGTAGCGCAGCTTCCACGCATCGGGGTGCACCTCGATCCCCCTGTCCAGAAGTTTCAAGGCTTCGCCGGGCAACCCGGCTCCAACGGGTTCATCTTCGGCAAGGAAGATACAGCCGATCCGATAAGCGTCAATCAGGTCGGGATCCAGGGTGGTGGCGATGTCGAGCAAGGCAGGCAAATTCTTGAAGCGCACGGTCCGCCTGTCCGCCTCGTCCCGGTTGCCGAAATACTGTATGGTCCGCATCCAGTAGATGTCCGCCAGGAGGCTGTCATAGCCGAGGGCCAATTTTTTGACGACCGGCGCAGCGCTGAAATAAAGCAGGTCTGGGGCCGGGCCGGGATCGCCCGGGCGCGCATCCATGGCGTTCTCGAGCGGGACTATCAGCAGGGCGGAGGCGAGGCATATCGCGATACAGAGTACCGTAGGCAGAGATCCGGCTGCGGAGCGACCCTGTCTCATTTGAAATCCCGGCGGCTGAAAATGAGGGTTGCAAGGGACAAAATGACCGCGCAATAAAGAACGCAATACAGGAACGCGCTTCCGATCATGAAAGGATCCATCGGCTGGTAATTGGGGGCGCTCTCAAAAATATGGCGGCTGCCGGCGATCTTAAAAGCACTCAGATTGGGCACCAGGTAGTACATTCCGGTACATATCCATCGGACCGGAACGGAATCCGTAAACTCGCCGGCCCGCAGCAGATCCCGGTTGAAATGTCCGGCCACCCACAGGAAAAACGTGAAAAGGGCGGAAAGCGCGGGGGTTGAAAAGGTCGAAAACAGCAGGGCCAGGGCGGTTAAGAGCGCCAGCGACAGATAAATCATGAAAACAGCCGGCAGGAGACGGAAAAACCCTCCCCATGAGGTTTCGCCTTGATACAGGAGCGCCAGCTCCAATCCGGCGGTCATGACGGCGACATTCACCAGCAGGGTGTACAGAAGGCCCAGATACTTCCCGAGGATGAATTCATGGCGCTCGACGGGCTTGGCAAGCAGCGCGTAAACCGTCCGCTTGTCCAGCTCCTTGTAAACGAGGCCGATGCCCAGGAAAACCGCTATGAGCATACCGAATATGGATATGGAGGCCAGGCCCAGATCGAGGATGATCTTCGCCTCGTTTCCGAGGCTCAGCTGCCCTATGACGAGGGAGCTGAGAATCATTATGAGCGCGAAAAGGATGAGGTTGTAGAGCACCTTATCCCGGATATTTTCGCGAAATGTATTTCGGGCTATGGCCAGGATCCTCGTCATCACATCACCTTACCGATGATTGTTCAAAGGGTAAACACGAGGTTCGCCCTTCGAATCAGGGCAATATTCTGGGTTATGCGAAGTGCTCATTCTGTTCTGAATTACTCCCGTATGCCGCCGGGGCGA
>JAFGAO010000030.1 GCA_016933615.1 Acidobacteriota bacterium
ATCGGTCAGTTCCAGGCCTTTACCCCCAAGTTCGTGAAGAAATACGCCGACATCGCCACCGTCATTACCGGCGCCATGGCTTCTTATGTGAAGGACGTGAAAGGCGGAGCCTTTCCGGAAGACCAGCACTGCTATCACATTCTCCCCGAAGAGGAAGAAAAAATCCAAGCCCTCTTCAAAGAGTACAAATAGGAGGCCCGGAGTGTCGGATCTACGAAAGAAACTCGCTTTATCTCCGGAACGGCTGGATGAAATAAACGCCCTGCTGCTGGACCCCCGGAACGACCTGGTAAACCGCCTGCTCGAACTGGTGGAACGCTACGGCGGGCCGGAAGAAATCAACCGGAAGGCCGAGGAAGCCCGCCGGCCGGAAAACCTGCGCTTCCGCTTGCAGGAAGAGAAATCTCCCTACCTTTCGGACCTGGACTGGCTCACCGAAGCCCGGGACGCAGGGAAATTCATTTCTCTCCCCGCTTACTACCGGAAGGTCCTGGGTCGGGAGGTCTCAGCCGGAGAACTGAACACCAAAAACGCCGTGACCCTGGAGATCTCGGCCCTGCAGTTTTTCCCCTGGCTCAAGGACCAGGCCGAGCGGGCCATCGAACGCCGGCAGCTCATGCCGGGCCGGTTCATCCGGGTGCGGAACATGGCCGAACAGACCAAGGATAAGGGGGACACCCTGGCCACGGCTTTGGCCATGCAGATCGTCGGCGCCAGCTACGTGGAAACCCTGGACACCAAGGGGACCGACGGTTCAAACCTACACCTGGGCGGACCGGAGACTATCACCGGCTACTTCGGCGGTATCGGGCAGCCCAACGACTACCCCTTGAAATGGGCCGCCGAATACCTGAAATATTACACCGAATATGGCATCCGGCAGGTGTTGAACATCAACCCGGGCACGGTGTTGATCGCCTACATGATGCACAAGCTGGGGATCGACAACCAGTTCAAGATCTCCGTGTACATGGGCAACGACAACCCCTTCGCGGTCCTCTGGACCCTCATGGCCGCCCGGCTTTTCTCCCGGGAAGACGGTTCCACCAGCCTCATCGGATTCAACTTCTCCAACAGCGTCAACAACGCCACCATCCGGGAATCGGACGTTATCCGGCGGGCGCTGGACCTCACCGACAACGTCCGATTCGAGCACCACATCACCGAAACCTATAAATCCATTATCCGGCAGCCCTACCTGCGCAGGGATGAACTGGTGGAAGTGGCCGCGGAGGTGCCGAATATTTCGGCCAAACACGAGGGAGCCGACCCGGATATCGACGCAGGAAGGGAACACCCCAGCGACATTCTGGAGTATTTTCTGCCGAAAGAGGAGATTCTCGCAAAAGGCCTGATGGATACCCTGCGGGACAACTACCTGGACAAACACGAAGCCCTGAACCGGACCGCCGACGCACTTACCCGGGCGGGTATCGGTGTTGTGGCGGCGGGCAACTTGCATCAGTGGTAGTGGCCCGTGAAAGAAGTCTATGCCCAGTGCGCCTTCTGTCCCATTCCCGACGGTGAACGGATATGCCAGAACCCCCAGGGCTCAGGTCCCGATTTCTGCCCTACCCTCCACAGCTGGGACGCCCTGGGAAAAGGACTGGCGAAGCTGAAAGATCCTGA
>JAFGAO010000242.1 GCA_016933615.1 Acidobacteriota bacterium
AGCAGCGGTCTTTGTTCTTATCGGTTTCATTGGGTTTGTATTTCCCTATCCCATTTCAACGATTGATCTTACCGAAAAGGGGAACGCCGGCTTCATCGACGGGGCGTTTTTCCTGCAGATCCAGCCCCAGGCTACCGGGACGGGCATTCTCGATCCGTTCCTCACTATCCAAGGCAAGGGAAATGAGAAGGGCTACAACACCGATGCCGGCTTCGAAGACGGCTACGATATGAAGCGCGGAGGTAATCCCAATGATAATAATGGGTTTACTCGTTCCCTGACCCTTGAGGAGATCCCGTTGGTCAGCCTGGATGACGTTTGGTACCGGCAGTTCATCCTGGATATCAACGAAAGCAGGGGCAACGACGGGGAGCTGCTTTCGCTTGATGAACTCCAGATCTACCAAGCCGATTCGGGAGATCTGGGGGACTTCGCCTTGGTCCAGGCCGGTTTCCTCGTCTACGACAGTGATAAAAATTCCGACACCTGGCTGGGGCTTGACGCTTCGCTGAACCCTGGCGGGGGTGCCGGAGACCTGGCCGTCTACATCCCGGACAGCCTTTTTTCCCTCAACGCTTTGACTCCATACGTGTACCTGTTCTCACAATTCGGGATGCAGCCGGGCTGGGAAAGCTCGGGCGGGTTCGAGGAGTGGGCGGTCGCCCGGCCGGAAACGGTGGCTTTGAGCGAAGTTCCGGAGCCCGCATCGCTCCTGCTGCTCGGCACGGGCCTTGCCGGGTTGGGATTTCTGGCGGCGAGAAGGAAAAGATAGGTCCGCCCGATCGGGGTTGTTCAGGGATTTCTGCAGCACCTCAAGCTTATTCTATCCAATTAGATAAACTCCTGACGCAACCAGGATGCTCCCGCAAATCCTCCGCGGGGATGTTCTATACGTTGGCCCTCCTCCGCAGGCGTTCTCTGGTGTGATGAACAAAGCAGAGCTTCCATAACGAGACACCCTTTCGGATATCAAGGCCCAAAATGCGGTTTTTGACGGCCAGGGGGCGTTCGCGGCCGAAAATTCAATCGTTTGCCTGAAATGGCCCGCCCCCGGGCGAAACAATGAGACCGAACCAAGCAAAGGAGGAATCGATGCGTTATTTCGGTCTCAGTTTCCTTTTGGTGACGGCCCTGATAATCCCCGTTCACGGGGAGACGATCGCCGTCTGGAATTTCAACGACGCCGCCACGGGCGTCACCGGGGGTGAACTGGAGTTCTCGGTCGACCTGGGCAGCGGAATCATGTCGAGCGACTTCAACCCCGCCAATATCGGCAACACTTCCGGCAGCAGCGTCAACCTCGAGGGGGAGGATCCGGCCGGGGCGGCGCTCCGCCTCGTAGGGATGGCTAATAACGGGCGCTACCTCACCTGGATGACGGGGACGCAAGGGTACGAGGCGATCGGCGTCAGCTTCGCCGCGCAGCGCACCAGCACCGGCTTTCTGGACAACCTGCTTCAATACAGCCTCGATTCGGGCGGTTCGTGGACCGATTACGGCGGCTTCAGCCCCGGCACCACTTTCGGGCTTCAGAGCTTCGACTTCGGTGCGATTACAGGGCTCGGCGACAATCCCGCCGCCGGCTTCCGCATAAGGTTTGACGGCGCCACCGGCTCCTCGGGAAACAACCGGATCGACAACCTGGTGGTTTCCGGCACCCGCATTCCCCCGGTTGTAAGCGCCGTTCCCGAGCCTTCCTCGCTGGCCTTTCTGGGTTTCGGGATGGCCGCCCTGGCCTTGTGGCGCCGGAGGGAATCGAAAAGGTAATCGCGTTCTAGGACTTGCGTATAATAGACATATGAAAACTACCATAGACAAGGCAGGGATAGTGGTCATTCCGGCTGCGATCCGGGCCTGCCCCCGTTCTCGTATGCGAAGGAGGGCGACTGATCGCACGGCCCACGGCGGAGAAAAGGGATCTGCCGGCTATCGACCCCGGGGTGCTGGTTGCCCTCGAGCGGAACCGATCGCCGAAATCGCGCGCCATTCGGGCGCCCGCACGGTCGTGACCGACAACCGGCGCCATATCAGCATCCTGATGAAGCATGGAGTGCGGGTGCTGCGCGCGGAGGAATATGCCGCCGAGCTGTGTTGAATTGTCCTAGACATATAGACATATTAGGCATATGCTCTGACATATGCGAACCACCGTCAGGCTGGATGAAACCCTGATGAAGAAGGCCAGGAGCGAAGCGGCCCGGAGAGGGGAGACCCTGACTTCCCTGATCGAAAAAGGGCTCCGTCTGGTCCTGGCGGAACCGGTCAGGGCCACGGAACGGCGCCATGTCAATCTCCCGGTCTGCAGCAGGGAGGGGGGCACGCTGCCGGGTGTGGATCTCGGCAACGCGGCCGATCTTCTCGACCGGATGGAGGGGATCGGGTGATTCTGGCCGACGTGAATGTGCTCGTTTACGCCTTCCGTTCCGACATGGCCGATCACCCGCTCTATCGGGATTGGCTCGAATCGGTCCTCAACGGGCCGGAAGCCTATGGGATATCTCCCCAGGTCTTCTGTTCCTTTCTTCGGGTTGCCACGCATCCGCGAATCTTTGTCAGTCCAAGTCCGGTCGGGGAAGCGCTCGAGTTCATCCACGTCATCCAGTCCCAGCCCCAGGCGCGCATCATTCTCCCCGGCGAGGATCACTGGTGGATCTTCGAAGCCCTCTGCCGGGAATCGGCCGCCTCGGGAAACCTCATCCAGGATGCCTGGTTTGCCGCTCTGGCCATCGAATCGGGGTGCGAGTGGATCACGGTCGACCGGGACTACGCCCGCTTCAA
>JAFGAO010000243.1 GCA_016933615.1 Acidobacteriota bacterium
CTAAGGGCTCGCGCCAAAATGTAAACTTATTTTTGCGCGAATCCCACGAGAGAAGACGACAGAGGGGCACTCATCTCGAGTCGACGATCATCTTCTTTGCACGGTCCGCGGTCTCGAGGGAGCCCATGGGGACCACGGCCACATGCGGTTCGTCCATGGTGCCGGCGTCTCTGCCCGCGCAAATGACCGGCGCCGAAAAGAGCCTGCGGCGGATTCGGGCAAGGACACGGGTGGTATCGCGTGCGGTTTCTATTTCGAACATCAGCCGGTCCCTGCCTCCGTGCTTCATTATTCTTACCCGGTAGTCGATTACATCGGGGACGGCGAAGAGCAGGTCGTCGAAAAGCGCGGGATAGATTTCCGCCCCGTCCGAAAGCCTCACGATCGATTCCAGCCGCTTCCTGACCGCATCGAACCGGAGCAGGCTTACGGCGCCGCAGGGGCACGGATTCTCGATCAGGCGGGACAGGTCGTGCGTCCGGTACCGGATCAGGGGCATGGCTTCCCGGGTCAAGGTGGTGAAAACAAGCTCCCCTTCCTCCCCGGGTTTTGAGCGCCGCCCTGTTGCGGGGTCGATTATTTCGAGAAGGAGATCGGCTTCATTGAAATGGTATCCGTTCTGGGCGCTGCATTCGACAGCCACCCCGAGCCCCATTTCCGTCAGTCCGTAATGGGTATGGACCCTGCAGTTCCAGATGGATTCCAGTTCGCACCGTCTCGCCGCGGGCAGATATTCCCCGGCCAGGAAAAGGGCCTTCAATCCCATCGACTCGAGGTCCCGTAGGGCCTCGAGCTCTTTGGTCATACGGTAAATCTGTCCGGCGTACCCGAATAATATCGCGCTGTGGGATTTTTCCAGGACAGCCAGCTGTTCTTCGGGGCTTCGCGCCGCACCCGAAACGACGGGCGAGGCTCCGAACTTGAGGATACCACGCCGCAGGAGGTCCGCCTGGCTGTAAGGTCGGCCGTCGAACAGAAGGATCTGAACCGTGTCGTTGCGGGCCGCAACCGTACCGATCCCGGCCGCCATGAAGTCTGTGATCCTTTCCAGATCCCACCGGGACCAGAAAATTTCCTTTTGCGGGCCGGTAGTACCCGAAGTGACGAATATGCACGGCCGTGCCACGGCGGACTGAGGGATGCATAAAAACCGGTAGGGGTGTTGAGCCAGGTCGCGGGGGTCGGTGAGAGGGAGTTTCACCAGATCTTCATAGCCGGCAATGTCGGACGGTTTCATCCCCGCCCTGTCGAACCGCTCCCGGTAGAAGGCGCTTTTTTCATACGCGTACCGGAGCGTTCGCCGCAGGTTGAAGTCCCGGTAGCTTTCGACATCGGACCGGGTGAAGGAAGAAGCGCGCTCTTTGCCCGAGAAGCGGCGGAATTCGGCATCCGTCCTCAAATTATCTTCAATCACGCCCTGGAGCCAGGATTGCAGATAGATCGCCGCCACGTCAATATTCTTTCCGGGCGGGATACAGCCGCCGGCCGCGGGTTCCGGTCATGTAATAGGCGCAGAAAGGGACCCGCTTCCCCTCCGGCGTCACCACGTGGACGCAGCAGCGCTCGAGCCGCTCGAGATCGATGTTCCAAGCATCCTGGAATGCCATGCCCGATATGGACAGGGAATGGCTCCGGATCCGTTCAAAAAGGTCGTCCTCGGGGGCGGGGCCGCTGCCCGCCCTGTTGCCGGGGAGGATGGGCATCGGACCCGGTTCCATGTATCTCCAGCGGCTTCGGACGTGATCGATCGAGCGCCGGGCATAGTCCTCGCTGCAGCACGGCCGGGATCTGCGCACCGAATCAAAATGGGTCGTGGGTATCAGCCTGCCGTCTTTTCCAAGGACGGCGAGAGCGGAAAAGGAGCAGTGGGATTCTTCGCAGCCGGGCGGGATGAAATTCTCCACCTTCAATTCTCCCAGGGTCTGCTTTTCAATGGCGTCGAGGATATCGGGTATCAATAAGCGCGCTTCATTGCGGGGCTTGCCGGGGTACCTGCCGAGGTAGGTCATGGGTTGAAAATGCACCCCTTTCACCACCGGCACCCATTTCCGGGCAAAGCGGATGATCCGTCCTATATGATCGTCGTTGACCCCCTTGAGCAGGGTGGGAACGAGAATCACGCCGAGTTTCAACTCGGCGCAGCGCTCAATCGTTCTTTGTTTGGTCTCAAAAAGCCCGGCTCCGCGGATGCGTTTATAGACGGAATCGTCGACGCCGTCGAACTGGAGAAATGCGACCGAAGCGCCGGCGTCGGCCAGGGCGCGCCCGAAGTCCGCGTCCTCGGCCAGGCGGATCCCGTTGGTATTGATCTGTAAATGGTCGAATCCCATTTTCCTGGACAGTGCCACCAATTCCGGCAGGTCGTCGCGCAGGGTCGGTTCGCCGCCGCTGAACTGAACCGTGCAGGGGCCGCCGGCATCCAGAAGGGACCGGAGCATGCGGGCGATCTCTTCTTTCTTCGGATCCTTGGCGGGAGCGCCCGGGGACGAGGCGAAGCACACGGGACAGCGCAGATTGCATGTCTCCGTGGCCTCGATGACGGCGGTGCAGGTGCGCTGTTTGTGATCGGGGCGGAGGCCGCATCGCAACGGGTATCCGGGCGGCGGCGACGGTTCCTTTTCCCGGTTCCTCGGCACATTCTTATCCAAGGGCCTTTCCCATTCGGAATAGGATCTGGGTGCATTGTTCCACAAAAGCGCCTTGCCCAGGTAGCCGTGGGCGGGACAGCTTTTCTCCAGGTAGACGGAACCGTTTTCGGTGATTCGGCGGGCCGGAATGCGGCGCAGGCATTGCGGGCAGAGGCTTTCCGTCAGGTCAGGCGAATCCGGCATGTATGGATCCTATTTCCCGTAGATCATGTTTTCCGCTTCTTTCACCACGCTGACGACGATCTCCTCGGTGAGGTAGCTTTCGCCGCAGACCGGACAGCGGAGGCCGGGAAGCCTTTGAGAGAGCTGCATGTAGCTCAACTTGACGTCCGTTTCCAGCATTTTTACCTTGTCCTTGTAGCAGTACCAGTCGGCCATTACATTCCTTCCTCGAGCAGGAAACGGTGCGAATACGCGTCATGGATGCGGTAGCCGCCATCCACGGGCGAGTATTCCGCATAGAAATAGACTTCATCCATGCGCAGTTTGGCCAGCAGGCGGTCGCTGTCCTGCCGGTACAGTTTTACCCCGCTTTTTTCCGCATGGCCGATCACCTTGACAAGGTCGTCTTCCAGGATGTGACGGTCCACCATGAGACGGCGTACCTCGCCTGCAATGTCGAGCTTGAAAGGGGGAGTTTCCGGAGAAACGTCGGCAAGGACCAAAGGACTGGATCCGATGACGGCCATGGACCCGATGGCGAACTTCCTCCGGGAAATCCGGCCCTTGCCTCCGTCTTTATTGGGGCGGGCTTCTTCTCTCTTCTCTTTTCGGGGCATGGCGCTTCCTTCATTTACAGTGTCGTGTTTTTCATAAATTTCATGCTAAAGTGAAAAAAGACCCGTGTCAAAAAAATGTTCGGGCTGTTGGCTTTCACGCCTTCAGCTTCAAGGCCTCGAAAAGGGATATGCTATCGGCGGCGGAAATAATCGAACGGCACTCGAAGCCGGGCGAGCTGTTTCAGAAGCTCGAGAAGAACCAGGTGCGCTGCCTCGCCTGCGGGCACCGCTGCAGGATACGCGACGGAAGGTCGGGCGCCTGCAAGGTGCGTTTCAACCGCGGGGGCGTGCTGCGGGTCCCGTTCGGATACGTGTCCGGCGTGCAGTGCGATCCTGTCGAGAAGAAACCCTTTTTCCATGTGCGTCCGGGTTCCGCGGCCTTGAGTTTCGGCATGCTCGGCTGCAATTTTCATTGCGGCTTCTGCCAGAACTGGATCACGTCCCAGGTTCTCAAGGATCCCAAAGCGGCGCCCTATCTGTCCCCGGCAACCCCGGGCGCATTGATCGAGGCCGCCGGCAGGGAAGGCGCCGGGATTATCGTCAGCACGTACAATGAACCCCTGGTGTCGGCCGAGTGGAGCGCCGCGGTTTTCCGGGAGGCGAAAGCCGCGGGATTGACGACCGCCTACGTGTCCAACGGATTTGCGTCCTCCGAGGCGCTGGAGTACCTCGGGCCGTGGGTGGATCTTTTCAAGGTTGATCTGAAATGTTTCAGCGATGCGAAGTACCGGCAGCTGGGCGGAAGGCTTGGGCCGGTCCTGGAAACGATCCGGAGCCTGCACAAAGCGGGCATATGGATGGAAATCGTCACGTTGCTGGTTCCCGGGTTCAACGATTCGGCGCGGGATTTGTCCGGGCTGGCAGGTTTCATCCGTTCGGTTTCTCCGGATATACCCTGGCACGTGACCGCCTTCCATAAAAATTACCGGATGACGGAGCCGCGCGATACGGCGCCCGACGATCTGGTGCGCGCCGCGGATATCGGAAGGAACAGCGGCCTGCACTATGTTTACGCCGGGAACCGTCCGGGAGATAGCGGCGATCTGGAAAACACGCGGTGCCCGAAATGCGGGGAACTGCTCGTCGAGCGGATCGGGTACCGCATTCTGAGCTGCAGACTTGAGCCCGGGGGACGATGCCCTCGCTGTAAACTGGCGATTCCGGGAAGATGGGGATCGTTGAAATAAGTTTTTGCATAAACGGATTTTGGTCGGGGTACACGACGCGTCAAAGGAGCCCTTCAATGAAAAAGAGATATTCATTACCGCTTGCGTTGCTGCTGATGGGATTGGCCGTGAGCGCGGTGCTGTCCGGCGCCGATACCGCGGAGTCGGTTGCGGTCAGGATCGATGCCTTAAAAACGGCGGAGCCGATCTCCCCCTATGTTTACGGCCAGTTCATAGAACATCTGGGCCGCTGCATTTACGGTGGGCTCTGGGCCGAGATGCTCGAAGACCGGAAATTTTACTACCCCGTAACCGGAGAAGCCCCGGCATGGGAGATGTTCACTCCCGGCCCGCGCTCCTGGGACGGGGAGGGGCATCCCTACGAACTGCTCGTACGGTCTCCATGGATGGTTATCGGAGATGCATCCGCCGTAACCATGCAGAAGCAAAATTCCTACGTCGGGGAGCACACGCCGGAAGTGCGGCTTCCGGGGAACGGGCGGCGGGCGGGAATACAGCAGCAACGCCTGGGGCTGGTTTCCGGGAAACGCTACACGGGCAGGATCGCACTGTCCGGGGATCCGGCGGCGGCGCCGATCGAGGTGAGCCTCGCCTGGGGAGGCGGGGCCGGGGACAGGGCTACGGTGACCGTCGAAAGACTGCGGTCCGGCTACGTCACGGTGCCTCTCGCGTTTACCTCGGGAGGCACGACCGACAACGGGCGACTGGAGATCGCGGGCCGCGGGGAGGGGAGCTTTCTGGTAGGCACGGTCTCCCTGATGCCTGCGGACAATGTCCGGGGGTGGCGCAGCGACACCGTGGCGCTTTTGAAGGAATTGAATGCGCCCGTGTACCGCTGGCCCGGCGGCAACTTCGTCAGCGGTTATGAATGGAAGGAAGGGATCGGCGATCCGGACAGGAGGCCCCCGAGAAAAAATCCGGCCTGGAAGGGCGTGGAGCATAACGATGTCGGGATCCACGAGTTCATGGACCTTTGCCGCGAAATCGGCGCGGAACCTTTTATCGCGGTCAATACCGGCTTGGGGGGCGCCGCGGGCGCCGCGGAGGAGGTCGAGTATGTCAACGGCGCCGTGGACGCTCCCATGGGCGCGCTGCGCGCGAAAAACGGGCATCCCAATCCCTTCGGGGCCCGGTGGTGGGCGATCGGCAATGAAATGTTCGGCGACTGGCAGCTCGGGCACATGCCCCTCACGGAGTACCTGAAAAAGCATCGCGGGGTTGTGGATGCCATGCGCGCGGTGGATCCCGCGATTCAGTCCATCGCCGTCGGCCAGGCAGGCGAGTGGAGCCGGGAGATGCTGGCCAACTGCGCCGATCATATGGAGCTTCTGAGCGAACACCTCTACTGGCAGGACCGGGACGATGTCGAATCCCACGTGGCCCAGATTCCCCAGGGAATCCGCCGCGTCGCCGACGCGCATCGGAAATACAGAGAGGAATTGCCCTCCCTCGCCGGCAAGGACATCCGCATCGCCCTGGACGAATGGAACTACTGGTACGGCGGGAATGAATACGGGGAGCTTGGGGTGCGCTACTTTCTCCAGGACGCCCTCGGCATCGCCGCCGGGCTTCACGAAATGTTCCGGCAGAGCGATCTTTTTTTCATGGCCAATTACGCCCAGACCGTCAACGTCATCGGGGCCATAAAAACGACGAAAACGGCGGCCGAGTTCGAGCCGACGGGGCTCGTCCTGAAGCTTTACAGGCGGCGTTTCGGGAAAATACCGGTCCGGGTCTCGGGCGATCTCGGGTCTTTGGATATCGCCGCGGCATGGACGCAAGACAGGAACTACCTCACGGTGGCTGTTGTAAATCCCGCTTCGGAGCCCCGGTCCCTGGTTCTTGAAACGGCGGGGGTGAAGATCGGGTCCAAAGCCGGAATGTGGAAAATCAGCGGTAAAAACCGGTGGGCCCATAATCTTCCCGGCCGGAAACGGGGGGTTGATATCGAGGCGGAGACACTCGAAATAAAAGATAAACGCATCGAGGTATCACCGTTGAGCGTAACCCTTTATTCGTTCCCGGTCCTATAGGGAATTGGACCCATCGTCTACTGCGGTGAAGGTTTTTTGCGGAGCAAAGCCGGGCGGGCACTCCCCGGCTCCGAAAGTACGGGCCGGCCGTTGAGAAACGGGAAGTCAGCCCGGACTCCGGCCGGTTGCCGGATTGAACAATCTGCAGCTCGGCAGTTACAGGCCGGGTGCGAAGGATTCGGGAGGGACAAACCGGGTTTATTCCTCAAGGTACAAAATGTCGATGCCGTCCTGCGCGCCTGCCAGAGCTTTTTCCAGAAGCGCAATCAGATTCTTATCCGCCTTCTGATCCTTCAGGAAATCGAGGGTTGCGGCGTTGAGCAGGTACTCTTCGTCTTCCTCGAACTCTTCTTCGAAGTTTTCGATAAGGAAATCCAGCTGGTTCCGGGTGATGACCCCCAGAGCTTCCCGTTCGTATGTCTGTGGATTTTCTTTATACAGCTTAATGACGCCCATGGTTTTTTCTCTTCAGTTTTACTGCATTATAATAGGATTCCTTATTGCTTCAGCTCCACAATGGTGGCGCCGCCTCCGCCCTGGTCCTGAGGGGCCGGGCCGAATCTTTTGACCTGCAGATGGTTCTCGAGCAGTTCGGCGATGGCCCTCCTTAGAATGCCCTTTCCGTGGCCGTGGATAATGCGGACCTGTTCTTCGCCGGCGAGGAATGCCTGATCCAGGAATTTGTCGACCCTGGCGACCGCCTCGTCGGCCGTCATTCCGATTACTTTCAGCTCCGGGCTCATTGCCTCATCCGCGCCGTCAATATTGGACGGTTGCCCCGTCAGCCACGATCCGCGATCCCGGGCAGGGGCGGATTCTCCCTGCCGGGAGATTTTGGAAAGGTCGGAACGGCCCGCCCGGTACCGGACCGATCCAATGGCCACGGTAAAGGTATCGTTGTTGATCGATTCCACGGAGCCTTCGCGATCCAGCGACCGGATTTTCACACGATCGCCGGCGGCAATTACCTCGTCCGGATCCGCATTCCCGCTCCCCGCACGGCCGGATTCATTTTTGCCGGCGGATCCGGCGGCTATCCTCCCCAGTGCCGCAGCCCGCGCTTGGACGTTCTTTTTCATCCGGGCGGCCTCGGCGCGGTCCTTTATGCCGCGCAGGGCCCGGTCGCTTTCCGCCCTGAATTCTTCCAGGAGGCGCTCGCGCTCCCGGGCGAATTCCCGTTCCCGCTTCTTTTCAAGATCGGCAAAATCCTTCTCCAGCGAGGAATATTTCCGAGCGACGGCGGCCCTTTCGGAGTCCAGTGCCGAACGCAGGTCCTGCTGCGCATCCAGCGTTTCCTTGAGCTGGCGCAGATACTCCCTTGCCTGCGCGTAGCTGGGTTCGACGAGCGACTGCGCCCGGGACAGGATTTCTTCGGGAACGAGCATCCTTCTGGCGATTTCAACGCCCGAAGATGCGCCGGCGACACCGAGCATGAGACGGTAGGTCGGCTGCAGGGTTTTTTCGTCGAACTCCACCGAGGCGTTCCGGACTCCGTCGGTTTGGGAAGCCCACATTTTCAGTCTCGGGTAATGGGTGGAGGCGACCGTAGTGGCGCCCGCGCGATGGAAATAGTCGATGATGGCGATGGCTAAAGCGGCGCCTTCTTCGGGATCGGTGCCGGTGCCGACCTCGTCGAGCAGGACCAGCGCAGGAAGATCCAGCTGCCCGTCCATTTCCGCGATGTTGCGCATGTGCGCCGTAAATGTCGAAAGGCTTGCGGCCATGGATTGCTGATCCCCGATGTCCGCGAATATTTTTTTGAAGGCCGGGAGGACGGCGTTTTGCACCGGCAAATGAAATCCGGTTTGCGCCATGAGGGAAAGAAGCCCCAGAGTCTTCAGCGCGACCGTTTTCCCGCCCGCGTTCGGTCCGCTGATGACCAGCACCGGATGCTGCCGATCCAGATCCAGGGATATCGGCACGACCCGGGAGCCTGAGTCGCGAAAGGAGCTTTCAAGCAGGATATTGCGCGCATTGCACAGACGGCAGGTTCCGTTTTCCGAAATTTCCGGTCTGGAGCATTGAAATTCAGCTGCGAGCAGGGCCTTTGCCTGCGCGGCATCCAGGACGGTCACAAGCTCGATTATGGACCGGATCTCTTGCAGGCCGCTTCTCAAGGAGCCGGTGATTTCCGCCAGGATCCGGTTTGTTTCCAGGATTTCCCTTTCATGCAGGCGGACGAGATCGTTGTTCTGGTTGATAACCGTCAGGGGTTCGATGAAGGTGGTCTGGCCGCTCGAAGACAGCCCGTGCACGACGCCGGGTATCTGGTTGCGCGAATCGGTCCGGACGGGGATGACGAAGCGGTCGTTGCGGAACGTGATGATCTCCTCCTGCACGGCCTGCGAACGGCTGCGCAAGATCGACTCGAGTGCCCTGTGGATGCGCGCCCGCCGGTCGGTCAGGTCCCTCCTCAACAGGCGAAGCTCCGAGCTGGCATTGTCGTCAAGTTCCCCGTTGGGGAGTATCTTGCCCTCGATGGCGGCCAGCAGGCGCCCGGCATCCGGTATGGAGGCCGCAATCCTGCGCAGGTTCGGAAAAGACCCGGCCGGTTCCGCATTTTTAATAAGGCTTTTTATCTGAATGCTCGACGACAGCAGCGTTTCCGTCTGCAGTATCTGTTTCGGGTCGAGGCTTGTGCCTTCAATCTGAAGCTGCCGCACTATCGGGGCGGGATCCCGGACCCCGGCCAGCCCGAACCTTCCGTTTGCGGAGAGAAAATCCGCGCATTCGCCTGTGAGGTCGAGGTCCGCGACGATGGCGGCCCGCGATGTCGCGGGCTCGAGGTGCAGGATTCTTTCCCGGCCCGGCCCGGTCTCGGCGTGCCGTGCCGCCAAAGCCAGGAAGGCATCGAGTTCCAGTGTTTTCAGGGTGCGCTCGTTCATAGGGATCCGATCATGGGTCTGCTGCAGGATTCCGTGCCGCAGGACTCCTTTAGAGATATCACAGGTGCCTTCAAATCTCCCATATTATTAGTCGAAGCACGGACAGGCAAGAACGTTGCCGGCTTTGCGAAAAATGAGGGTTCGGTATGGCCAGAAGGAAACTTTTTCGATACAGTATTGGATTTTGGGGTAAAGGATGAAAAACAAGGACTTCATTACCATCAGGGACTGGCCGGCGGATGCGATGAACGAGCTGCTGGCGCTGGCGGACGCGGTCAAGAAAAATCCGTCGAAGTACGCAAACATCCTGCAGCGCAAAGCGCTTGCCATGATTTTTGAGAAACCGTCGCTGAGAACGCGCGTGTCTTTCGAAGTCGGAATCCAGCAGCTCGGCGGTTTTTCCCTGTATCTGACACAGAACGAGATCCATCTCGGCCGGAGGGAGTCGGTCGGCGACGTGGCGCGCAACCTGGAGCGCATGGTCGACGGGATCATGGCCCGGACTTTCAGCCATGCCGTCGTGGAGGATATCGCGAGGTTCGCTTCCATCCCTGTAATAAACGGGCTCACGGATTTCTGCCACCCCTGCCAGGCGCTGGCCGATTACATGACCATTCGTGAAGCGAAGGGTGCGGCGCACGGAATAAAAATCGCCTATATCGGCGACGGGAACAATGTGGCCCATTCCCTGATATACGGAGCGGCGCGTTTTGGGGCCGAACTTCACGTCGCCTCCCCGGCCGGCTACGGGCCGGATCCCGCCGTGGTCGGCTGGGCGCAGGAAAACGGCGGCGAAACCGGAGCCAGGATCGAAGTTCTTACGGATCCTTTCCGGGCGGCTGAAGATGCGGACGTCATTTATACGGACGTCTGGACAAGCATGGGGGCCGAATCCGAAGCGGCCCGGCGCCGGGAGGCGTTCCGGTCCTTCCAGGTGAACGACGGCCTGGTTTCCCGCGCCAGGCCCGACTACGTGTTCATGCATTGCCTGCCCGCGCACAGGGGGGAAGAGGTGACCGGATCGGTCATCGATTCCGGGCGCTCTATTGTCTTTCAGCAGGCAGAGAATCGCCTGCACGTCCAGAAGGCGGTCATGATCACGCTGATGGGGTAACCGCAGGCACCCGCCCGCCTGACTCATCCCATGCAATATCCAATTGAGAAAACGTCTGCCCTCTCATTCTGCTTTCAGGAACTTTCCGCGGTAAACGGTGTCTCAATAATCAGCAGCCGAGATCAAGACCGAAGTTCACATGCGCCTGCCGCGGTCGGTTTATAGACTCAGGAAGGGGAATTTTTCGATACGCAGGATACTGCGGGGAGGCGTCTGTCTCCTACGGACGCAGGAGGACCTTGCCGCGGCTGTTTCTCGATTCCAGCAGGTCGTGCGCTTTGGATGCATCCCTCAGGGGAAAAATCCGGTCGATGCGAAGTTTCAGGACGCCGTCGGCGAGCCAGCGGAAAATGTCGTTCGCTCGCTGAACCAATTCCGCGCGGGTCGCCGTGTAATGGGCCAGCCCGGGGCGGGTCAGAAAAAGAGATCCTTTCGAATTCAGGATGTTGGGGTCGACCGGCGGCACCGGACCGCTGGACTGCCCGAAAAGCACCAGGGTGCCGCGCGGCTTCAGGCAGTTCAGGCTTCGGTCGAAAGTGTCCCGGCCCACGGAATCGAACACGACATCGACGCCGGTCCCGCCCGTAATCTCCTTGACACCGGCTTCGAAGTCGGTCCGGCTGTAAACAATGACGTGTTCCGCCCCGGCTTCCCGCGCCAGCGAAGCCTTTTCATCGGTCGAGACGGTCGCAATGACCCGTGCGCCCAGAAACGCGGCGATCTGAGTCAGGAGCAGTCCAACCCCTCCGGCTGCGGCATGCACCAGCAGTGTCGAGCCTTTTTTGAGCGGGAACGTCGAACGGGTCAGGTAGTGGGCGGTCATGCCCTGGAGCAGAACCGAGGATGCCGTCTCGAAATCGATCGATTCGGGAAGCGTTATCAGTTTGTCGGAATCCACCGCGGCGTATTCGGCGTAGGATCCGGGAGTCATGGCATAAGCGACGCGACCGCCGGGCATGATGCCGGCAACGCCTTCGCCGAGACCCTCCACGACGCCCGACGCCTCCATGCCCGGCGTGAACGGGACCGCGGCCGGGTACAGGCCCTTCCTGAAATAGACGTCGATGAAATTGACGCCTATGGAGCGGATCCTTACAAGAACCTGCCCCGTTGCCGGAGAAGGCGCCGGTGTTTCCTCATACACAAGCCTGTCGGATCCCCCGGTTTCATGCACACGCACGGCTTTCATCGTCAATCCTCTCTTCCGGGCGGAATGGTTGCGGGACTTTCCATTTATTCTTCTGTCCCCCCTCTAGCGAGGGTTATCGGGAGCGGATTCGGACCTTGTCTTTATATGCAATTCAGAAATCATTATAGTAATATCCCCTCAGCGGTTCGCAAAACAACAGGAAAGCTTCATTGCTGAGGAGAAATTCATGTCGACGATACTGTGGCTCATGATCGCACTGCTGGGTTTCATCCTGGGAGCGGCCCTTTCCTCGGCCCAGTCTCCCGGAGGCGCGCAACCGGGGGATCCGGAAGACCGGGTCGAATCTATTCTGGACCGGATGAGCCTGGAGGAGAAAATAGATTATATCGGCGGAGCGGACCGCTTCTACATTCGTTCCGTCGACCGGCTGGGAGTGCCCCGGTTGAAAATGGCGGACGGCCCCCTCGGTGTCCGCAACTACGGACCGGCAACCGCCATGGCCGGCGGCATTGCGCTGGCCGCTTCATGGGACCCCGCGCTGGCCGAACGCGTCGGCATCGAAATAGGCCGGGACGCGCGCGCCAGGGGCGTTCATTTCCTGCTGGGCCCCGGCGTCAATATCTACCGGGCGCCGATGAACGGAAGGAACTTCGAGTATCTGGGGGAGGACCCGCTTCTGGCGTCGAGAATTGCGGTTCCCTACATCCGGGGCGTGCAGAAGCAGGGCGTATGCGCGACGGTCAAACACTTCGCGGGAAACAATTCGGAGTTCGACCGGCGCAAAACCGATGCGGTCATCGACGAGCGAACACTGCGGGAAATATATCTTCCGGTTTTCGAAGCCGCCGTCAGAGAAGCGGATGTGGGAGCCGTCATGACGGCCTACAACCGGACCAACGGGGTATACATGTCGCAAAACGGGTACCTGAACAATGAAATAGTCAAAAAGGAATGGGGTTTTGAAGGCGTCCTCATGTCGGACTGGACCTCGACCTTCGACGGCATTGCGGCCGCCGTCGGGGGGCTGGACCTGGAGATGCCCTCGGGCGAGTTTATGAACCGCCGCAACCTCCTGCCCGCACTCGAACAGCAAAGGATCGCCATGGGAACCATCGACGACAAGGTCCGGCGCATTCTTCGCACGGCCGTGCGTTTCGGCTGGCTGGACCGCGAGCAGACGGACCGGACCGTCCCGCGCTACAACCCGGCCGGCCGGGAGGTCGCGCTCGATGCCGCCCGGGCGTCCGTGGTTCTGCTCAAGAACGAAAACTCGATTCTTCCGCTCGACCCGGAGACAATCAAAACAATCGCGGTCCTGGGGCCGAACGCGCATCCCGCCCCGGTGGCGGGGGGAGGAAGCGCGCGCGTCACCCCGTTCGGCGCGGTCAGCATCCTCGAAGGGCTGGCGCAACTCCTGGAGGGCGGGGCATCGGTGCACTACCATCCGGGCATTCCGTCACCGGGGGACATTGCCGATGCGACGCGTTTTTATACCGCTCCGTCCGGCGGATCGCAGGGCATGCTGCTGGAGCTGTTCGAGGGCATGGACCTGTCGGGCGAACCTGACCGCAAATGCATCGTGGCGGGAGTCGGTTCCCCCGGGTTCACGGGCGGGATTCTCGAGCCGTTCACCTCCGCCCGCTGGACGGGGTATTTCACGGCGCCCGGCGAAGGGAACTACGAGGTGTTCGTGCAGATACCGGGAGAAAGGATCGGCTACCGGCTCCATGTCAACGACCGGCCTGTGCTCGACGCATGGGACTTTTCGAAAGCCCTGCTGGATACGGAAACCGCAGGGTTCGTGGGCGGCGGCAATAAAGTGGTTCTGGAGCTCGTGCGCAGGGGCGGCGGTTACGCGGGCGGAAAACTGCGGTTGGGCATCGTGCAGACCGGGAGCCTGGTGGATCCGGACGCTCTGGCACTGGCGCGGCAATCCGATGCGGTCGTCGTCGCCGCCGGATTCAATTCCGAAATCGAGAGCGAAAGCGGGGACAGGGAATTCAGGCTCCCGCCCGGACAGGACATGCTGATCCGGGAGGTTGCGGCGGTCAACCCGAAAACGATTGTGGCGATCACCTCGGGCGGCGGCGTGGATATGAGGGAGTGGCTCGGCACTGTGCCGGCCGTGATGGCAACCTGGTATCCGGGCCAGGAGGGGGGCAGGGCGCTTGCTGAAATTCTCATGGGACGCACGAACCCGTCCGGCCGCCTGCCCGTGACTTTCGAAAACAGCCCCGAGGATAATCCGGCGTTTGAAAATTACTACCCGGATCCTGGCGCGGACAGGGTCGCATACCGGGAAGGCGTGTTTGTCGGGTACCGGGGATACGAACGGAGAAACGCAAAGCCGCTCTTCCCGTTCGGGCACGGGCTTTCCTATACGACGTTCGAGTACAGGGATCTGGAAATAACGACGGCGGCTCGGGAAGCGGTCGGAAAGACGGCTCCAGGCGCGCAGTTTGAAGTCTCGTTCGAAATCGTGAACACGGGCAATATGCAAGGTTCCGAAGTGGCCCAGGTTTATGTCGGCTCCGCCGGAAGCGATGTAAAGCGGCCGCCGAAGGAACTGAAGGGTTTCGTGAAAGTCGCTCTCGATCCCGGCGAAAGAAAAAGGGTTTCGGTAAAGCTGGACAGGCGGGCCTTCTGTTACTACGACGCCGCGGAAAGAAGATGGAAAATTGAAACCGGCGAACGGAAAATACTTGTCGGGCGCTCCTCGGAACAGATCGAGCTCGAGGGAAAATTGAGGCTTGCCGAAATAGCGGAAAGCAGCGGAGCGGATTCCCGCTAGGGGAATTCCGCCGATTCCCGTCCCTCAGGGGGATTGCAAGCGAAGGGTTCCTTTCTTAGTCCTTCTCCCCTGTTTCGGGATTTTCCCTGGGAATGTCGGAGTAGGCGACGCGCCGGAGAAACCTCCATTTCCCGTTTTCACGCGCCAGCGTGTCTTCATAGTGGCCCAGGTAAAAGGGTTCCGGCCTGCCGGCGCCGTTCTGCACCACGAATATCCACCTGGTCGAAGCAACGGCCCGGTCGCCGTCGAGATCGATCCTGTCGTTCGTAAAAAGGTGATAGCTGCCCGGGGCATCCTTCGCGGTGCCGGTCCCGATGGTTTCCTCCATCAGCCGGCGGATCGCATCCCGGCCCCTGGCTTTTCCCATGCCGCCGACCCACTCCCCCTCATTCTCAGCGAAAAGGAGCGCAAAAGATTCAAAGTCGCGCCGGTCCAGGAAACGGCCGTAATCGATCAACAAACGCCGGATTTCCTCGCGGTCTTCGAGATCCTTCAACCGCTGCCCGATTTCATGCATTGTCTTTTCCGGGACCGCACCGGGTTTTTCAGTCCCGATGCATGCCGCGAATACAACAGCAACCAACGGCGCCGCCAGGACGGCAGCCCTGCAGCGCATGGGCGATCTGTTTTTCAAAACACTCCCTCCTTTATGCCGGTATCCGGTCCAAGTCCGCCTTATCTTAGCCCGAAAGCGCCCCGGATCGATGGACGAATAATTTCCTTTCTTTTAAATAAAAGTTCGGGGGAATATAGTGGCTGGAATCAGCAAGCGGAACATCCGGGAACAGGAGGGGTACTTTTATGTTACGGAAACAGATTCCCCTGGTTAATCGCAGGGAATTTTTTATTACTGTCGGAGCGGCCGGCGCCGCGCTGGCAATGGCGTGCAACGACGACGCCGATTCATTTGCGGTCGAGGAGCCGGGGGAGGGGATTGCGCTCCCCGAACTACCTTACGGGCCCGGCGCCCTGGCGCCGTATATATCCGAGAATACGATGTCGTTTCATTACGGAAAGCATCACCGGGGATACGTCAACAAAACGAAGGAGATCGTAGCGGGAACGGAATTCGAGAATGCTTCCCTGGAAGAGATAATCAAAAGGACGGCCGGGAAAACCGAGTGGGCCGCGTTATTCAATAATGCGGCGCAGGTTTTCAACCACAACTTTTACTGGAAAAGCATGAAGCAGGGCGGAGGCGGGCGGCCCGGCGGACGGATTGCGGAAAAAATCCGGCAATCTTTCGGCGATTACGAAAAGTTCGCCGGGGAATTCGCCGGCGCGGCAGCCGCCCAGTTCGGAAGCGGCTGGGCCTGGCTGGTCCAGGACGGCGGCGCCCTGAAAATAGTGAAGACATCCAATGCGGATACTCCGCTTGAAAAGGGAATGAAGCCCCTGATCACGATCGACGTCTGGGAGCACGCCTATTACCTGGACTACCAGAACCTCCGATCGGATTACATCAAGGCTTTTGTAGACTCGCTGATCAACTGGGAATTTGCCGAGCGGAACCTCGCCTGATTCATTCCCCGGGGAAAAGGGCGGGCCACCGTTCATCGACGCGGGCCACTGTTTCCGGCAGCGGTTCCACCGGGGGCGGGTACCAGGGTTTGAACCGGCAATCGATCACGACCGGGGCCGACAATAGCGCGTGAAAGCGCTCCAGGCGGCAGTCTTTCGCGTGAATGTCGGCTGCCGGCTCGAACCTTGTGAATACCGTCCAAAGGAAGGACGCGTCATCCCGGGTGCAGTCCCGTGCATTGTCCACAAGCACCACAATGCGGAATGGCCGCACGGCCTCCTCCTGCAGCAATTGACCCGCGGCGTCGTCGTTTTGCCGCCACTTGGGGCCTTCCACCACGAGCAGGCCGGGCATGAAGACCCTCTGGGCCCGGAATGCTTCATTTTTCAGCTCGGCGACAGGATTTTCCTGAAGTCTGAAGCGGCGGTCTCCGAGGCCCATGAGGACGGCTTTGCTTCCCTCGTTCACGGTCCCGCTCGTGTAATCGAGAGTGTCCTGGGAAACGGGCGAAAATACATGCAGATCGGTGCTGAAATCGGCGCGCTCCAGAATGTGGCGCATTAGGGCGCGGAAATCCTGCAGTTGCACTGGCGTGTCGGTGACCATCAGGAACTTGGTCAACGACAGCTGTCCCTCTCCCAGGATTCTCAATGCCGCCGCGAACGCTTCCCTGGGGTAGCGTTCCCGGACCACCGCGGCCGCCAGGGGATGCACACCGGCATCGTCGTAGGCCCACACCGCCCGGACTCCGTTCATTACCAGCGGGTATACGGGAGAGAACAGTTCCTGCAGGTATTCGCAGATATAGTGGTCCTCCTGCCGGGGGCGTCCGACAACGGTGGCGGGGAAAAGCGCGTCTTTTCGGTGAAAAATCTTTTCCGTTACGAATACGGGGTACGGGTGCGCCAGGGAGTAGTATCCGTAGTGATCCCCGAATGGCCCTTCATTACGCCTTGTATGGGGAGGGACATGGCCCACGAGCGCGAATTCCGCTTCGGAGACTACCGGGAGAGAACTGATTTCCCCGTTCTTTATCAGCGATAATTTCTTTCCCTGCAGGAGGGAGGCCAGGACGACTTCCGGCACATTTTCCGGAAGCGGCGCGATCGCAGAAAGGATGAGAGCCGGGGAGCCGCCTAAAAAGACATTCGCCGCCAGAGGCTTCCCCAGTTTTTCCGCTTCGTGGTAGTGAAATCCCATGCCGCGCTGGATCTGAAAATGCATGCCGGCAACCGAATCCTCGTAGATTTGAACGCGGTACATGCCGATATTGGAATTTCCGGTCACGGGATGCTCCGTGTAGACGAGAGGCAGTGTAAGAAAGGCGCCGCCGTCGCCCGGCCAGCTCTGAATCTGCGGAAGCGATTTCAGCCGCACCGGGTGCATGGCGCATTGGAGGACCGGCCCCGAGCGGCGGATCCGGGTTCCCAGCCGCACAAGCTGTTTGGCGAGGTCCCGAAACTCCCATAGCCTGGAAAGGGAAGGCGCCATCAGGCGTTCGGCGGCTTCCGTAACGCGTGCAATGAATCGGGACGGCTCTTCGCCAAAGGCCAGATCGATGCGCCGGCGGGTCCCGAACAGGTTCGAAACAACGGGGAATTTTGTGCCCAGGACCCGGCGGAACAGAAGCGCCGGCCCCTGGCGCCCGACAACCCTGCGCTGGATCTCGGCCAGTTCGAGACGGGGGTCCACGGCTTCATCGATAACGTGGAGTTCTCCCTCCCGCTTCAGACATTCGATATAGCTTCCGAGGTTGAGGTGTCGCATGGCCTTTCCGTTAAGAAGGGACAGTATACCTGAAACAAGCGTTCAAGGACTGAAGATTGAAAGAGGCGGCTTCTTACCGGCTGATGACGAAGATCGCCATGTCCGCCATAAGGTTGGGATCTTCCGTGACGATGCGTCCGTCTTCGGTATCCAGGGCGATGCATTCGTGGACCCGGATGTCGCGCCGGCGGCAGAAATCGTAGAAATCCTCGATGGAAAAAAAACGGATATTGGGCGAGTTGTACCATTCGTAGCGTAGAAGCTCGTTCGAACGGGGCGACCGGCCTTCCTCGTAAAGCATCCGGCGCAGCTTGTGGTAGGCGAAATTGGGGAAACTGACGATGGATTTGCTTCCGACCCGCAGCATCTCTTTTATGAGGTGCTCCACGTCCTTTACCGCCTGAAGCGTATGTGAGAGTACAATGCAATCAAACTGCCCATCTGAAAATGGATCGAGTCCCGAGTTCAGATCGGCCTGCACCACGTTCAGGCCCCTTTGCAGGCAGTAAAGGACGTCTTCTTCGTTCAGTTCAAGTCCCATCAGTTTTGTGTTGCCGTTGGCCAGCAGTTTTACCAGCAGGCTGCCCCGGCCGCAGCCGAGATCGAGGACGCTCGCGTGCGGATCCACAAGCCTGGCGATCTCTTCGTTGTCCATGCGGGGGCGATGGATGGAGCCGAAAATACTGGCTGGAGCGTGGACGTAAAAATCGTCTTCCTCAAGACACTCCGGAATCCCGTTCTGCATGGTGTCCAGGAATGCGCGCATCAGTTCCCCGTAAACCGGCAGGTCGTCCTCGAGCAGGAAGGCATCGTGCCCGCAGCTGCTGACGACATTGCAGTAGCTGACGGACTTGCCGAGTCCCAGAAGCGTGTCCGCGAGCTCCCGGGACTGTTCCGGAGGGAAAAGCCAGTCGCTGGAAAAGCTGAGGATAAGCCAGCGGCATGAGGACCGGCTCAAGTTCGCGGCCAGCACGTCATTTGTGTCGCCGAGGTTGAAAAGGTCCATGGCCATCGAAAGCTTGATGTAGCTGTTGGCGTCGAACCGCTCCACGAATTTACCTCCCTGGTGGGCCAGGTAGGAGCCGACACTGAATATTTTCTCAAATTCCGTATCCAGCTCTCTCGGCTGCAGACGGTTGAACTCGAACTTCTCCCGCATCGCCTCTGCAGAGAGGTAAGTTATGTGACCCAGCATGCGCGCCAGAGCCAGCCCCACCGCGGGCACAGTCCCCTTGTCTATGTAGTCGCCCTCTTCGAAGTTGGGATCGCGCCGGATCGCGTTGCGCCCGACGATGTCGAATGCCAGCGCCTGCGTCGTCAGCCTGGCCGACGTGGCGACGGCAACGGCACCTGCGACCCTTCCTGGATGCCGCGTCGCCCAGGTCAGTACCTGCTGGCCTCCCATGGAACCTCCGACCACCGCCAGCAGCCGGGATATGCCGAGATGCTCGATCAGCCTTTTTTGCGTCTCCACTATATCCAGGGTGGTAACAGTGGGGAAGTTGTCCCCGTAGCGCCGGCCTGTTTCGGGATCGATGCTGTTCGGGCCGGTGGTGCCGCGGCACCCGCCGAGAATGTTGGGGCATATTACATAATAACTGTCGGTGTCGATGGCTTTTCCGGGGCCGACGACGATGTCCCACCATCCGGGATCATCCTCCTCGTCGTGGGCGGCCGCGTGCGAGTCGCCGCTCAGGGCATGGCAGATCAGAATGGCGTTGTCCCGGGCCGCGTTGAGCGTGCCGTACGTTTCGTAAGCGACGGTCACCCGGGGCAGGCTCCCTCCCAGCTCCAGCGAGAGCGGCGCTTCGAAGTCCGCTGTTTTCACGTGCTTCAGGGGGCGTGACGAACGGGCGCTGTCGCTGCTTTCAAAGATTTTCGTAGTCATCGTATTTTCCCGTGCGCGCTTCTTATTTCTGCGATTCCCGCAAGGCCTGGTCGAAGTCCTCCCGTATGTCGGCGATGTCCTCGATACCGACGGAAACCCGGATATATTCCTGGGAAACCCCGGCGGTCCGCTGCTCCTTTTCGGTCAGTTGGGAGTGTGTCGTGGAGGCGGGATGGATGACCAGGGTTTTGGCGTCTCCGATATTGGCAAGGTGGCTGGCAAGACGGACGCTGTCGATGAATTTTATGCCGGCCTGGCGGCCTCCCCGGATGCCGAATCCCAGGATCGCCCCGGCTCCTTTTTTGAGATAGCGCCGGGCCATTTCGTGGTGTTTGTGGCCCTCGAGCCCGGGGTAGTTCACCCATTCGACCGCGGGGTGGTTCGCAAGCCATCGGGCCAGGGCGAGCGCGTTGCCCGTATGACGCTGCATGCGGACGTCGAGCGTTTCCAGACCGAGCAGGAGCAAAAAGGCCGCAAAGGGACTCTGGCATGCGCCCGTGTCCCGGAGCCAATGGGTGCGCATGTGTACGATATAGGCGAGGTTCCCCAGGTGTTTGAACGCTTCGGTAAAGACCAGCCCGTGGTAGGCTTCGTCCGGCTCCGTGAATTCGGGCCATCTTTTCGGGTTGTCGGCCCATGGAAAGTTGCCGCTGTCGACGACGGCTCCGCCCACATGCACGCCGTGGCCGCCGATGAATTTCGTCGTCGAATACACCACGATGTCGGCTCCATGTTCGACGGGTCGGAACAGAACCGGCGTCAGCACCGTGTTGTCGACGATGACCGGAAGGCCGCAGCCGTGGGATATCTCTGAAATCTTTTCAAAGTCCGCAATGTCGTTTTTGGGATTGCCGACCGACTCCAGGAAGACGGCGCGCGTGTTCCCGTCCGCCCTCGTTTCGATGGTTTCCGGTTGATCGGGATTGAAAAACCTCACTTCGATCCCCAATTTTCTAAATGTCTGGGTGAAAAGGGTCCATGTGCCTCCGTACAGGCTTGTCGATGCGATGAAATTCTGGCCTGAGTGCGCGATGGTCAGGAGGGCGGCCGTAATGGCGGCCTGGCCGCTCGAGAACGCCAGCCCCCCGATTCCGCCGTCAAGAGCCGCAAGGCGCTTTTCCAGGACGTCGTTAGTGGGATTCATCAGGCGCGAATAGATGTTTCCGAATTCTTTTAGAGAAAAGAGATCCGCTGCGTGCCCGGTATCTTTGAAAGTGTAGCTGCTCGTTGCATAAATCGGCACGGCCCGGGCGGTTGTGGCGGGATCCGGTTCCTGGCCGGCGTGCAGAACCAGAGTAGCCGGGCGATATTTTTCCTTTTCTTCGCGCATTCGATCTCCTTTCGCTTGTGCGATGCGACGCGATAATACTCTATTAACACGATAGACATTGTCAAGTATTGATTGAGCCCCAATAATGACGACATTGGAAGGCGGGTCCGGGTTCAAAAATTAACGTCGATCGTTTATTATCCGGGGAAGTGGAGCCGGGGTATCCTGGGTTTAAATCATTGAAAAAAGGCGTGCATAGTGGCCGTAGGTAAAAGAGTCGAAACAGACCAGCACCACTTTTTCCGGTACGGGATTTTGTGCCAGGAATTGTTTTATTTCGCCGAGCGCGATCCGGCAGGCTCTTTCGACGGGGAAACGGTACGCCCCGGTACTGATGGAGGGAAAAGCGATACTAACGGCGCCGAGCTCCTTCGCGAGCTCCAGCGAGCGGCGGTAGCAGGACGCAAGCAGCCGGTCTTCACCGCTCTTGCCGTCTTTGTAGACGGGGCCGACCGTATGGATGATCCATTGCGCCTTCAAATCATATGCCCCGGTGACTTTTGCTTCGCCCGTGGCGCACCCCCCAAGTTTTCTGCATTCCTGCAGGAGTCCGGGGCCTGCGGCCCTGTGGATGGCGCCGTCGACCCCGCCTCCTCCGAGGAGGCCGGAGTTGGCGGCATTGACGATCACGGACACATCCTGATGGGTGATATCTCCCTGTATCAATTCGATTCTGCTTTCAGGCATTATTCAATCCTCCCTGCAGCCGGCAATCGATTCCATCACTTAAGGGATTTTCCCGTCAGAAGAATTTCCGCTTTCCGGGGCGTCTCGAGGGAGGGGTCGGCGCTTTCCATAACCCATAAATATTGTCTGAAATATTGTTTGGCTTCCTCGGTCCTGTTCGATTCCAGGCTGCACCGGCCCGCGTCATAGAGCGCCTGTACCCAGGTTCCCGCAAACCAGGTCTTCCGATGAGGGAAGAGTACGGCGGCTTTCTGCCGCCGGATATCGGCGAACTCGGCCATGGCATCCTCCCACTGCTTCGTTTGCATCAGAAGGCGGGCCAGCGACGGGGATGGGATCTTCGTGTATTCTCTGGCCTGTTTCAGGGATTGCAAAGCTTCCCTGAACCGGCCCTCCGCGGCCTGGATTTCTCCCTGCAAAGCGGCCGCCAGAGCCTCGGTGAAGGGGCTCGCTGAAACCGCAAGCAAATGCTCCAGCATTTCCCGCGCTTGCGCCGTCCGGCCGATGCCGGCCAGAACGGAACCGCGTTCCGCTATTAAAACCGGATCGCCGCCTGCTTCCGGAATCCTGAGGCATTCCGCGGCCGCGTCCGAAGTTTTTCCCGTATGTTGGAATATTCTGGCCCGCGCCAGCCTTTTTGTCGCCTCCGAATAGGAATCCCCGTTTCTACGGTCATCTTCGATGCCCGCGGCCAGAAGCTGGAGGGCATCCGTGAATTTTCCCCGGTAGATTCCGGTTTGAGCCAGCAGCATGTTGCTGCGGGATCCGTACAGGGGGAGTTTCGCTGTTTCGTCGAAGGCTTCGATGGCGTAACGGGGATTGTTTTCCACCAGTTCCAGCAACCCGAGCGCTATTTTGACGTCGGGATCGTCCGGCGCAAGCGCGGAAGCCTGCGTCAATACTCTGCGCGCTCCCGGGATATCCTGGCCGTAAAGCAAGCCGAGGCCGAGGCCGATCCGGCTTTCTATCCGGGTATCGTCCAGGGAAACGGCTTTCCGATATTGTTCAATCGCCGCAGGGTAGTCCCCCGCCGCCGCCGCACAGAGGCCCAGCATCGACCGCGCCTGCCAGTCATAAGGGAAGGCTTCTGCATACGAGCGGAAACGCACTATGGCCTCCTGATATCGATGCCTCACAAAATCATGGAGCCCGTCGACCAGGTAACGGGCCTTTCCCGGGAGGCCGGCGCAACTGTCCTTTGCCCCGGAGATATGAAGGAGAGCATCCCGGGGCCGCTCGAGCTGGAGATAAAGCAAGCCCAGGTGCATCCGGGCTGCGGCCATAGAGGGATCCCGCCGGAGTATTTCTTCGAGGCATCGGACGGCATCCGGGCGGCTCGTGTAGGCGTAGAAGGACAGCGACCGGGAAAGGAGATCCAGAATCTCAAACGTCGTGTCTCCCGTAAACAGATCGCCCGTCATGGCAGGCGATCCCCAGCTTTCGCCTAAATTCTGCCGGATCCTTTTACACAGGTTTTCCACCGTTATGGCCAGTTGGTCCAGATTGCTCACCCGCAGCGTGTCCACGAACTGTTCCCGGTTTTCTTCAACATAGACAATCTTGGCGCTGACGACCAGGGATCCTTCCAGCCGGTTGACGCCCGGAAGCAGAATAACCGGTATGTCCTCCCTGAGGCAAAGCGCACGCGCCCGGGACAGTGTCATCCCGGCATCGGATGCCGGATAATTCTCTTTCAGAAACCGCGCCGCTTTCATTTCAGGATAAACAACCAGCCGGTCCGACTGCTGCAGGACCCAATGCAGAACCGGCTTGATCCGAGGCGCCAGGTCCGGATCCGCCGTATTGTCGGCAAAATCGGCGATAAGCAGCCGTATCTCCCCGGGCCCTGTTCCCCCGGTCTCTGCAGGCAATGCCGGTCCTGACGCGAGCAAAATTGCGATGAAAATCATTACAGGCAGAAAAAGGCTTCTGCGCGGGATTCGGGGGGCTTTTTTTCCGTCATTCATGGAAGTGGACCGTGGGAAAATCAGGCGCGATCGACTCCCGGACCGCCGGCTTCAGGCAGGACTGGACGAGTGCGGTGACATCCAGTCCGCTTTCGGCTTCCTCGACCTGCTGCAGCCTGGCCATGGTTTCGGGATGGCGCGGAACGAAAAGAGAGCAACAGTCCTGATCCGCCTGGATGCTTATGTCATAAGTTTCTATTTTCCTGGCAATCTCGATGATTTCCTCTTTGTCGGATCCGATCAGGGGGCGGAAAATCGGCATCGCCGAGACGCTGGATATGGTCTGAATATTTTCGAGAGTCTGGCTGGCCACCTGTCCCAGGCTGTCGCCGGTCACAAGAGCCTTGGCTTTTTCCCTAGCGGCGATCACCTGGGCGATGCGGAGCATGAACCTGCGATAGAGCACCACCCGCAGGGGCGCAGGCGCGTAAGCCACAATTTCCTTCTGTACGTCCGCAAAGGGAACCAGGTACAGGCGGGACTCCAGCTGATAACGGGAAAGGATCCCGAGAATGCGGCGCACCTTGTCCTGGGATTCCGCGCTGGTGTGGGGGAAACTGTGAAAATGGATGAAAAGAACGCGGCAGCCTCGCCGCATCATCCGATAGGCCGCGACAGGGGAGTCAATCCCCCCGGACAGCAGGCAAAGGACTTTTCCACCCGTACCTTGAGGGAGCCCCCCCGCCGCCGGAATTTTATTCAAATAGAGAAAGGCTTTGTCGTCGACGATTTCCACAAAAAATGTTCTGTCGGGATTCGAAAGGCGGACGTCGGCCATTGACTTTTGTTGCACAAAAGCCCCCAGCCGTTCGTTCAGCTGTTGAGAGTTCAGCGGAAAGTTTTTGGTCCCCCGCCGTGAATCCATCTTGAAAGATTTAAAATCCCCCAGGGCAATCAGAAATTCCAGCCCCCTCTCGATGGCTTCGATTCCGGCTTCGACTTCCCATGCCGAAACAAAATTGGCGATGCCGAAGACCATGGCGAGCCGCCGCTCGATCGCGTCTGCTGGGGAGTCCGGGTCCAATTCCACGACCAGCCGGCCTGAAATTTTCCGTACCCTTCGATATTTCAAGCCTTTAAGAGTCGAGGTGACGTGATTCTGGAGGCAGGCCTCAAACCAGCCGCGGTTATTCCCCTTAAGATTGATTTCGTGGTAGTGGATGATCAAGGAGCGTTTCACGCGCTTAGCCTCATTCCCAAATTTTATTCACGGTCAAGACGGTCTTTTTTCGGATTGATTCGCTGAACAATTTTCAATCCCGAGTTCGGATGAAAACTTCATCTTAACCCATAAACGCTCGGCATTGAACATCATATTGCCTGTCTCCCTTCTGGCGTGTTTCTCGCCCTCTGCGGCCGGAGTAGCCGGCAACGAAAGAACACCGTTGAGGGATATTCTGAAAAACATGGAAACAGAGGCTTTTTAGAAATCGTAGTAATGAAAAACGAAGAGGCCTGGAAATTTTTGCGCCTGATATGGAGACAGTTATGAACAGAGACCTGAACCGGATCCTCCTGACGCGGCAGGAACTCGAGATCATGAAGATCATATGGGATATGGGAGCTGTCTCCGTAAAAAACGTTTATTTGGTCATTTCCAGGAATAAAAAAACCGCATACACAACCGTCCTGACCATTATGGGCATCCTGGAATCCAAGGGGGCTCTGTCGCACACGAAATCGGGAAGGGCCTACATATACAGGCCTCTTTTAACCAGGCAACAGGCGGCACGAAATCAAATCTGCGATATTCTCGACAGGTTTTTTGACGGCAATCCGCAGAAAATGATTGAAAATATCCAGGAAAACGGAACGAAATTTTACGGCGAAAAAATCCGACTCAAGAAGAGGGAAACTGAGGCGATACTTTAACTTGTTGGGGCGTAATACCCTTTACGAAAGTTTAATTTATATCCGCCTTCTTTAACCTTTACCTCGATCTTGCGGTATTTCCCATCCTTTTGCGAGTTCGTGGAGGTATAGCCTATACTGTACTGGCTTCGCAGTTCCTGATCGATTTGCCGGAAATTGTCGTATAATTCATCAATTTCGAAAGGGAAGAAAACCCGCCCGCCCGTTTCCTTTACCAGATCCTTGAGCACGTCGTCTCCCTCGCTGCCGGAATCGACTCCGAAAAAACCGCCCTTGGTGACGCTGATGGCAAAAATCATGGCTTCGGCCCGGAGTGCCATTTCCGTTGCCTGTTCCAGGGTATGCCTGCTGGATTCGTCTTCTCCGTCGGACAGGATGATTATGGCTTTCCTTCCGGTTTCGCGGATCAGCTTTTCGTCGCAGCTGAGATGGATGGCGTCATAGAGCGAGGTGCCCATACCGCCGGCCTTCAGCTTCATTATTTCGCCCGCCAGTTTGTTGGGATCGTTGGTGAAATCCTGCACCAGAGTGACTCCGGGATCGAATTCCACCAGCATCGCGCGGTCGTCTTCCCGAAGAATGCTTTGAAAGAAATTGATGGCGGCTTCCTGTTCGAACTGGAGCTTGGTCTGCACGCTCCTGCTCGTGTCGATCAGCATTGCCAGAGTGAGCGGTATGTCGGTTTCGCGGGAGAAATTTTCGATTTTCTGCTCTTCACCGTCCTCGTAGACGATAAAATCGTCCTGCATCAAACTGGTTACAAAGGAATTGGTGTTTTCGTTGAATACCGAGCAGAGAACGTTGACGAGATCGACACGGACCCGGTAGGTTTGGCCGGACAGCTTTTCCGGGAGCTGTTGGTAGGGTGCCGGATGCGGCCTCTTTTCCTGACCGGAAAGGTCCCCCGTTTGGGGTATCAACAGCAATGCCGTCAATAGGAAAAGCGGGATGGGGAGCCAGGATAGCGATCGAAAAAACATATTATTTCCCGTAGTTTAAGCATGATTAACGTGAAACCGGAATTATAAGTTTCGCCTGCATTCGAGTCAAGCTTCCACCGGTTATGCACGCCGGATGCCGCGGACCGTTTCCAAAAATTCCAGGAGTTCTCCCGGAAGCTGTGCGATAAATGCCATTGTTTCCCCGGATACCGGGTGGCCGAATTCCAGCCGGTATGAGTGAAGGAAGGGGCGATGCAGTCCCTTCAGGACCGTCTGCATTCCCGGCGGCAGGTTCGCGTCTATTTTGCCTCCGTAAAGAACGTCTCCCACGACCGGATGCCCCCTGTGTGCCAGGTGAACGCGGATCTGGTGCGTTCTGCCGGTTTCGATGCGGATCCTGAGCAGGGAAAACGGGCCGCAGCTTTCTTCCAGGGTGAAGTGAGTAACCGCGGACCGTCTTCTGCGGGCTCTGGCGGATATTTTGATCCTGTTATGCGGGTCTCTTCCAATCGGCAAATCGATGGTGCCCTGATCCGAGGCGGGATGCCCGAATACCAGAGCGAGATATTCTTTATGCACGCGCCTGTTTTTGAATTGCAGGGAAAGCGCCCTGTGGGAAGAAATATTTTTAGCCACAACCATGACGCCGCTGGTGAGCTTGTCGAGCCGGTGCACGATTCCGGGTCTCACCGGATCCCCGGTGTCGACCGGACCCAGGTGATACAAGAGCGCGTTGACCAGGGTTGCGGAGCGCACTCCCGCCCCGATATGGCAGACAAGGCCGGCCGGCTTGTTTACAACGGCGAGTTCGGAATCCTCGTACAGGATATCCAGAGGAATTTCTTCCGGGCGGGGCAGATCCGCAGGGGGGTCGGGAATGCTGATGCAGATGCGGTCGTTCGGCCTGGTCAGGTAACCCGTCTTGGCTTTTTTGCCGTTTACAAGAAGGCATCCCGCGCGAATCCAGTTCTGGATCTGCGAGCGGCTTTGTCCGGGGATTCGGGCGAGCAGGAATTGATCCAGGCGTACCCGGGCCGTTTCCGGTGTCACGGTCCAAGAATCGGTCCTGTCGCTCGATTTCAGCTATTCTTCCTCCGCGGTCTTTTCTTTTTGCGCTTCTTCCACGACCTTCTGGGCTATGTGCGCCGGAACTTCGTCGTAATGGGAAAATTCCATATGAAAGCTGCCTCTTCCGCCGGTCACCGACGTCAGCACCGGGGAATAGGAAACCATTTCGGCCATCGGCACCTGGGCTTTGATGATCTGGATGTCCCGTTTCATGTCCATACCCTGCAATCGTCCGCGGCGGCTGGTAAGGTCGCCCGTCAGAGCCCCGGCGTATTCCTGGGGGGCGTAGATCTCGACGTTCATGATGGGCTCCAGCAGGACGGGATTGGCCTGCTCCATCGCCTTTTTGAAGGCCAGGCTTCCCGCGATTTTAAACGCCATTTCCGAAGAATCCACCGGATGGAAGCTGCCGTCATAGAGCGTGACTCTGAAGTCGACGACCGGGTATCCGGCCAGGTACCCTCTTGCGGCGGATTCGACGATTCCTTTTTCGACCGCCGGGATAAAATTCCGGGGAATGGCGCCGCCGAAAATTTCATCGACGAACTCGAAATGGGCGCCGCGCTGCAGAGGCTCTATTCTGATCCGGCAGTCTCCGAACTGCCCGTGCCCTCCGGTCTGTTTTTTATGGCGCCCCTGGACGTCCGCCTTGCCGCGGATGGTTTCGCGGTAGGGGACCTTGGGAGTTTTCAGTATCACCTCGACGCCGTAGCGTTTCGAAAGCTTGGCAACGGTTATCTCGACATGAAGCTGCCCGTTGCCGGACAGCAGGAGTTGCTTGGTCTGGGGATCGCGGTTGTATTTTATGGCCGCGTCCTCTTCCGTGATGCGCGCCAGCGCATTGCTGATCTTGTCTTCATCCCCCCTGCTTTTGGGCTCGATGGCGAAGGTGATGGAAGGTTCCGGGATTTCCACGCCCGGGAACACGATGGGACTGGACGGATCGCAGAAAGAATCGCCCGTCGTGGTCTCCTTCAGCTTGGTGACGGCAAAGAAATCCCCGGCGTGAACCTCGCCGACGGGGACCATGGTTTTCCCCTGGGGCAGCTGCAGGGGACCGAATTTCTCGCTTTTTCCCTTTGTCTGGTTGTTGTAGTTGCTGTCGGAGCGCATGATTCCGGAGTAAAGCTTGACCAGGCTGATGCGTCCGGCGAAGGGATCGGCGATCGTTTTGAATACGTAGGCCGCGTAGGGCTCTTTGCTCGAGATCGCGCGTTCCGCTGCTTCTTTGGTCTTGGGATTGATGCCGGCGGCCTTTGCCACGGCGGCCGGAGAGGGGCACAGATCCGTAACGGCGTCCAGGACATGAGCCACTCCGAGATTCAGGGTCGAGCTGGCAAAATATACGGGGTAGATGCTCCGCTGCTTCATTCCGGCTTTGAGGCCCTCGATGAAATCCTCCTGGCTCAGCGTTCCCTCGGCGAAGAACTTTTCCATCAGTTCATCGCTCCCTTCAGCCGCCATCTCTATGAGCTTTTCACGGGCTTGAGACATTTCATCCCGGTATTCGGCCGGGACTTCCTCTTCCCTGAACTTTCCGGAGCCGTCCTTTTCGTACCGGTAAGCTTTTGCATTCAGAAGGCTGATGACCCCGGTAAAATCCTTTTCCATGCCCATCGGGATCTCGACGGGTACGGCGCCGCGGCCGAAGGTTTCTTCGAGGGACGAAAGGGCGCGCTCCTTGCTGGCGTTATCCCGATCGCATTTGTTGATCACGATCATGCGGGGAAGGTTGTATTCATCGCAGAATTCCCACACTTTTTCCGTTTGAACCTCGACGCCGGCAACGGCATCGACGACAACCAGTGCGGCGTCGGCGGCGCGCAGGGCGAGCTGGGTTTCAGCCAGGAAAGGCCTGTAACCGGGAGTGTCCAGAATGTTGATCTTCTTCTTGTTCCATTCGCAATGCGCCAGGGCGCAGCTGATGCTGATTTTACGCTCTATCTCCTCGTCTTCCCAATCCGTGACGGTGTTGCCGTCCTCCACCCGGCCCAGCCGGTTGACGGCGCCGGAGACGAACAGCATGGCCGAGGTCAGGGAGGTTTTTCCCGAGGCCCCGTGGCCCACAAGGCATATGTTGCGGATGGATTCACTCTCGAAAACCTTCATTAAGGGACTCCTTTCAAGGGGAAGAAGCGCGTTCCAAAAGAAAAAGATACTACCATAGCCAGGATTGGGCCGCAATTCCTTGATGGCCCGGCAATGCATCTTTAATGGAGAGCGTTTGAACCGGAGCCTGTCAGGTTCGGATGCAAGGAGCCCGGACATTTTTCCACCGGGCGCTATCCGGTCAGTCGGCGCCGGAAAGGGAAAGATCGTAAAGGAAATCGGGCCTGCCGTCGCCGCGCAGGTCGCTGACGCGGATGTAGTAGGTCCCCGTGTAGGGAAGCAAGTAATTTTCTATAAGCGAGTCATAGACGACGCCGAGGATCATGTCGTCGTTGGCGATACGTACAGCGCAGGCGGAATCCAGGATCTCCAGGTAGGAATCCAGGTATATATCCCGGCCGGCCGGGTCTTCGTCCGTGTCGAGACGCTGGGCAAAGATTTCGGCCGTCACGGGGCTTCCCTGGGTCCCGCGGAACGTATAGACGTCCACGTCCCCGTATGGGCTGATGGACGCGCGCAGGACGCCGTTTGATATCGGCGTTGCCGCGGCGGCGCCGCATGTGTCGTTCCTTCCCGGGCTGACACTTCTTACCAGCAGGCTGAAATCATGCAGCCCGGTGTTGGAGCCGGCCGAGTCGTCCAGGGAAACGGTGAAGGGATAGGAGGTGTCTGAAGCTACCATGGGCGCAGTTCCGGAAATCTCGCCGCCCTGACTCAGGTTCAATCCGGCCGGAAGGCTGCCGGCCGCTATGGACCAAGAATAAGGCATGACGCCGCCTTCGGCGCGCAGGGTATAGGCATAGCTTTTCGAGTTATGGGCATCAGGCAGGCTCCGGGTCAGCACGGCGAGACCCGGAGCTCTTACCGTAAAAGGCAGGGCTGCGGAGGATCCTCCTCCCGGGGGCGGATTGGATACGCTTACGCTTACGTTCCCTTCACCGGAAATGTACGCGGCGGAGATGGTGAAAGCCATCTGCGTGGCGTCGACATAGTTGCCGTAAAGAGTGTTGCTCCCCCATTGCAGAGAGGAATTCTCGACGAAATTTTCTCCGAATATCATTAAAGTAAAACTTCCACTTTCAGCTGGAATGCTTTTTGGACTAATGATATTTAGCGCTGGTACAAGGTTGTTGATGTTGAAGGTCACTCCGTTTGAGACCGCGGCTGAGGGCGAAGTGTTCCGTACCGTGATTGTCCGGGTGCCGCCGGCGGCAATGTCCGAGGCGGGGATGGCGGCTTCGAGGCGGGTGCTGCTGACGTAATCCGTGGCGCGGTTCGATCCCGCCCATCGCACCATGGAACTGCTGTTGAAATTTGAGCCGTTCACTTCGAGCGTAAAGCCGCCGCTTCCGGCCGCAACGCCCGTGGGCGATATCGATGAGATGGACGGGGATGTGTTTGGAGGGGGGGACGGTGCCGTGGTCCCACCCCCGCAGCCGACAAGAAAAAATGCGCTCAAAGCGACAACGGCGGGCGCCAGGATAAGGCGGCATAAGTATGGCGCCGCAGGATGCTTTTGAGGACTGCCGAAAAGTGCCATGGAACGTTTTCCTGTCCGGTCTATAGGTGATGACTGCACTGAAAAATACCGCTCTAATCCCCGTTTTCCCATGCATCGTATCTTGGCGGCGTACCCAGGAGAATGATGTCGGTGTCCAGGTTGAGGTCCTGTCCCGCGGCGACATTCAGGATCGTATGGTCCGAGCATCCGTCATCCGGCGATGAGGGAAAGTTCAGAAGCTGCAGGCTGCATTTCCCCGGCATTTTATACTGGAACCCGAGATATTCGCCTATCGGGCCGACGCCAGAATCGTACAGGAAGGGATACAATCCCGAACCGTGAATCGGCTCCACTTCAACCGTGTACTCCCCGGGGGGCAATCCCGCTATGTCGTAGTAACCGATCAGGGAGGGGTCGCGCGAGCCGAAGGGCAATCCATAAATTGGGACCAGCGGGTTTCCCGCGTCCGCCGTGAAGAGATGCCCTGAAACGGAGGAGACGGCCGCGCTTCGGGGCGAAAGGACGCTTCGGACCACCACGTTGTATCCCTGGGCCGGTGTCTGTCCGTCGGCGAAAAGGACCTTGCCCCGAATCCTCCCGGTCGATGCACTCATATCCGGTGAGGGGTAAAGCATTGAAATCGCCGACCTGTCGTCCAGAGTGAGGCCGGCTTCCAGGGAGGATCCCAGAAGATAAGGGAACATGACGGGCACTCCGTCCAAATCTTCTGAAGGGCAGCTTATATCGGTCAGGCAGTTCACGTTTATCTGCGAGTGGCCCAGGCCGATCAGGTGCCCGAACTCGTGCACGAAGGCCGAACGGAATTCCTCCACGGTAAGCGATTGATGATAAGGCGAGTTCGGCTCTCCGTCGATGAATCTTCCGTTCAGGAGCGCCATGCCGTTCGTGTAGTGGCCCGTCGCCGCATTCACGCAGGATGCCAGGGCAAAGCCCAAAACAGAATTGCTGTCGAAACCCAGCGCTTCTACGGCGCTTCCGTCCTGGTCGTAAATTATTGAATTGTCTAGATTTTGACAGTTACTAACCGTGTCGAAAAAATCCAATATGTTATCTGCGTTGATGTCTTCGTCCAGGTCCCCCAGGCGCTCGAAAGTAATGTCGGCGGTATCGATGTCGGCCCACACCTGAAAAGCCGAGGCCACCAGGACGTCCGCCTGGGCATTGGTCTGATTTCCCAGGCCGCCGAGGTCCGTATAGTAGGAAACGGTGCTGTCCGCCCAGCGGTAGGGTACGCCATTCTGGTTGACGTACAGCGGATTTCCGGCGACGGCCGGGACTGCGGAAAGCGCCAGAAGAATCGGAATCACGGCAGGGCGGAACAGTCTCGTTTCGGGCATTATTGTATCCTCGGCAACGCGGTCAATGTCTTGACCAACGCTGAAAATTCGGCCAGGGGAACAGGGCCCTGTTTCGTTTCCGCCAGGCGCACATCTTTCGAGGAAAGCCGGATTCCCGCCATGAAGGTTGTGTTTCGAACATCCCTGAACAGGCCGGCGTTGCCGGTTTCGTTCGTGACGGTCTCTTCGCCTTTCGCCGTTCGCGTGACATGGAAACGCCCCTGTTCTATGCCGACGGGGCTGCTGAGGCCGTACCTGGAGGGCGAAGGCAGAAAAAGCATCAATCTCTGTCCTGTCGCGTACCCCTGCTTCAGCTTTCCGGCCCCGATTCCGAGCAGTAGTTCGCTGAAGGTGTACGTTTGGCCGGAAGGGCCGCGCAGCATGTCTTCCACTTCCAGGGTTACCCGAACCGTTAAAATGCCGGAGAATTCGGGATGATTTTCGCAGCGCACATCGACGACGCGGCCCCGGACGATGACGTCGGCCCTTTGCGAGAGGTAGGCCAGGTTGACCGGGAGCGTCAAAACCTGCGCCTTCAGCAAAGCCGCCGGGAAAAGAACTAGGGATAGTAAAAGGCACAAAATAGGCGGCGGCGGGAAACGGAACGGAAAACAAAGGATCTTTTTTTTCATGCGGCGCATGCCCCCTTCATGAGTGCGTTTACGGCGAAGTTCCCATGGGATTTATCGGCCACTGCTGCGAATATAAAAGAAAAAGGTATTATATACCGGAACAGGAAACGCGGAAAGAACATACCCGGAACCCTAAAAACGCTCTAAGCGTAAACCCTGTTTGGTGCAAGCATAATTAAATGAGCATTGAATCAGAGCTACCGAAAGCGCAATAGAAACGGCTCCGCGCAGACTCGCCCAATGAAACGCTCTTGGCAAGAATGCGGTACAAGGTTGCACCCAACGGGTATTGAATTTCTGAAGCCAGGCGCAGGCTCCCCCAATAGGTTAGAGCGTTTTTGGGGCGGAATCCCCCGAATCCGTTCAGGGGGGCTTTATCCCGCTCAAACTGTAAAAATTTGTCAAGACAGGTTTGGGGTGGTTAAATTGTAGGATGCCTGCTGCCGCGAAAATTAATAGAAGCCGGGGAGGAAACATGCGCTGGTTTATCGGATGCACCTGTGTCTTGTTTTTTGTGTTCTGTTGCTGCGGGCGGAACCCGTTTGCCGAGTCGCCGGGTTCATCCGTCAGCGGCGAAAATGCCATGGAATATGTGAGCAAACAGGTCTCTTTCGGACCGCGCCCGCCCGGTTCCGAGGCGCTCGGGAAGTGCAGGGAATTTATCACCGCAGAACTCGAAAGCTTCGGTTACGGGGTGGAGGACGACGCCTTTACGGCGCAAACGCCCTACGGCCCTATCCGGATGCACAACCTGATCGCCCGAAATAGAGAAGGGGATCGCGGCGCGATCGTGCTCGCCAGCCACTACGACACCAAGCTTCTGGAGGGGATGCATTTTGTGGGCGCCAACGATGCGGGCAGCAGCACGGGCCTGCTTCTGGAACTGGCAAGGGTGCTGGCGGCAAGAGAAGACCCCCTGGACTACTGGTTTTTGTTCACCGACGGGGAGGAGGCTTTTGTGGAGTGGAGCACATTCGACGGCACCTACGGAAGCAGGCACCTGGCAAAGCGCTGGAAGAACGAGGGAGTCGCTCGAAAAATCCGTGCCTTCATACTGCTCGACATGATCGGGGACAGGAACCTGGACATTTACTACGAAACCAACTCCACACCCTGGCTCATGGATCTGCTTTGGAAAACGGCGCACGGGATGGGCCTTGAATCCATATTGTCCAGCTACAAGAGCACGATACAGGACGACCACATTCCGTTTCTCGACATCGGCATTGCGTGCGTCGATATCATCGACCTCAACTATGGACCCGGAAATTCCTACTGGCACACCGAGGAAGACACCCTGGACAAAATCAGCCCTCAGAGCATGGAAAAGGTGGGGCGGCTGGTGCTGGAAATGCTTCCGGAAATCCAGAAAAGAAAATAGCAACTAAGGGTTCGCGCAAAAATAAGTTTACATTTTGGCGCGAGCCCTAAATACGAAGAGCCGAGTTCCGGTATATGGAACAAAGGGCGAACACAAGGTTCGCCTTTCAGTAAAGGCAGAATTGGGCTAATGTAACGATAATTACAAATTCCAGGGATTCTGTTGTTGGTA
>JAFGAO010000244.1 GCA_016933615.1 Acidobacteriota bacterium
ATCGGGAATTGATACTTTGGAACCAATGAGATCTTTGCGCACCCCGGAATATTGCCTTGAATGGGAGGGCGAACCTTGTGTTCGCCCTGTACCAAAACAGAATCCTGAGGATATGTAATAATCGTTACATTATTCCAATACTGCCTTTGTTTGAAGGGCGAACCTTGTGTTCGCCCGTGGAAGGCAGGAGCAAAGAGCAGGGATCATGGAGAAAAGCTCCTCGATAATTAGATATTCGTCCGGTTCCGGAACCGCGGCATAAAATTCAAAAATGACCGACATGAAAGAGTAGAATATCGCCATGGACCCGTTTCTGCTCGAGCGCCGTTACCCTGAGAGCCCGCCGTCCCCGAAGGACCATCGCCACCCCTCGGAAAGGGACAGGGACCGCGTGCTGCACAGCGCCGCTTTCCGCAGGCTGCAGGGCAAGACGCAGGTTTTCGGCATCGGGCAGGCGGACTTTTACCGGACGCGCCTGACGCACAGCGTGGAAGTGGCGCAGATCGCCCGCGCGATCGCCCATAACCTGCTCGTCGAGCAGCCGCAGCTGGACCGCTGCCTGGCGCCGGAGCTGGCGGAAGCCGTGGCCCTGGCGCACGACCTGGGCCACCCCCCTTTCGGGCACGCCGGGGAACAGACACTGGACGCCTGCATGAGGGAAGTCAGCTCCCGTTCGAGGAGGACAGGCGACGACGCCCTGCGATTCGAAGGGAACGCGCAGACCTTCCATATTCTGGTCGCGGCCGAACCGAAGTCGCCCGATTATCCCGGACTGAATTTGACCCGAGCGACGCTGGCCGGCGTCATGAAGTACCCCTACGAACAGGATATACGGAACGACAAGTTCATTTTCGCCTCCGATCTTTCCATGGCGAAATGGGCCCTGCGCCGGGGCGGAGAAATATTGAAAACGGAGGGGAGGTCCGGCCGCCGCCGCTTCAAAACGTCGATCGTGTGCCAGGTCCTGGACTGGGCCGATGACTGCGCCTATTCGGTGCATGATGTGGAGGATGCGCTCCAGGCCCAGTTCCTGCATCCTGGGGATCTCAAGAATCCCGCCTTCGCAAGAAGGGTTTTCAATCACTACGAGGAAACCCGAATTGAGGAGGCCGCGCCCAAGCTCACGCTTCCGGAGGTGCGCGAACGTTTGCTGGACCTGGAGAAGAGAATCCGGTTTCAGGGGAACGGGGATGAACGGGCGCATCGGAAATCCGCCATGCGCAATATCCTGAACGACCTGATCACGTCCGTCACGGTTGAAGCGTCTCCCGGCCGCAAACGGTCCGATTTTTCCTGGCGCCTGATCGTTCCCCCCGAGGCCAGGATCCTCTCTGTTTTGTGCAAGTCCGTCATCTGGGAGGCGGTGATCACAGATCCCAGGGTCGCCGCCATGAGCACGAAGGGCCGTGAGATCCTGCGGGATCTTTTCCATCTTCTTATGGGAGAGGTTCTCGACAAGAGGAGCGTGTCGCTGTTCCCCCGCTATTACCGTCCTATCATTGAAGATGCCCTTGAAGGCGGGCAAAAGGAAGCCGCCCGGGCCGTCTGCAATTTCCTGGCGCTTCTGACCGATATGGACGCGCTACGGTTTCACGCTCTGCTGCGGGGTTCCAAGGCATCTTCCATCTTCGATTTTATCTGAGGCGGCGCTCCGGGACGGCGCATTCCAGGGAAACAGCTTTCTCCAGATCGATGTGCTCCACCACTGCGCCGCTTCCAGCCAGGTCAGCGGCGTTGCGGAGACCCGCACCGATCCCCGTTTCACGGCGTCCAGGATCGACTCCACCCTCGGCTCGGCGTATATCCAGGTATAGGTCTTTCCCAGCTGCCATAGGAAATGAATGTCTCCGAACCCTACAACCGGTTTGCGGTGCCTCCCGGCAAGCCTGACGCCTCTGCGGTTGAAGTTCACTCCCGGCACCATGAATCCGGAATATTCGATGGCGTGAAACAGATCCGGGTGCCGGCTCAGAAAGCCCCGCAGGCAGCTTCTTCCCGGATAAAACGGATGCGGCGCCACGACAAGCGTTCTTTCGTCGGCGCGGGCTCGGATTTTTTCCAGGGTGTCGAGATTCCTGGGATCTTCCCCGGAATTGTAGACAAGAACATGGCGGGTTTTTTCAACGGTCACTTCCATTCCCGGGATCAGGGTGATGCCCCGGCTTCGCGCATATTGGGCCAGATTTTCGGTCCAGATGTCCCGGTCGTGGCACGTGAAGGAGAGGACCTCGTAACCCAGGCCGGCTGCTTTCTGTATCAACTGTTCCGGCGTGAAACGGCAGACGCGGTGATCCCGGGGATCCATGTTGCAGTGCGCGTGCATCTCGGCTTTCAGCCAGCGCTTTTCGGTGTTGGAGTCCCGGGTCAAAACTGTATTTCCCCCACTGCAATAAGATACCAGACGGGTTTTCATCCTATGGACCGGTTTTCCCCCGTGCCTGCGGGGAAACCGGACCGGTATTGCCGCATATTGTGTCTTATCGGCACCCTATGCCTTTTTGTGACGCGGAAATAATAGTGGACAGTTTTTATCATGTTCTTGCGGGGGCTACCGGTCGTACCCTGAAGCATTCAACGCGGCGGCGTGCCTTTTCCGTCGTGCCTGCCGCCGGCGAACCGTCTGTTCGTCTTCTTGGTACGTTCCGCTTTTGTGCCGCCACCTGTCGATGGAAACCGTCTGGGTGTACCACATGTCCGTGGTCAGCCACAGGGCCTGGGTTTCCCCCCCGACAACGATGATATTGATTTTACCGGGATCGGTATAGGGTGCGATCCAATCGTCTTTGGGCAGTTTCAGCCAGGAGGCGAAAGGCTCGATTCCGTTGCGGGCGTTGGGTTCGACCAGGGAATAGACGACATCGGATCCCCAGAACTGGCCCGCCGTCATTTTAAAATTGTCCGAAAGGTATTTCGAAAGCTGTGCCGGGTCGCTGAAACCCTGTTCTTTCAGGTGACTGGCCACGAGGGGATCCATGACCAGGGTTGCGGCCTGCTGGATGCAGGGGAACGCCTGCATCATGATGAGAGTTTCCTCCTGCGCCGGACGGCGGCAGCCGGCCGCCCCCATGCTGTTGATGGCGCTCCAGCCCTGGAAGAAGCTGACCGTGCTCTCTTCCTTTTTAAAACCTTTGCGGACATGGAACGGTTTCCAGACGCTGCGCTCTTCGTTTTCCGGGATCAGCATGTTGTTGTAGTTCATGTTGTTGCCCGTAGAGCCCATGAAGGTTTCTCCCAGGCGCGCATCGGCCAGGTTTATGGTCATCAGGGTCCAGGCGCGGCCGATGACCGTGTTGGCCTGGTTGAACGGGCTCAGGGCGCCCAGGCCGGGATTCATGCCGATCTCTTCACGGACAGGACCGTTGACGACCGCCATTCTTCCGAAGGATGTCGTCGAACTGGGCATGGAAGGTTCCTGGCCGGCAGCCAGGGCGAGGATGACCGGGAGATGTTCCGGCCCCGCGCCGGCCATGACGGCGTTGACCGCGACTTTTTCCACGGTGTATTCCAGCTTCTCCTGGTGGATCGTGATGGTCATCCGCCCCACGACCTCATCGGGATCGGCGGCGGTTCCGGCCAGCATGTGCGCCACGCGCTCTTCCGTGGGCAGAACGATGGGGGCCCCATCGGTCCAGCCGTTTTCCAGGAACAGCTTATGGAGATTCTCTTCGGTGTCGGGCTGAAGAAGGCGGGGCCTGGGAGCGCCGCGGGCGGCCTTGGGGTTTTTCTCTTCCCCGGTCAGAGGGCGGGTGAGGGCGTCGACCACCTGTGGCATAAGAGGCTTTCCCGAGACCGGGTCGTTGCCTTCCACGTAGCGGCGCAGAACTTCCCGTGGCCGCCCCACCAGGGGATAGGGGGGAAAGCTGAAGCGCAGGTTCATGCCGTGGTTGCGGGCGTCCATGGCGGCGTATTCGGCGAAGCGGGCGCTGGCCAGGGGAGCCGTGGGGATGCCGCATTGTATCTCAATTTCCCTGCAGTGAGCGGCGACACTCGCCGTGCAGCCGTCTCAGCCCCCTACGCCGAAAATCACGGCGTCCCCGTTGCCCTTTATTTCCTCCCACATTTCCGGTTCGTCGACGAACATGATGCCCTTTTTATGCTGCAGCACCGTCTTGACGCCGGGATGATTGCGCGCGAACCAGGCATCGGCTTCCTCGAGGAATTCCCAACCGCCTCCGAATCCCACGTCGATGAGGTAGATTGTTTTTCCCTGGATGGTGTCGAGACGGGGCGCCAGAGGATGGGGCTCGATCCTGGCCGTCGGCTGGCCGCGGGGGTCCAGAACCGTGCACAGGGAGCGGGTTGGGCGGGAAGATCTTTTTACCATGGGAAACCTCCAGAATAAATGCGCGTTAAACGTTTTAGAAGAATAGCATTTTTACCCTTTTTTGACGACCGGACTTAAAGAAACAGATTCTCTGCTTTGCGATCGATACCGATACCGACCCCGATCCCGAGCACGCTCCTGCCATCGAAATTCGCCGGAACGTTTGATCCTCCCAGGGTCGCACGGCCGGAGGCCGTGGATTTACTTGTAATTAAAAGTGAACTCCTATAGGCTTTAAAATCCCGATACTTTATTTTTTAAGAGAATGAGGCGAATAAAGGCATGTCCGATCAAAAACTACCCTCCCGTTCCCGGGACTTTTCCGAATGGTACAACGAGCTCGTTATCCGGGCCGAGCTGGCCGATTACGCCCCCGTCCGGGGCTGCATGATCGTGCGGCCCTACGGTTGGGCGCTGTGGGAGAACATCCAGCAGTCGCTGGACCGGCGTTTTAAAGCGACCGGACACGTCAACGCGGCGTTCCCGCTGCTGATACCGCGCAGCTTTATCGAGAAAGAGCGGTCCCACGTCGAAGGCTTTTCTCCCGAGTTGGCCGTGGTGACGCACGGAGGCGGCGAGGAGCTTGAAGAGCCGCTGGTGATAAGGCCGACTTCGGAAACCATCATCGGATACGCCTATTCCAAATGGATCCAGTCCTACCGGGATCTGCCTCTTCTGATCAACCAGTGGAACAGCGTGATGCGCTGGGAGATGCGGACCAAGCTTTTCCTCAGAACCACCGAATTTTTCTGGCAGGAGGGCCACACGGCGCACGCCACCCTGAAGGAAGCCGATATCGAAACCCGGCAGATGCTTGATATCTACCGGGATTTTGCCGTCAATGACGCCGCCGTCCCCGTGATCCCCGGATTGAAATCCGAACAGGAACGGTTCGCGGGCGCGGATCAGACCTTTTCCATAGAGGCCATGATGGGGGACGGAAAGGCGCTGCAGTCCGGCACTTCGCACAACCTGGGACAGAATTTCGCCAAGGCTTTCGACATCCGCTACCTGGATCGGAACGGGGAGCTTCAGTACTGCTGGACCACATCCTGGGGCCTTTCCACCCGGTTTATCGGCGCCATCATCATGGTGCACGGGGACGACCAGGGGCTGATCCTGCCGCCCCGCCTGGCGCCGCATCAGGCCGTGATCGTGCCCATTTTCAAGACGGACGAAGAGCGGGCGAAAGTGATGCTGGCCGCCCGAAAGATCCGTTCGGAGCTGATTTCATCCGGTTTCCGCGTCATCCTGGATGAGCGCGAGGGCGTGAGCCCGGGCTTCAAATTCAACGACTGGGAAATGCGGGGAGTGCCGCTGCGGATCGAAATCGGTCCCAAGGATGTCGCCAAGGAAACCGTGGTGCTGGCGCGCCGCGATATCCCCGGGAAGGAGGGGAAGTCCTTTGTTCCGCAGGCGGGGCTGCCCGATTCCGTCAGACAGGCGCTCCATTCCATCCATGGAGCGCTTTACGAGCGGGCTCTCCGATTCCGGGAAGACAATACAAAGGCGCCCGACAGTTATTCCGACTTCAAGGATGCCGTGGAGAAAGGTTTCGCCTATTCATTCTGGTGCGGCAGCGCCCGGTGCGAAAAAAGCATCAAGGAAGAAACCAAAGCGACCCTGCGCTGTATACCGCTCGAGCAGACCGGGGAAAAGGGCGCCTGCATCTATTGCGGCAAGCCGTCCGAACAGAGAGCCTATTTCGCCAAAGCCTACTGATGCTACATGCCCATGGCGCGTCCGAATTCTTGGGCCGAAGTGAAGCTCATATAGGGATTGGTCTCTTTCTGTTCGCCCATGGTCGATGTCTTTCGGCTGCCATAGTTGTGTCCCGGATAGATAACGATCGAATCGTCCAGCGCCCGTAATTTCCTGTTCAGGCTGTGCCACATCTTTTGCGCGTCCCCGCCGGGCATGTCGACCCGCCCGCAGGCATCCACAAACAGGGTGTCCCCCGTGAAAAGGTTCCCTTCGACCAGAAAACACTGCGATCCGGGAGTATGCCCCGGAGTGTGCAGGCATTGTACGGAAAGGCTGCCTATCTTTAGCGTATCCCCGTCCTCGACGATCCTGAAATTCCCGGACCTGTCGTGCATGAAAGCGGTCGGGATCCCCGTCGCGTCGCCGCATTCCTTCATATAGGCCACTTCATCGCGGTGCAGATAAATCATGGCGCCGGTGTCTTTGAGCATCTGCTCCAGCCCGTTCATGTGGTCGGGATGCGCGTGGGTCATCAGGATATGCCGGATTTGCAGCTGCGATTCTTCCGCAAGCGCGAGGATGGAAGGCGTATCCCACGCGGGATCCACCACGGCCGCTTCCTTGGTTTCGCTGCATCCGATCAGATAGATGAAATTCATCATCGGGCCCATGATTTTCTGTTTCAGTATCATCCTGCTGGAATTCATTCATTCCTCCAAAATCCGTTGAACGGGAATCCGAATGATGCCGGAATTTGTTGCAAATTGCGGGCATTAAAGGGTGACCGGGATAAAACGCGCCGGGGCGAAGAACAGACGGCTGAAATAGCATGCGCCCACGCCGCACTGAAGACGCTTGGCCGGATTTCAACCGAGATGTTTTTTAACTAACTTCAAAAGCTCATCGGGATCTATCGGTTTCGAAAGGAACCCCTCCGGCGGCGGGACCTGTTTGCTTGATTTTATGAATTTGTGGAACCCTTCCTTGTCGTAACCCCAGCCGGTAATGGCCGTGATAATGACAATCGGGATCTTCTTGAGATCGGGATCGTCCTTCATCTCCCGATAGTAACGAATCCCTGATTTCCTGGGCATGACGATATCCAGGGTGACCAGGTCGGGATTTTCCGATTTGGTTTTCTCGAGCGCCTCCCGCCCGTCACAGGCCGTACATGTCTCATAGCCGTTATTCTGGAAAAACGTGCCGAGATATGCCAGGATATCTTCCTCGTCGTCGACGATGAGTATCTTCTTCAATGCTCCTATCCTCCTTCAGCCCCATGATCCAGGATTTTCAGGGCGTCTTCCAGCTTCTTCTTGTCCGCTGATTTCATCTTTTCCTTAAGCCTGACTTTGAGGACGTCTTCCTCGCCGGTCCCTTCCGGTTCGATTTCGGACATGCCCAGGGCCCGCCGCACCGTATTGACATATGCGGGCGGATCGATCGGCTTGTCGACGATGAACATCGTGCCGTCCTCGGGTTTGGCCGCCCGGATCTTTTCGAGGTCGGTCTGGCCCATTTCGTCCCTGGCGTGGGCGGTTACGACAACAACCGGAATCCCGCTCCGGTCCTTGTTCTTCTGGATGTACTTGTAGAATTTCAATCCGGACATCTTCGGCATGACCAGATCCAGCGATATCACATCCGGTTTTTTCTCGGTCATGCGTTCCAGAGCTTCCTTGCCGTTGCCGGCCACATCCACCTCGAAACCGGCGTCCTCAAGGACCGTCTTGATAAAGAGCCTGAGATCCGGCTCATCATCGATGACCAGTACCAATTTCCCGATATTGACAGCCATACAGCCCCCCTGTCATTCCGTCTTTTCAGACGTCCGTAGTTTGGGCAAACGCTTTCTCGGCAATTCGATTTTAAACAGGGACCCTCGCCCCAAAGCGGATTCGAACGTGATCTGACCGCCATGGTCATAAATAATCCGGCGGCTGACGAGAAGTCCGAGTCCGGTCCCCTGTCCCGATGCTTTGGTTGTGAAGAAATTGGAGAATATCCTTTTCTTCACCTCGTAATCCATTCCGGTCCCGTTGTCCTTGACTTCATAGGTTATCGTACGGTCCTTTTCATAGCAGGACACGTCGATTTTTTTCCTTTTCTTTTCACTGAAATTGCAGGCGTCGATCGCATTGGAAACCAGGTTGGAAAGACAGGTGTGAATGCCCTCGGGATCCAGAGGAGCCTGCCGGATGTCTTCCTGCAGATTGGCCGTCAGCCGAATACCCGACTGTTTGGCCAGGTCCCGGAACAGGTCGACTACTTCCCGGGCGATAGCGACCGGGTCCGCCGGGTTCACCTGGATTTCAGAGCCGCGGGCGAACTGCAGGTACTCCTTGACAACCGAGGAAATCTTGGCGATGTTGCTCTGAAGAATGGTCCAGCCCCTCGAGACCAGGGCGTTGTCCTCCCTCTGAAGGCCTGAATTGACGATATACATCCCGCCTTCGAGTCCCATCAGGATATTCTTGATCCCGTGGGCCAGGCCGGCCACCGTTTGTCCCACCGCTGCGAACCTTTCGACTTCCAGCTTTTCCTTCTCGATCTGCTTGATCTTCTCCTGGAGCCGGATCAGCTCCGAAACATCGAGCGACATCTCAATGACCCGGTCGACCGTATCCCCGTTGATTTTCAGCGGGGCGGCCGTGACCATATAGTGGGTTTTGTTTCCCTCCTTGTCCAGTCCGACCTGGAGGGACGTATAGGGCTTGCCGGTATGGAATGCCTTGATGGCCGAGCAGTTCGTGCAGACTTTGTTTCTTCCCTTGTACATCTGGTAGCAGTAGCGGGCTTCCTTTTTATAAAAAGTGTTCCTGAACAGGGCGTTGCTGTCCACTACCTTGAAATTCCTGTCGATCACCGAAACATAGCAGGGAACGTTGTCGAACAGCAGGCGGTATTCCCGTTCGAGGTTGACCTGGTCGGTGATGTCGATGGCCATCTCGATGACATACGGAATTTTCCCGTCCTTATCCTCGTAGGCGGATACGGTCACCATCTTGTGGTGTATTTTGCCGTCGCTGTCGATGTTGTCGCGGTAATCTACCCGGGTCTTGCCGTCCTGAAATGTTTTCACGGCGGCGCAGCCGGGACATTTTCGCTTTTTATGTTTGTACAGCTCGAAACACTTCTTGTAGCGCCAGCCGGGATACTTTTTCTTGGCCTGTATGTTGGCATCAACGATTTCGAATTCTCTGTTGATGACGATGATTTCCAGGGGAATCTGATCGAAAAGGGCTTTCTTCGGCCAGTCCACGGGGCGTTGGTTCGATTTCATTTTTTCTTTGCTTTGTTCAGATAACCGTTGATGAATTCGAGAAACACCTTTACGTCGATCGGTTTTTCAAAAAATTTGAGCGGTTCCGGAATGGTTCTGTCCTGGATCAGGCGCCTGAAGGCCTGCCCCTTGAAGCTGTAGGCGCTCTCATAGGCGCTGATGATGATGCAGGGAAGTTTCTTCAGCTTGGGGTCCATCTTGATTTCCTGGTACAGGGCGACGCCGGTTTTTCGCGGCATCATGATGTCCAGGCAGACCAGGTCGGGCGCTTCGGTCCGGGCCAGCTCGAATCCTTCCTGCCCGTTCGAAGCGGTGACCACAGAGTAACCGGAATTCTCGAGCAGGACCTTGAGGTAAATAACAATATCCGGCTCATCGTCGATTATCAGGATTTTTTTAGTCATCTGGCTGGGGCAAGTATAGAGGAGCTGAAGGTTCCTGGCAACAACAACAATATCGACGAACAGCAAATTTCGACGGAGTTCCGGGCTCCGGACGGGTTAATCATCATTCCTGTTGCGGCCGTGGAGAAATTTCCAGAACCACGCGAATCCGACGAAATAACAGATCGCCAGCAGGTAGAGGATTCCCTTCGTCTGCAGCATGAACTCCTGAAGGGTATGGATATGCTCGCTCACGACGCTGCTTTCCTCCTAGGGAGCTTCCCGGTATTCCGGGTGTTCGTAAAATACCGGCATCCGTGTGACGATAAAACGATAAATAACCAGGCCGACGGTGATGACAAACAGGGAAACGCCTATTTCCATCCAGTGCGGAACATAGCGTTCCGCCCAGGGCAGCTGCCAGTTGAAGCAGATCCAGGAGATGTTCAGCCGATTGACGACGATCCCCAGCACGGTCCATCCGGCCGTCGCCCGGATCAGCTTCACGTTCCGGTCACGCACGCCGACGGCGTAAAAAAAGCAGGGCAGCAGCACGAATCCCAAAATTTCAAGCAAAAACCACAGCCCGTATCCGGTGCCCAGGTAGTGCCAGTTGTTGCCCAGCGCCACCCCGAAAATCTTTATGGCGAAATATGCGGC
>JAFGAO010000245.1 GCA_016933615.1 Acidobacteriota bacterium
GCCCGCGCTCTTGAGGAAGTTCCTGCGGTTGAGGCCCCCTCCTTCGCTTTTGTTGGTGGTTTCGTCAGACATCTTTAAAGTCCTCCTTAAAATAATATTGCTTTTTCAGGAGAATCCCGCGACATCTCCTTCCGAATTCCCCAAGAATAAGTTTAAATACGTAATAAATTCAATAATATTACGACAGAAGCGGAAAAAGATTCTCCCTTGAACCGGAGGCAGGTTGCAGCGCAGGGGAAAAAAAGTGGGCGTTATGCCGCATACGGGAATTATCGTCATGCAGCGGGACGGAATCATTGATCCGGATCAAGTTTTAAAAAAGGGTCCCAATTACGTGCAGATCCGGCTCCACCATCGGCCGTGAAATGAAATACGGCGCATTCCTCCGCGCTTTTTACAATCTGTAATGCGGTTGAAGGGTGAACACAAGGTAGGGCGAACACAAGGTTCGCCCCTGCTTTCGGCATACATCAGCCATTTCATCCTCATCTTTGGTAGATGCGGCGCATCAGCTCCGCGAACTCCGAAAAATGGAGCTGCTGCGGCCCGTCGCTCAATGCCTTTTCCGGTTCCGGATGCATTTCAACGATCAGCCCGTGAGGACCCACGGCGTGGGCCGCCAAAGCCAGCGGGATAACCAGGTCTCGTTTCCCCGCGGCATGGGACGGATCGACCAGTATGGGCAGGTGGGTCAACCGCTTGACGATCGGGATGGATCCCAGATCCAGGGTGTTGCGCGTCGCCGTTTCGAAAGTGCGGATGCCCCGTTCGCACAGGATCACCTGGTGGTTCCCCTTATCCAGAATGTACTCGGCCGCGTTGAGGAATTCATCGATTGTGGACATCATGCCCCGTTTGAGAAGCACGGGCTTGCTGGCGCGGCCGACTTCGCTCAGCAGGCTGAAATTCTGCATATTCCTGGCGCCGATCTGCAGGACGTCCGCGTAGCGGGCCACCGGCTCGACATCCGCCGGGGACAGAACTTCCGTCACTATCGGCAGGTCGTATTCCTCGCCCGCTTCCGCCATCATTTTAAGGCCTTCAAAGCCCAGTCCCTGAAAACTGTAGGGAGACGTGCGCGGCTTGAAACAGCCGCCGCGCAGCATAACGCCCCCGCACTCCCGGACCTGCCGGGCGCACCTGTTTATCTGTTCCCGGGATTCGACCGCGCACGGTCCCGCGATGACGACAAAATCCGCCCCCCCGATCCTGACTCCTTTTACGGAAATGATCGTGTCGTCCGGCTTCCTCTGCCGGCTGACCAGTTTGTAGCTGACTTTTTCTCTCTTTTCTGGTTGTTTCGAGCCTGCAGGTTCGGCTTCTCCCGCTGGAGTTTCCGCAAGTATTTCAATCCTGGGGGCGGTTTTGGCGCGGTGCTGTGCCGGGTACGAACCCAGCACCTTCATAGATGTCGTCACGGAGCGCAGCTCCCCGATGGCACCGGCGACCCTGTCCTCGGCCGTATTCCCCTCGAAATCGATGTAAAACATATACTGGAACGGCATCCCGGGAATCGGGCGGCTTTCGAGTTTGGAGAGGTTGATTCTGTACTTGTGAAGCATGTTCAGGGCTTTTACCAGAGCTCCCTCCTCGTGGGAAGTGGCGATAACCATGGAAGTTTTGCACGGAATGCGCACGTCCACGGCCGCGGGTTTCCCGGCAAGGACTATGAACCGCGTCAGGTTGTTCTGCTGGTCTTCGATATTCCTGCGCAGAATCTTCAGGCCGTAAATCCGGCCCGCCTCCTCGCCCGCGATGGCCGCAATTTCCGGATTGTTCTCCTCTCTTACTTTCTTCACGGCCATGGCCGTATCCGGGTAGGGCAGCCCCTGGCAGTTGGGAAGCTTGGATATGAATTCCATGCAGTCTGTCAGGGCCTGCGGGTGGGAATAGATCTTCCGGATGTTGCCCAGCGGGATTTCATCGATCGCGAGCAGGCAGTGCCGGGTCTCGAGCACTTCCTCCCCGACGATCGAAAGCCGCGCCACGGAGAGGAGGTCGTAGACCTCGTTGATGCTGCCCGCCCTGGTGGTTTCCACCGGAAGCAGGCCGTAATCGGCGTCCCCGTCTTCGACGGCGTCGACGACCTCCTCGAGTGTCTGGAAGCCGTGAAACAGAGCATGCTCCGCGTAAGGAGCGAAATACTTGCGCCCCGCAAGTTCGCTGTAGGAACCTTCAATCCCCTGGTATGCGACCCGCATCAGTTCGGCCTTTTCGTAGCCGAGCAGATGCATCTGCTGGGACCGGATGGAATCGTCGATAATTTCATGGAATATCCTGGTGACCAGGTGGGCGTCCAGTCCCCGGCCGCGGCCCTTGGAGATCAGCTCCGCAAGAAGCTGCTCTTCTCTTAACGCGTCCCTTATGGGCTCTCCGGTTTCGTCCTTCACTTCAAGGACTTTGTCCACAAGCTTGCGCCTGGCCGAAAGAGCTTCCAAAATACGGTCGTCGACGGCATTGATCTCTTTCCGGAAATCATCGAGACTGCTCATAGTCCGTCTCCCATTAATAAGACTGTCGATCGTTAAAAAGTTAACATGATTGGATGGGCAAGTCTAAGGTCGAAGGGGTCCAAAGGGTCGAAGGGCTCAACGGTATCTTTCGTTATGAATCTCCTTGAATTCCATAATCCAAAGTTAAACAATCGGCTTTCAACTGCTTCCGCCACTTAGATCCCTTAGATTATTTCGACTTTATCGACTATTTCGACTCCTTCGACCGTTTGGAACTCTTTGACTGTTTCGACTTTTTTAACGCTTTTATTTCTTGATGGAAATCGCCCGATGGATAAGCCGGATGAATTCTTCCCGGTAGCCGTAACGGTCCGGTCCCTTCCCATCCTTCGCCCAGGAGAGCGCATCCTCCAGGGTTGCGCCCCCCTTGTAGGGAGAATCGCGCAGCACCATGCCGAAGGCGGCGACGGACGCTGCGAACCTGAAATCCCTGGAAGCCCTGCTGAATTTCCCGTCCGAATCCTTTACCGGGAATTCCAGCAGACGGCTGGTTTCGCCTTCAGGATCCTTGTAGCGGATCTTCACCGTCCCCACTTCGTCGCCGGAAGCGGCCCGTGTCGTCTCGAGCGGCTTCTGGTACTTTAGAGGATCAACTCCGGAAACCGGAACCGGCTTCCCGGGAGGTATGATTTCATACAGGGCCGTGACCGCGTGCCCGGCGCCGATGACGCCCGCTTTTTTGGCATCGTCGTTGAAATCCTCCTTGGGCATTACCCGGTTTTCGTACCCGATCAGGCGGTAGGCGCCGACATGAGCGGGATTGAACTCCACCTGGATCTTGACGTCCCTGGCGACGCTGATCAGGGTGGCGTTGATCTTCTCAGCCAGGACTTTCTTGGCTTCCTGGATAGTGTCGATATAGGCATAGTTGCCGCGCCCCTTGTCGGCCAGAAGCTCCAGGGTATCGTCTTTGTAGTTGCCCATGCCGTAGCCCAGGGCGCTCAGGAAAACGCCGCTTTCGGCCTTTTCCTCAATCAGGCGGGTCAGGTCCCCGCGACTCGTGATGCCGACGTTGAAATCGCCGTCGGTCGCCAGGATGACGCGGTTGGCGCCGCCTTTGATGAAGTTCCTCTGCGCCGTTTCATAGGCCAGCCGGATTCCGGATGCCCCGGCGGTGCTCCCGCCCGAACGTAGGGAATCGATGGCCCGGTGTATCTTCCATTTCTCGTCTCCCGCGGTGGAGGAAAGCAGGACCCTTGTCGTTCCCGCGTAGGTGACGATGGCGACATGATCGCTCGCCGTAAGCTGATCGACCAGGATCCTCAGGGAATCCTGGACCAGCGGGAGCTTGTTCCGGTCGCCCATGGACCCGGAGACGTCGATCAGAAACACCAGGTTGCTGGCCGGGCGCTCCTTGGCGTCCATTTCCAGCGCCTTCAACCCGATTCTCAGAAGCTTATGTTCCGGATTCCAGGGCGCTTCGGCCATCTCGAAACGGGCCGCGAACGGATGTTCGTCGTCCGGCCCCCTGTAGTCGTAGTCGAAGTAGTTGACGAGCTCCTCTATCCGGACGGCATCCTTGGGAGGAAGAGACGTGCCTTCAAGAAAGCGCCGGACGTTCGAGTAGGAAGCCGTGTCCACGTCGATGGAGAAGGTGGAAAGCGGATTCTGCTCCGTTTCCAGGAAGGGATTGTCGACAACAAAGTCGTAGGATTCGGTATTGGGCCCGTCTCCCTGCAGAGGAGGCATTCTCCTCTCATCCGGTCTGCGCGGCAGAGGAGGCGGCGGGGGTACTGGAAACGGCCCGCGGCCTCGCGCCAGCCCGGATACGAAGCCAGAACCGGTAACCGCCTGCATTTGTCCACTAGCGCGTCCCATTTCAGCATCGACAGGTTCTATAACCAGTTTAATTTCACCAACTTGTTCCGGATTGAGTTTTACCGGTGACGGTATCCCTTCTTGATGCCTTATTTCTTTCGATATTACACCGTCACTCTGGACATCAACCTGATCCGCGCTGATCCCGGCAAGTTTAGTCTGGTCAGCTTCCCAAGCCTCGTTTCCTGAAATGGAGGCACCTTCCCCGGTGGATTTCGCTGCCTGGGCAAGGGCAAGGGCGTCGGGAACTTCGGCGGCCGGCAAAGGAAGCTGCGACTCCGGCGTCTGTTCCGCGGCCGGAACGGGAGCTGTGTCAGGTTCCACCGGTTTCCCTTCCACAATAATCGAGGTGGTAGCAAGCTCGACGTTGGGAACCTTTCCTTTGGATATGGACGCATCCGATCCGGGGCCGCCACGGGTGGTGTTTTCCGGTACCGTCGCAGAAACGCCCGGGGTTTCGGCAGGGGGTACAGCCGCCGGAGCGGTCCTTGGAGCCGGCGCTCTTTTTTTGACATCCATTTCAGAAGGCTCGACACCAGTCGATTCAGACTTGGTGACAGCATCCTCGGTGCGAAGATCGGCCGTCAGGGTTCCCGAAACCGTCTGGTCCGTCTTCAGTTCATGCATCCAAACGGAAAGGATCAACAGAAGCAGGGCCGCAACTCCGGACAGGGCCCATACCGGCCGGAAAAAGAACCATGCCCTTTTATTCGTTACTCCGGATTCAATCCGGTTCCGCTGGGCTTTGGTCAGGAATACGGGAGATTCGCTTTTCAAACTGTCGTTCAGTAAATCCGCGGTCCGGCGAATCTCTTGCACCATCCGGCGGATCTCTTCGGATTCCTGTAAAATTTTTTCGAGTTCCGCTCTCTCACCGGCATCCTTTATTTCGCCGAGAGCGTAGGCGGTCCATCGAGGATCGTTGGCATCTATCTTCATTTTCCCCTCCTCGCCACCTTGTTATCAGGTCTTGTCCGGATTGTTTCCCGGATCGTTTTCAAGCCGGTATGGATAAGAAAACCGACATTGCTTACCGAAAGGTTGACGATCCGGCTGATTTCCCGGTAGCTGAGATTTCCCTGAAATTTCAGCCGCAGCACTTCCTGCTGGTTGGCCGGCAGGGTGCCTAGAATATCCAGGACTTGCGCCAGCCGTTCGTTCCGTTCCAAAGCCGCGGACGCTTCCGGCATGACCGGAACCTGCCGCAGCGGGGCTTCTTCGATCGTTGTCATCCTTTTCTCCTTCCTGCGCACATCCAGCGCCCCGTTACGGCAGACGGTGTACAGCCAGGGCGCCAGATGATCGTCCTCCGGCGAGGACTTCCGGCGGCACAATTTCAGGAATGTGTCCTGAACCACTTCGCGCGCCCGTTCGAAATCCCTTGTAATGTGCGCCGCGTAGCGGATCAGCGGTTGTTCGTATCGGGCCAGGACGGATTGGATCCAATCGGGATCTTTAACGGTCATGTGGTTCCCATTCGCTTTTTAACATCCCTATCTGAGACAACGATCCGGCGGGAAATTTCTTAGAGAAAAAATCGGCGAAAATATATTTTCCCCGAAATAAAGGTGCGCTCCGATTATTGCGCCCGGGGGACCTGCCCGCAATTCCCGGCGATGCAATTCCCATGATTCCTGCAAATTCGATATTTTATACGACACTCAATAGTAGGATTACCAATAATACATATGGGCGTTCTTCGGTCCGGGGAGAGAAAAAAAGGGAAACAACGGCGATTTAAGAGACAGAAAAGGGCTCCTTATATTCTTCGGCATTATTCTTTTGCTGACGGGCGGGATCTCGCTTCTTTTCTCCCTGTTGACTTTATCCGCGATTGCGCTGGAGCGGACCGCCGCTTCCGCGGGCCCGCAATTACCCGTTGCCACGGTGCAGATGAGTGCGCTCGTCTATGTTGCGATAGGAATCGTCTTTATCGCGGTATTCCTCATCGCTGTTCCCGGCATTTTCATTCTGGTGTATCAGAGCAGGAGCGTGGTCAAAACAGTGCAGGAACATGATCCCGGGGAAAGCTGGACGGACAAATGCCCGCTGCTGCTGATTGCGCACGGTTTTTTCCTCTGCCGGCGTTAATCCAGTTTGAAGTCATCTTGCCAGAGCTTTTCGAGGAAAATCCGCCATGGGATAACTTCAATCTGATTATTCAGCCTGCGGGGCTGCTTTTCGAGCGCAACAATACAAGCGTTTCGGACGGGCCCATCCTCCAGGAGAGCATTAAAAGAACGGGTGTCTCCTTCATGAACGCGAGCCGATCCTTTAATTTCTAGAGCCAAATCTTTATCACCAAGAATGAAGTCGACTTCGCGTCCGGTGGATGTTCGCCAAAAAGCAATCGGCATATCGGGATTGCGATAGGCCTGATAAGCTTTCAACTCCATTAAAATATAATGCTCAAAAGATTTGCCGAATTCGCTGCCCCCTATCTGAGGCTTGCGCTTGGCCAGATAATTCGCTACGCCTACGTCGAATAGGTAGAATTTTTCCGTGGAGATCATCCGACGGGTTGCGGATTTTTTCCAGGGCTGGATTCTAAAGCCAAGATACGTATCCTCAAGAATATCAAAATAGGTTCTCACAACTTTATGCGATACGCCTGTTTCACTCCCGACATTCACATAGTTCAAAAGCTCGCTGGAAGTTAACGCCGCCACATGGAGGAATTCCCTGAATGCCGGAATATTTTGCGTAAGGGATTCGGCAACAATTTCTTCTTTTAAATAATCGGCGATATACGACCGCAAATCTTCAATAGGGTCGGGAGAAAGAAGATGGGGGGGGAGCAATCCGGAGATCATAACCCTTTCCAAATCAAAATTACCGATTTCCGGATAAGCAAGAGGCGTCATTGTTCTTCTCCAGGCTCTGCCGCCAAGCAGGTTGGCATGTCCACGGCGCAGTTTGCGTGCGCTGGATCCGGTGAGAATGAAAGAAAGCCTGCGGTTTTCAATAAGCCAATGCACTTCATCCAAAAGGGCGGGAGCTTTTTGGATTTCATCAATGATGATTTTCCCTCGATGGCTTTGATAACGCTCCCTCAATAATGACGGTCGCGAAAGATAGTCCGCCAGAGTATCGGTTTTCAGCAAATCGATGATTTCAGCGCCGGCTTGAGTGTGCGAAACCCAGAAAGTTTTGCCGACTTTCCTCGGTCCCCACAAAAAAGCCGATTTTCCCTGCGGCAAATCAATCTCAAGCAGTCTTTTTTTAATTTGCATAATAAGTGCATTTTATCCGAATATTTTTCCCAGATAAAGAAATATTTATAGAACGAAAGCTTAATCCGGAAGGGGGAGGAATGGTTAATTTGCGATTTATAAGCATTTCTATCCTGAATGGCAAGACCAAGGCAGGAATTTTGGCAAGGGAAGCAAGGGAATTGACACAAGATCAGGACGGAAGACACGACTGGGAGGGATGGGACGCGGGAAACAGGCCTTCACGGGGCCGGAGAACGAGTGGAGCCCTGCCAATCCTGTGTGCTGGTGGATAGAAGTAAATAAACAGGCATTTCCTTCTGGCGGATTGTATGAACGGTCGCCCTTTTTCAAACCTGAAAGAAAATGTCCGGCATGGTTCCAGTACCGAGAAAACGCAGATAAGTCCCCGTTGGATCACAGCCTCTTTCCCCTGTAACGAGTCCTATGGGCTGAAGGCACAGATTCGAAGAGCAGGCGTTTCGATTCCATCCAATATTGCAGAAGGATGCGGACGAAGCGGCGATACCGAATTGGCAAGGTTTTGTGATATTGCCGGAGGCTCGGCAAGCGAGTTGAAGTATCAGCTTCTTCTCGCATCCGATTTAGAGAGCACAAACAACCTTCCAGAGATATTTTATTTTTTTCTTTGCGTCTTTGCGCCCTGGCGTCTTTTCGTCTAGTTTTTTTTTGAGTCGCCTAACCGTTCTTCCGCTCGAAATCCTTCATGAAGGCAACCAGTGCTTCGACGGATTCGAGCGTCACGGCGTTGTAGATGCTGGCGCGAATGCCTCCCACGGACCGGTGGCCTTTCAGCCCGATGAAGCCGGCCTCTTTCGCCTGTTTTATGAACCCGTCCTCCAGGTCTTCCCTGGAGAGCCGCCACACCACGTTCATGACCGAACGGCTTTCCTTCTCGACCGGGGAGCGCCAGAATTCGCTCTCATCGATCAGGTTGTATAGCAGGGCCGCCTTTTCTGCGCTCTTTTTCTCGAAGGCTGCAACGCCGCCTCCGGATTCCACCCATTCGCAGACCAGCTTCACCATGTAGATGGCCCATGTGTTCGGGGTGTTGTAAAGGCTGCCGCTTTCCGCGTGCGTGCTGTAGCGCAGGAATACCGGCAAGCTTCCGGAAATGCGCCCCATGAGATCCTTTCGAATGATGACGACGGCCAGCCCCGAGGGGCCCAAATTTTTCTGGGCGCCGGCGTAGATGAGGCCGAATTTGTTCACGTCCACGGGCCTCGAAAAAATTTCGCTGGACATGTCCGCAATTAAAGGAATTTTGGTCTCCGGAAACCGCGTCCAGCGGATGCCTCCGATCGTCTCGTTGGAGCATATGTGGAGGTATTCGGCATCGGGGGAACATTTCAGCTCTTCCGCCCTGGGAATCCGGGAGTAGTTGTCCGCTTTCCCGCTCCAGAGGACTTTCGCGGCTCCGGTCAGTTTCGCCTCCTTGACGGCCTTCGAAGCCCAGCTGCCTGTGTCGACGTAATCCGCGCTTTTCCCGGGCCGCCGCAGATTCAGGGGAATCATGGCGAACTGGAGGCTGGCGCCTCCCTGTAAAAAGAGGACCGCGTAATCCTCCGATACGCCCAGCAGGCGCCGGATGCCGGATTCCGCTCCGTCGATGATTGCCTGGAACTCCCTGGACCGGTGCGACAGCTCCATGACCGACATGCCGGATCCGGCCAGATCCAGCATTTCCGACTGCGCTTTTTCGAGAACCGCCAACGGCATCGCAGACGGCCCCGCACTGAAATTATGAACACGTGCCATTTATATTCCCCCGCTTTTAAATGAATCGGAATAACCCGAACATCTTACTCCTAATGTAGCATCCCGGCCAGTTTTTTCTTTGGAGTCGGGCCACGCCAAATTATTGCTTAATCAAGAGATAACACGAATTAAGAGGATTGGATTCATAAAATCCTATTCCTGTGTTAGAATTGCACCTCACCGTGCTCCCCCCCCCCCGGCCTGCAACGGCTTTTAGCGCACGGCGGCACTCAGATGGAGGAATTCTATGCCAGAGGACCCAAAAAACAAAAATTCGGAATTAAAACCGGGCTTGAGCCGCCGCGGTTTCCTGAGTTCGGTGGGCGCAGGAGCCGTCGTGGCCGTGTCCCTCAAAGAGGGCGAACCCGCGCGGGCACAGGAAATCGAAGCCACCGGCGAGACCGCCACTGTCGAGCTGAGCATAAACGGTTCCAAAAGGAAGGTCCTGGTGGAGCCGCGATGGTCGCTGGCCTACGTCCTGCGCGAGGTCCTGGGATTGACCGGAACCAAAATCGGTTGCGAGCGCGGCGAATGCGGCGCGTGCACCGTACTCATCGACGGCAGACCCCATTATTCCTGCATAATGCTGGCCGTGGAAGCCGAAGGGCGTGAAATCACCACCATCGAGGGCCTGATGCAGGGCGACAAACTCGGCCCCGTCCAGCAGGCCTTCCTGGAAGAGGACGGCTTCCAGTGCGGGTTCTGCACTCCGGGACAGATCATGGCGGTCGAAGGCCTGCTTCGCCGCAGCCCGACCCCCGATATCGGACGGATCCGCGCCGGCGTGAGCGGCAATCTTTGCCGCTGCGGCGCCTATAAAAACATTTTCAACGCAGCGGAAAAAGCATCCCGCCTTAAAAAAGAGGGAGGGGCATGATGGCATTCTACGAAGAACAGGCAGAAGCATTGAGCAGAGGGTTTGAACCCACCCCGCCCCCCGATGGGGAAATGCCGGTCTGGGGTAAAACGGACATCGTCGGCAAACCGCTTCCCCGCACGGACGCATTCGAACGGGTATCGGGAAAGGCCCAATACACCTACGACGTCCAGCTGCCCAATATGGTATACGCCGCCATCCTGCGCTGCCCGCACGCCCACGCGATTGTGAAAAGCGTCGACACCGGCGCCGCCGAAAAAATGCCCGGCGTCGTCGGAGTCCTCACGGGCGAATCCCCGGGGACCGACCTCCCCTGGTACGGCGGCGGCATGGGGGGATCCCAAAGCAAACTTTTCGACCCGCACTGCCGGTATGAAGGGGAGGAAGTGGCCGCCGTGGCCGCGCAAACTCCATACCAGGCGTGGGATGCCCTGAAAGCCGTCAAGGTGGAATACGAGGTCCTGCCCTTCGTTATCGATCCCCAGAAAGCCCTGGAACCGGATGCGCCCAAGCTGTTTGCCGGCGGGAATTCGACAGGCAGAGGCATGCCGTCCAATCGCGGGGATGTCGAAAAGGGCTTCGCGGAAGCGGATATCGTACTGGAAGAAACTTTCCGCACCCCCGTTCAAATGCACACACCGATCGAGGCGCATGGATCGGTCGTAAAATGGGACGGGGACAAAATCACGATATGGGACTCCACCCAGGGCGTGTATGCCGCGTGCATGCTGGACTTCGCCCGAATAATGAAACTGCCCTACAACAACGTCCGCGTGATCTGCCGTTATGTGGGCGGCGCCTTCGGATCGAAGCTGGAGCTGGGCAAATACACCGTCATTGCCGCACTGCTCGCCCGCCGCTGCGACCGCCCCGTGAAACTGATGCTGTCCCGGGAAGAAACCATGCTCTGCGTCGGCAACCGCTCCGAAGCCAGGATGACGCTGAAAGCGGGAGTCAAAAAGGACGGCACCCTCACCGCGCTGAAATTCGAAAACTTCACGACTCCGGGCGCCTATTCCAA
>JAFGAO010000246.1 GCA_016933615.1 Acidobacteriota bacterium
CCTTGTGTTCGCCCTTTTTCCTTTTCCCTGAAACCTCGCTTATCGCCAGTAAGGGCGAACACAAGGTTCGCCGACAAGCGACAGCGTATTGGATTCCGAGCTCTCGATCAGTAATATTGCCGGATTCAAGGAAAGAAGGGCGAACACAAGGGCGAACACAAGGTTCGCCCCTACAGGATTTATTCAGAATCCATAATCCGATCGAGGATGCTATACTTATTCTGTCTGAATGATAGGGTATCGGGCTCATGAAAATCACTTATAAGAGCGATTATGCGCTGAAGGCCGTGTTGGACCTGGCCTTATGCTATGAGGGCAGGGAACCTGTCAGTATTCACGACACCGCCAGGCGCATCGATGCTCCGGTCAAGTTCCTTGAGCAGATTTTTTCGGGATTGAAGGCATACGGCATTATTGAGAGCCGCAGGGGCAGCAACGGAGGATACCTGCTTGCCAGGGCGCCGGAGAAAATTACCGTCGGGGAAATCATCCGGCTGATAGAAGGCCCCACGGAGCCGATCTCGTGCGTCAAACAGGACTATACCGGATGCGACGAAATGTACACCTGCGTTTTCAGGAATATATGGAAAGACGTTCATGAAGCGACATCCCGGGTCATCGACCGCGTGAATTTCAGGGATCTTGCCATTCAATACAATTCGGTACGAAACATCGCCACTTTTTCCATTTGATTCCGTTCCAACTGTTTTCCGGGAAGCTGCACTTCAGTCGGGATCCGCGGACCAGTCCCCGTTTTTATTCGTCCCCGTTTTCCTTTCCGGAATAGGGAATTCCCAGCTGCCTCAATTTGCGGTACAGGTTGCTGCGTTCCATTCCCAGAGACTGTGCCGTGAGGCTGATGCTCCCTTTATGTTCTATCAGTTTTTTCTGAACGTATTCCCTTTCGAAGTTTTCTTTTGCATCCTGCAGTGAAGCCGCGTCTTTGGTTCCCAAATGCGCAACCAGCGTGCGGGTCAGCAGGGACTCGGGCAGATCGTAAATATCGATGCGTTTCTGCGGCGTCATGATGATCAATCTTTCCGCAATGTTCCTCAACTCCCGCACATTTCCCGGCCAGGGATAGGATTCCAGGACTTCCACGGCTTTTCGCGTCAAACCCGGAGCCTTCCGCCCGTATTTATGCGCATATTCCCCGAGGAAGAATTTTGCCAGCGTGGCGATATCCTCCCGGCGCTCCCTCAAAGGCGGCAGCTGGAAGGGAAGCACATTGAGCCTGTAATAAAGATCCTCCCGGAAATTGCCCATTTCAATTTCCCGCTCCAGGTCCTTATTGGTCGACGCTATGACCCGGACATCGACTGTGACGGAGGCATTCCCGCCGACGGGAGTGAATCTCTGCTCCTCCAGGACGCGGAGCACTTTGGCCTGCGTCCGGGGGCTCATGTCGCCCACTTCATCCAGGAAAAGGGTCCCGCCGTCGGCCTGAACGAATTTCCCTTCCTTGTCCTCGGAAGCCCCGGTGAAGGATCCCTTTAAATGGCCGAACAGCTCGCTCTCGATCAGCTCCTCGGGAATGGCGGCGCAGTTCATTTCCACAAAGGGTCCTTCCTTGCGCAGGCTGTGAAAATGAAGCAGGCGGGCCGCCAGTTCCTTCCCGGTGCCGTTTTCCCCGCAGATGAGCACGCGGCCGTTGGTCGGGGCCGCGAACGCGATCTGCTGGCGCAGCGCCTGCATGGGAACGGAGTTCCCGATCATCACGTGTTCCCGCTCGATCTGTTTCCTGAGGTTCCGGTTTTCTTCCTCCAGCCGATATTGATGGAATGCGTTTCTGACAACCAGAAGGGTCTTTTCAAGCGAAAGTGGCTTCTCCACGAAATCGAACGCGCCCAGCTTGGTGGAGCGGACGGCGGTCTCGATCGATCCATGCCCCGAGATCATGATGACTATTATTTCGGGGGCCGATTGCCGTATTTTCGCCAGCGTCTCGAGACCGTCCATTCCGGGCAGCCAGATATCGAGCAGTACAACGGGAAATTTATCTTTGGAAAGGACTTCGAGGGCTTCCTCGCCGCTGGATACGGCGCGGGACTCAAATCCCGCATCCTCGAGTATCCCCTGAACCGAGGTCCGCACGCCTTTTTCATCGTCGACTATCAGAACGGAAGCACGCGTCATAGAGGCCTATTGTGGTCCGGATTCAGGCTGAAGCCAAGGGCAAATCAATGATGATCTTCGTCCCGGCGGGTTTGTTCTTTTCCGCGCGGACTTTCCCCCTATGGTCGGACACAATCTGGCGCACGATCGCCAACCCGAGTCCGGTCCCCCCCTTCCGGGCCGAAAAATAAGGCAGGAAAAGGCTGCCCTGGTATTCTTCCGGGAATCCCTGCCCGGTGTCGCCGATCTCGATGCAGGCGGAATTCTTTTCTGCATCCAGGCAGGTTCGAATCTCCAGGATTTTAGCGCCGGCATTCCCCGCCATCGCCTCCAGGGCGTTGTCGAAAAGATTGATGAATACGCGCTTCATCTGTACGGGGTCCAGTTGGAGCCGCGGAATCCCGGGATCGTAATATTTGCGCACATCCACATCCCGGATACGCCCTCCGTAAAGACCCAGAGCGTTGTCGAGAACAGAATGCACATCCGCCTCCTCGAGGCGCACCTCGGGCAGGCGGGCGAAACGGGAAAATTCGTCCACCAGGTCTTTCAGAGAACCGGCTTCCTGGATAATGGTGCGGGTGCATTCCTCCAGGAGCCCGTCGAATTTGGAGAACGCCTCATCCCATGCCTCGGGATTATTCTCCGGCGGAGGCCCCATCTGTTTATAGCGCCGTAAAATGCGTTCCGCCGAAAGCTGGATCGGCGTCAACGGATTCTTTATTTCGTGCGCCAGCCGGCGCGCCACCTCGCGCCAGGCGATAAGCTTTTCCATCCTGAGCAGCTCCGTCATGTCGTCGAGCACGACAACCCACCCGGTGCCCTGTCCTTCACTGTCGGCCAAGGGCGTGACAATCGCGGCCAGTTGCAGGCTTTTTCCTGAAAGGTTCAGATGAATGTTCCTGACCACTTTTCTCGGCACTTCGGATTTCTCCAGCAGTTCGCGGATGATTTCATGGGCCTGAGACGGAATCACTTCTTCCAGGAAACCTTCCCCGGATCCTTCCGGCACTTCGAGCATCCGCATGGCGGCGCGGTTGATTGTCCGGATACGATAGTCCCGGTCCAGGGCCAAGACCCCGGTCGCAATGGTCTGCAGAATGGTCTCGATGTAGCGGCGACGGTCGTCCAGTTCGATATTCGTCCGGCGCAGGCTCTGCTGCGCCGCTTCAATGCGCTTTTCCTTTTCTTCGAGATCGCCCGTCATCTGGTTGAAGGATGCAATGAGGCCGGCAAGTTCATCGAAAGCCCGGCTCCGGACGCGATATTCCAGATTTCCGGCCGCAACGGCCTCGGCGCCTTCCGCCAGGGCCTGGATCGGGCCGGTGATTCTTTTTGCCAGGTAGAGTGCAAACCAGGAAAAAGCAAAAACGATCAGGAGCGTTGAAAGAAAAAGAATAAGGAGCGTGTTGTAACGCAGCGCGTTCCTTTCCTGCTGCAGCTGCTCATATTTCTCATACGCCCGCCGGACCTCCCCGGCTCGGAATCCGGCGCTTTGAGCATTCACGGTCTCCGTCAGAACAACACCGATGACGCCGCCCCGCTCTTCCCGAATCGAAGCCGCTGCCCAGGAAATCTCGGTAAAGGGGTCCCTCGGATAGAGGCGCGCGACATGGAATCCCGACTGCCCCTCCAGGGCGAGCCCGACAAGCTTCATTACGGAATCCCGGTGTGCTTCGCCCGCGACCGAATTCCCCGTTTCCGCGACAAGATCGAGGTCCCGGTTGAAAATCTGCACGTTGTCGATATCGTACTGCCGGCGGAACTCGAGGAGCTTCAGCCCCATTTCCGACCGCCGGTTTCCACGGAGCCCGTCGGTGGCCTGGACGTATCCCGCGATACCGGCGGCAAAATATTTTCCGCGCTGCTCCGCTTCCTGGTAGTATCTCTCGGCCAGAAGGCGGCTGTGCTCCATGATCTCGGCCAGCGGGGCTTGAAACCACTGTTCGATCTGGGAGCTGATCAGCCCGTAAGCCAGAAGAAACAGCAATACGGCAGGCAACAGGGAAAGGACTATGAAAATGCGGACCATTTTGGTCTTGAATCCGCTCCCCGCCTGTCCGCTTTTTCTCTCGAAATAGAGTTTTACCAGGTTCCGCCCCAGGATGGCCGCCAGGATCAGCAGCGCCACTACGACCAGAGTCGTTGCGGTATAAAGAAAAAATGTCATCGGGATGAAGCGGGGGCTTGCCACGTGGGTCTGATTTAAAAATATCTGGGTCGCGGCCAGCCCCAGGGTAAGGACCACAATAAATATAAGGATGTAGTGTCGGGATCGTAAGCCTTTACGCCTGGGCGCGGATGCAGGATCTGATTTTTCATTCATAGCCGGATCCGCAGTATTATAGACCAGGGAACGGCGCGAAGGTACAGGGATTGTCCGGACCTTTCATGCCGGGAGCGAAAGACATAGATTCCCATGGAAAAGTCGAAGAAAGGAAATAGGCGCGGGTATGAAATATAAAAACTTCACAAATAAGGCTCCCGCGTTCGGCATTTTTAAAATTAACGGTTCTTTCGCATCTGTACTATACTCTGTCCAGGCAAAACCAGCATCAATATCTCATCACGGAGGATGGATATGAAACTTCGCGCGAGCGTGGTCCTGGCGGCATTGATTGTATGCGGTCTGGTCTGCATTTATGCAGCGGATATTTCCGGCAAATGGACCGCGGAATTCGATTCCCAGGTAGGCTTACAGAAATACACGTATGAATTTACCGTCGACGGCACAGGTTTCACCGGGAAAGCATCCGCAAACATCGCGGGGGCGGATATGGAATCGGAAATTGTCGACGGGAAAATAGACGGCGACAAAATCTCCTTTACCGAGAATCTGGACTACAACGGCATGCCCCTGGCTATTACATACACGGGGACGGTGTCGGGCGACGAAATGAAACTGTCGCGCGACGTGGCCGGCCAGGGAGGCGAGACCTTCACGGCCAAACGTGTCCGATAAGGGTGGATGAACCAGCTCCCGCAAGAATGGCTGCTTGAATTGCGGAACAATTCGGCCCATATCCGGATTACCAGGAAGCAATTCAATCCGCTGGAATATTTCTGCCGCAAGCCGCTGGCCGGCCTCCGGTGCACATTGCTCCACGTACCACACCTGCAATTCTTTAAGACCCCGCACGGCCGATTCGGCAAAGCTGACAGGGATTTTTCGAGGCACGGGATTACTCCAAACCGAGACGCGCTTTGGCTTCCTGGAGGGAAATTTCCCGTTTTTCCTCCAGATCCGCCAATCCTTCAACAACGGTGCGCATGAAAGCCCGCTCTTCTTCCGACTTTTCGTAGTCGGCGACAGACTGGACGACGGCAACACCACGCCCTCGTATGGTAATCAGTATCAGGCGACGGGTAGCGGAAACTTGATTCAAGACACGGCCGGGATTGACTTTAAGATCACCAATCGTGATCACATCTTCGGAAAACTTCGTATTTATGAAAACACCCTCAATCATCCCATTTAACAGGTCTTACAATAGAACCTATTTAACGACTATTCAACAGCAGCGATCCATCCGACATTGAAGGATTATGCCATCGACATGAAGTGGTTGCTGTCGGCGCGCTCAAGCGTGAAGGCCTGACAAGCCTGATGGCCTCTGATGCAAGTTCAGATTTCCCCGGAAAACAATTTTACGCTCGGACCGGCTCCCGCCGGTTAGTGTTTGAAAAAAGGTCGTGAAATAGCTATATATTGCACTGTGGATCCCTTGAACGTATTCCAGGTTATGTCCGATGTTTTCAAGCAGGCCGGCGCGATTCCCGTATTGATCGGCGGTTTCGCGGTCAACTATTACGGGGTCTCACGACAGACGGCGGACGCCGACTTCATGATCGACGAGGAGGGATTTCCACGGATACGCGCTCTAATGGAGAAAAAAGGCTTTATAACGGCCTTGAAGCAGAATGTTTTCGCCCAGATGAAACCTGCGACCCCGGGGTCGCTCATGGACGTTGATTTCATGTTCGTGGACAGGAAAACGCTCGGTCAAATCATGAGTGCAGGAAGTAATTGCAAGATCGCAGATTGCGAATTCATCGTTCCGTCCCTTATGCATCTCATCGCCCTCAAGCTGCATTCGATAAAACATAATCCGGCCCTGCGTGAAACCCGGGATTTGCCCGACATCGTAGAACTGATTCGCCAGAACGGATTGAAATCCGATGATGCAGAATTCAGGGAGTTGTGCCTGAAATACGGGACCTTGGAATTATACGGAAAGATATTGGAAAAAGCAGGTTAACCATGGAAGATTTGGAACTCCCGCCCATTCATGAACCCCCACCGCCTAGGCCGATCCTCTCAATGGATGATTATCTCAAGTTCGTGGAGTTTAACCTGAAACACAATTTTGACCGCAAAACCTATGAGGAAAGGAAAAAGAAGCTCGCGGTGAACGTGCGGTTCTCATTATAAAGCCATAAAAAACATATGAAGGTTCGGCCTTCGACCTATCTTGTCCGCAGACTGACGGCAAACCACCGCCCGGGCATGTCCACGCCGCGGACCTCCTGGTAATCGACATCCAGCAGATTCGTGAAATCGACGGCGGCAGTTAACTTATAGAAGCCTTTTTCAAGGCGCGCGTCCCAGAGCCAGTAGCTGCGGCCGTCCGAACGCCTTCGATAGCGGATCGTCTGCTTCGCCTGCAGATCGAACGGAAGCGCAAACGAGGCGGTCTGTAAAAAGGAGTGCCGGGCGAAATCCAGCACATACTTCGATTCCCAATCGATGGATCCGGCGTCGACCAGGATGTAGCTGTATTGCGCCGCCAGACTTGCTCCCGAACCGAAGGAGCGCTCCAGGCCCAGTTCGAAGCCTTTCTTAACAAGTTTGCGTATATTCGCGGTTCTCCACCTTTCCGAATCCGAGGAACGGACCCAGTCGATAACATCCCTCTCTCTCCGTACAAAAAACGTCAAGGATCCCATCCAGCCGTCCGCCGGTATGCATTCCGCGCCCATGTCGGCCGACCAGGCGCTCTCCGGCCTCAAGCCGGGGCTGGCTTCATGGTTGGGATCCCGGTAATAGAGTTCCGTAAACGTCGGGATGCGGAACGCGTGTCCAGCGGAGGATCTCAGCCGCAATCGGGGCAGCACCCACCAGCCTGCACTCAACGAAGGGCTGACGGCCGAACCGAAATTCGAGTAGTAATCGAGCCGCAGACCCGGATACACGGAAACCGATTCGCGGGGCGTCCACTGGAATTCACCGAAAAGACCCGTTTTCGAATAGGAATGATCTCCCAGATTGCTCGATCGGATCCAGTCCCCGCCCAGTTCCCCGCCCAGGGCCAGGGATCCCGAGCCGCCCAATGTGTATCCGGTCTTCACCTGAATTCCGGAGCTGTGCGTCCGCTGACGGCTTTCAAAAAGCGCCGGCCTTTCGATATCGTAGAGAAACCTGTCTCCGTGGCTGCGGTAATATCCCTTGACCGAGGTCCTGTTGCCGGAGCGCCCTTCGAAAGCGTGTTCCGCGGAAATGAATGCCTGGTTTGTCCATTCCCTTGAAGGAACCGGACCGTAGAAGCCGGCGGCGCCGAACTCCTTGTCGACGTAGGAGACGTAAAAGGCGGAATGGTCCCGGACGGTGATCCGGGAGCCGACCGTAACGGTATTGAAGTCCCTGGCGTACCGGAATCCGGAAGAACGGCTCCCGGAGACGCTGACCGACTGCCTGTAGACCCCTTTTTCAAAGTTTGCGGAAAAGTATCCGTCCACCAGACCGTGCCGGCCCCATGAAACCGCGCCGTTACACCGGCGGTCGGGATGTTTCGTTATTATGTTGACCGTTCCGCCGAACGCATCGGCCCCGTATATCGACGAGCCGCTCCCCAGAAGAACTTCTATACGTTCCACATCGTGAAGCGGAACGGGAAAATCCGAGTTGTGGTGGCCCGTCTGCGAATCGTTGATCCGAACCCCGTCGACGAGCACGAGCACCTGGGAGTAGGCCGATCCCCGGATGGAGATGTCCGACTGCATCCCGAAGGGGGAGCGCGACTGGATATCCGCGGAGGCAACGTGTTCCAGGATGTCCGCCACGGTCCGGACCGGCAGGTTCCCGATGTCTTTCCGGTCGAAAACCCGAACCGCCCTGGACAGGTTCTCAAACGGCACGGGAGATGCATGCGCCGTCACAATGACGGTCTCGTCGGGCAGCTGCTGCGCGAATGAGCAAAGGGCGACTGATAAAACAGCCGCCGGCAATATGAGAATTCGTATTTTCCCGTGCACGCCTTTCCCCCGACTCCCGTTTGCCTTTTCCCGAAAACACCGGGCAGGGCGACGCCCTCCGGCAATACGGGAGATTAACACAGCAGGGCCGCAAACACGAAAAGTGGAAACCTGAACGGGGAATAGTTTGAGTATTTCTACCCACCTTGAAATGAGTACTTCCGCGAATTGCATTAGAAACGCCGTGATCCGAATATGTACAAAGAAGCAATGATAAGATGTGATAAAAAAATGCGATTCATTGCGACCGGGAAAACGGGTCTTTGAATTATTTAAAGGGATCGGGCGGCGAATACGGCAACCAGAGCCGCCCAACGAATGTGGGGCTTTTCCCCGAGTGTACGGTATCAATAGGGGGGGACCGGCACGAGGGGAACCCCACTACTTTTTAAGCCCGCATCAAAAGGCCGGATTTAACGGGAAGCGGGCTGCTAAGGAGCGCAAGCAAACAACCTTCATAAACAGGCGATTCCCGACGGGAATCGTTCCCGCCTATACAACCTGCTGCGAACAAAGGGCTCCAAGTGAATTTTGGAGCCCTTATTCATTAATAATCATTTAAGCGATTTGATGTATTCCACAACCAGCCCGAGTTCCTCATCCGACAATGGGTTCTTCGGCATGGCCGGAGGATAGCCCTTCATGATTTCCGCCATGGGATCCTGGATGGCCCGCACAAGATAATCCTCATCCACATCCACATTGCGCTCCTTCCCGTCCGAATCCGTGACAGCCTGTTTCCGCCCGTACATGCCCCTGAAGGTGGGGCCCACCATGGGCGTGCCGTCGATGGAATGGCAGGTCGTGCAGAATCTGTCCTGCAGGATTTCATACGCGCCGCCGTCGGCCGATCCCCGAACCGGTTCCGAAGACACGGCCTGCCCGGGCAGGGGCGTGTCGTCATCGCCGAAATACCATTTTTCGAATTCCCCGACGGGAACCACCACGGCCTTGGAGAGCATATCCGCGTGGCTGACGCCGCAGATCACGGTGCATGCAATATCGAAGGATCCGAGCTGCGTCGGGGTGAACCAGGTATAATTCGCTTTCCCGGGGACGACATCCTGCTTGATCCGAAAGGCCGGCACAAAGAACCCGTGGATGACGTCGGCCGAGCGCAGTTCCAGCTTTACGGGCCTGTCCAATGCAAGGTAAAGATCCGCGGTCTGCTTCCCGTTCGGGTACATGAACGACCAGGTCCACTGGCGCCCGGTGACCTGAATCTGCATGGCGTCCCTGGGCGCCTCGCGCATATAACTGAAATTGGTCCACCCGTAATAGAACATGACCAGGAAAAGAACGGTCGTAGCCGCGGTCCAGAATATTTCCAGCCAGGTGTTCCCTTCGATATCCTCCCCTTTCGAATGCCTTTTCCGGTTGTAACGGATTACAAAATAAATCAGGGCCGCCGTGATAAAGACGAGAACGGCGGCGCAAAGCACCAGAATGAAGAGAAAAACCGAGTCGACCCTGCCGGCGGCGCTCGAAGCTTGGGGGATAATCGGCATAGCGTCACCTGTAGGAAATATCCAGGAAAAACAAGGCAATAACCATAACCAGCAGACCCAGCGTCATGAAAACCAGCGCCTTTAAAAAAGTCTTTTCATATTTCAAATGCATGAAAAAAAAGAATACCAGCCCGGCTTTTACGGGAGTCAGAAAAAGCATGGCCCACACCGCGAGGGACCGGGAGACTGCGCTTGCAAGGACAAGGATCGCGGTCAGCGCAAGCAGAACCAGCCATACGATTACGTATGTGCGATAGGGAATACTATGGGTGTGATTTTTTGTCGCTTCCATGCGCTTGCGCCTTCGCTAGACCGCCAGATAGAAAAGCGGCAGGAGGAAAATCCAGATCACGTCCACAAGGTGCCAGTAGAGCCCCGAATTTTCCAGCCGGTTGAAATCCTCGCCGGAAATTTTCTTCCGGATCAGCAATACCAGCATTACGGACAAAAGAACGATCCCGGCCAGAACATGCAGGCCGTGCAGCCCCGTCATGCTGTAATAAAGGCCGAAAAAAAGCTGGGTCCCGTTTGACATCTGCAGCAGCTCCGGTGAATTCGGATACCAGCCCTTTTGGATTTCCGCGCTCCATTCTATGTACTTGTTTACAAGAAAAACCGCGCCCAGAAGGATCGTGAGGCCAAGGCACCCTATCGATAGCCTCCGGCTGCCTTTGCGGACCGCGGTTACGGAAAGAGCCATCGTGAGGCTGCTGGTAAGCAGGATCCCAGTATTGGCGATGCCGATTCCCGCGTTCAGGTGCCGTCCCGACTCGTGGAATCGGCCGGGTACACCGACCTGTAGGAGGAATAAAGTATGAACAGCCCCCCGAAAAAAAGGATTTCCGTGAACAGGAAGAGCCACATCCCCAGCTTCGCCCCTTCGTAATCCTTGTGGTTCCCCGTCCCCGTGGCGGGAGATTCCGAAATGGAGCCGTTCATCGCGTAGTCCCCGGGTTGAAGATGTAAGGGCGCTCGACAATGACGGGGGTCCGGTCGAAATTTTCCAGCGGAGGAGGCGAAGAGACCTTCCACTCCAGCGTCACGCCTCCCCACGGATTGTCCGCCGCCTTCTTCCCCCTGTAGAGCGCGGCAATCAGGTTGCCGAAGAAAAGGATCACGCCGGCCACCATGATGAAACTGCCGATGGTGGCGACCATGTGCAGCGAATGGTACTGCGGCAGATGGGTGTAATACCGCCTCGGCATTCCCATGTAGCCCAGGATCAGCATGCTGAAATAAAGCATGTTGAAACCTATGAAAATGGGAACCCAGGCGGCAACGGCCGCATTGGCGCTGTACATTTTTCCGAACATCTTCGGAAACCAGTACAGCAGAGCGGCGAAGAATCCGATCCCGGTGCCGCCGAACATCACGTAATGAAAATGTCCCACTATAAAATAGGTATCGTGGACCTGGGCATTAACGGCGAGGGCGCCCTGCATCAACCCGGTAAGCCCCCCGATGCTGAAAAGAAAGATGAAGGTCAGGGCGTACAGCATGGGCGGGTCGACCCTGACGGCGCCTTTGTACAGCGTGGCGGTCCAGTTGAAAACCTTGATCGCGCTCGGGACGGCGACAAGAAACGTCAGCAGCGAGAAGGCGTAATTGGCCACTTCGGACATGCCGCTGGTAAACATGTGGTGCCCCCAGACGAGAGATCCCAGGAAAGCGATCGCGAGGGAGGAGTAGGCGATCGCCTTGTAACCGAAAACGGTGCGCCGGGCGAATGTGGGGATGATTTCCGTAATCGCGCCCATCGCGGGCAGGATCATGATATAGACCGCCGGATGGGAGTAGGTCCAGAAAAGATGCTGGTACAGCAGAGGGTCCCCGCCTTTGGCGGGATCGAAGACTCCGATTCCGAAAAACCTTTCGGCGATAACCAGCAGGAAGGTGATGCCGATGATCGGGGTCGCCAGAACCTGCACCCAGGACGTCCCGTAAAGGGACCATATAAAGAGCGGCATGCGGTGCCACCCCATGCCCGGGGCCCGCATCCTGTGGATTGTGGTTATGAAATTCAGACCGGTCAAAATGGACGAAAACCCCAAAACGAACGCCCCGAAAACGCCGAGAGTGATGTTCGTGCCGCTTCTCAGGCTGAAAGGAGCGTAGAACGTCCACCCCGTATCCGGCGGTCCGCTCCCGGTGAATAAAGAAGACAGGACGATCAGCGCGCCCGCGATGAAGAAATACCAGGACATGAGGTTGAGACGGGGGAACGCCACGTCTCTGGCCCCGATCATGATCGGCAGGAAGAAATTGCCGAAAATGGCGGAGAGCCCGGGCAGAACGAACATGAAGATCATGATCACGCCGTGCAGCGTGAAAAGAGCATTGTACATCTGCGCGGGAAATATCGGGGGATCGAGCGCCATCTGCTCGATCCGCATCAAAACGCCGAAGACGACCGCGACGAAGAAAAGAGAAAGCATGGATGCGAGATACAGGATCCCGACTCTCTTGTGGTCCGTCGAAAGGATCCAGCCTGCAATCCCCTTTCTTTTCCCCTCTTCCAAGTAGCTCATAGAACAACCTCGGATGCCTTCACCCGGCGCCCATCGAACTTTACCGGATCACGGCTGCGCCTGTTTTGTCTTTTTTCTGAAAAGAATGAAGACCGTGAACAGAACGGCCAGCGCCAAAATCAAAGCTCCGAAAAACCGGGTGACGCGGAACACGTAGCGCCGGCCTTCGGGATCGTAGCTGTAGCAAAAGGACAATACCTTCGATATCGTGGGGCGAACCTGTCCCGCCCGGGCCTCCTGTATTGCCATCATAACCTCCGCCGGCAGATAGCTGGTGCCGTATATATAGCGGCTCAGGATCCCGTCCGGCGTCAGCACCATAATAACCCCCGGATGCATGAACATGTCTTCACTCTGCCTGCGAAAGCGGAATCCGGCGGAGTCCGCCACGGCCCTGGTGTCGGCAGCGCTTCCCGTGAGAAAACGCCAGGCGTCGGGCGGAAAGGGACGCCGCATCATGTTCAGGTAGTTGGCCTTTTTCTGGCGGGCCATTTCGGGCGTATCGGCGGGATCGAAGCTGACGGCAACCAGTCGGTAGTCCTCGCCGGGCTCGAGATCCATCCTGTTTACGGCGTTCACCATGCTGCTGAACAGGATGGGGCAGATGCCGGGGCAGCGGAAATAGTTGAATATCAGTATTGTCGGCTTGTCGACCAGGGAGCGGAGCGCAATTTCGTTGCCGTTTTCGTCCGTGAGGGGAACATCCAGCGCAACGGTTTCTCCCAGCTTCTCCTGCACGTCGACCTCGGATCCCGATTGTGCCTGGGCATAACCGGCGGCGACAGCAAGCACCGCGACAACGATCGCCTCAATCAGCATCCGCGCCTTCATATAGCCTCCTCTATTCCGCATCGATCCGACTCACGAGTTCGTCGTACAAAGCCCGCCATTCGGAACGGCTCCAGGCCGTCAGGCCGGCGGAAAATCCGTTGGCCGGCACTCCGGGCAGTATGCTCCCGGCAAGCGCTTCCGGACCCGCGCGCCATAGTTCCGACGCGCCGAGTACCCGGGCGGCTCTTTCTTTGTCCGTCACCGCCCTCTGCAGCAATTCCGCTCCCCGGCTTTCCCCCTGAAGCGGCGTCATCCATCGGGGCGGCGCGTATTCGCTCTCGAGCTTCGCCATCGCCATGCTCACGGGTATTCTGTTGTTCGTCTTTTCTCCGGGCGCCGCCAGTTCCGCGGACAAGGCCTGCATGGATTCCGGGCTACCCTCCGTGCCGGCGTAGCCGCCCAGCGACTGGACATAATGCACCAGCGCCATGCGGTCTTTCTTGTTCAGATAATCGTAGGAACCCATGGACGTACCCGCGATCCCTTCGCTCAAGGTTTTATAGATGGCGGGCATTTCCCGGCCGTTGCGCCACCCGTCGGGGGCTTTGAAATCGCGGGGCTTGGGGTTTATGGTTGCCGCCGCCGCTCCGTCCCCGCGTCCTTCTGTCCCGTGGCAGGTCAGGCAGTTGGTTTCATAAAAATTTTTACCGGCTTGAACCAGCTCTTCGGAAGGATCGATAAGGGTTGCGGGATCCACCGCCGGAATCAACCTTCCCCTCCGCACCGGAAATTCCGCCGGGTCCAGCCAGCCCGTCCGGCCCAGAACGGCCGGAACCGCCGCGGGGGTCCCGGGCTTGTTGGCATTCCGCAACCCGGGCACCACCAGAATGCCGAACAGGGCCGCGATAATCAGGCATCCCACAATCGCCACAAGCGTGGAGAGCAGCTGCTTCAGCTCTTTTGCATCCACGTATTTCTCTATCATAAGCGGAATTCCAGGCCGTCGCGGAGCATGGGATCCCCGACCGGCATATCCTCACCGCGCCGGAAGGCTTTTCGTATCCAGAGAAGGGCGGCCGAAACAGCCAGCAAGCCGAACGACAATTCCTGCCAGCCTATGAAGACCCCCTCTCCGAGGGAGGGGAAAACCATCCAGTACAGATCCAGCAAATGGGAGAAGAGCACCAGGGCGGAGGCGCCTGCAAGAAACCTGGGATCGCTCTTCGCCCCGCGCGCCATGAGAATAAAAAAGGGAACAAGGAAATGAAGCAGCGCCATGGCCAACACGACGCCGCCCCAGGCTCCCGACAGCCGGATCCGGTACCACAGGACTTCCTCCGGCAGATTGGCGTACCACATCAAAAGGTATTGCGCGAAACCGATATAGGACCAGAACACGATGAAGGCGAAAAGAAAGCCTCCCAGGTTGTACAGGTGATCGGGCCGTATTTCCGGAAGCCGGCCGCGCATCCTGAGGTAGAGCACCGCGAGCGTCGTCGCCGCCAGGCCCGCCAGAAACGTACCCGCGAAAAGGTAAACGCCGAAGATATCGCTGTACCAGACCGGATCCAGGCTCGAGATCCAGTCGAAGGCGACGACCGTCAGGGTAATGCCGAACAGGACCATAAACAGGGGCGCGAACCGGCGCATCCGCAGGTTATACCCCGGATCTGCAGTGCTGTCCTGCCGGATCGAGCCGCCGACGAAAATCCGGTACGCCAGGATCCACAGGGCCAGGCAGATCACGACCCGAACTGAAAAGAAGGGGATATTCAGCCAGGACCGCTTGCCCGCGACAATCGGATTCATCAGAACTAGAGGATCCGTCCATGGGTACAGGACCGGCAGGGAAACCAGCGCGATCAGGGCCGCCGGAACCGTCATCAGAACAAGGCTTGAAAGCCGTTCCGGAATCCGGCGCA
>JAFGAO010000247.1 GCA_016933615.1 Acidobacteriota bacterium
GCTCGCCCGCCATCCGGCCGTGAGCCGCCAGGAATTAGAAGCGCAGCAATGGGCGGCCATGGCCTATCTGCACGAAAAACGCGCCGAAGCGGTCGGGGAAATTGTGGCAGCTTTGCGCCAGAGCGCGCTGCCGGCCGAGGCCGCCGCGCCGGATCTCAGCGCCTGCGTGAACCGCGCCGAATTGCTGCGCCTGGCGCGCCTGGTGCAAGAGCTTGCGCCGGAATTGGACCAGTACCCCGAATTAGTGGAGTATGCCCGCGACGTGACCCAGGTGTTTGTGAATCCCTCCGCTCTGCCGCGCGAACGGCTCGTGCAAACACGACAGGTGTTGGGGCAGGAGCTGCCGGCCATCGGGCGCATTGCCCCGGACGAGACGCGGGTAGAAATCCTTGAGCGCGAAACACGGGAAACACCCCGCCCCGGGGAATGGGCCGAACCGACGACCGGCATGGAATTTGTGTGGATTCCGCCGGGGCGTTTTCTGATGGGACAGTCTGAGATTGATAAGGAATATTTACTCAAAACCGTGGGCAAAGAAGATTATGAGAAGTATTATACACGCGAACTGCCGCGCCATGAAGTCCAGATTCAACAGGGCTTCTGGATGGGGAAGTATCCGGTCACGCAGGGGCAATGGCTGGAGGTGATGGGCAAGAATCCGTCCTATTTTGCTGAAAAAAAAGTCGGGGAGCAGTGGCGCGAGCATCCGGTGGAAAATGTGTCGTGGGATGATTGTCAGAAATTTCTCCAGAAATTAAACAGAACCTCACCCCCGGCCCCTCTCCAAAGGAGAGGGGAGTCTCCCTCCCCTTCGGGGAGGGGCGGGGTGGGGTTTCGCCTGCCCTCAGAAGCGGAATGGGAATACGCCTGCCGCGCCGGGTCCGAAGGGCTGTTCTGCTTTGGCAATGAAGTTGAACAGTTGAAAGATTATGCCTGGTACAATCAAAATTCAGGCGACAAAACCCATCCGGTCGGGCAGTTGAAACCGAACGCCTTGGGACTGTACGACATGCACGGCAACGTGTGGGAATGGTGCGCTGACGACTGGCATGACAATTACGAAAACGCGCCGGAAGATGGAAGCACATGGAAAACTAAAGGCGAAGAAAATAGAAAGCTGGTGCGCGGCGGGTCGTGGA
>JAFGAO010000248.1 GCA_016933615.1 Acidobacteriota bacterium
CCCATCCCCGGCCCGGACCGCGGCCGGTTCCGTCGAAAGGCCCGGAGCGGCAGGGACCGGGGAGAACCGGATACCCGCAGGCGCGGACACGGCGGCCCCCGAAGAAACAATCATTCTCGCGACGGAGGGGTCTGCCGGCGCCGCTTCTCGAAAAGAACCGCTTCCCGGAACCCGCGCCCATGAGCCCGAATACAGGGAATACCGGGCGATAGGTCCGGACAATCTTCCGTTGATTATTCCCCTGCCGGACAGGTTCCATATGCAGATCACTCCGCCTCCGGAAGAGTACTTCATCAGAAACGTCAGTCATTGAACCGGTTATGGCACGCATGATTCCAATTCTTTCGATCCGTATTTCCGGCTTCCTGACTGTATGCGCAATCCTTACAGCCTTTATCGGCGCCCCCCCTGCCGGTTATACCCAGTCGCCTGCAGATGAATTGGACGATGCCCTGGTCCGGGTGAATGTGGCGTTTGAAATCCACAGTGCGGGCGATTTCCTGGAGTTCAGGAGACGGCTTCTGGACGAATACAATCCCGTCTTCGTCCAGAATTTCAGCGCGACCGGTATCGTTCCGGACCGTCGGGACGAGGTCATGGCTTTTCTGGGGGTCGGCAAATACTTTATACCGGGCCACGATACGCGGTATGAGATCGTCACGTCGAAAGGACGAAGCTTTAAAGGGAAGCTGATCGGCATCGACCGCGGAAACGGCGCCGCCGTAATCCGGATTCCCGGTGAAACGCTCCACGAAACGTCCGTCTGCCTCGACTGTAGTGTCAGGGACGGGACTGTCGTTTTCGCCCCGGTTAAAGGCCCGGCCGGGATCCGCTACCAGCAAGCCCGCATTCTGTCGGCTGAATTGAACCGGGATGCACAGGGACAGAGCGCCTGGAAAATACGGATGAACCGGCCGTTGCTCGAAGAGCGGCACCCGGTATTCACCGAGGACCGGCGGGTGCTCGGATTCATCGAAAGGGACGAAGGCGCGTGGAACGTCCTCCATCCCGTTTCCGAGATGCTCGCGTCGGCGGAAAAAATCGTTCATATGGAAGGGGACATCCGGACCGGCTATCTGGGGATTCTTCCGGATGATTATCGCAGCGGCGCGGTTTCCGGCGTCATTATCAAAAGCGTCACGGCCGGCAGTCCCGCGCAGAAAGCCGGGCTCGCCGTTTCCGATGTCGTGCTCCAATACGGCGGCCGGGACGTCCTGAATGCCACCCGGTTTGTTGATATGGTGCAGGAAACGCCCGTCGGATCCGATGTGCCGATCAAGGTCTTGAGACAGGGCAAGCCCATGGTTCTGAGCGCCAGGATTCAGGCGCGGAAGCTCGGGGACCCGATAGATTTCCTGCTGCAGAATATCCGGAATACGCTGAATTCGGAATTTGCCGATATTTTCCTGACGCAGCCGGGCCAGCAGCCTCCACGGGTGCACGCAATCGGCTTCAATGCGGTGGTGCTGACGCCGACGTTCGCCGACGCGCTGCAGATCCGGAGGCGGTCGGGGCTTCTGGTTTACGGCCTCGCGCAGCAAACCCCTGCGGGGATGGCCGGAATCAGAAACGGGGATGTCATCGTGTCGGTTGACGAAAAGCCTTTTTCGGACGCCGCGGAATTCTTTGCCTACCTGAAATCGCTCCACTCCGGATCCAGCGTGATCATGAAAGTCGACCGCAACGGCTCCGAGCGGATAATTTCCTTCCGGCTCCCCGATCTGAATCGGTAGTTGTTCCGGATTATTCTTTGCTTTGGGCCAGCGCCTGTTCCCATTTCCAGGCGGATAGCATCATGGCGTCGAGATCCCTTTCGGCCTTCCAGCCGAGTTCCCTGCGGGCGTAGGAGGTATCCGCCCACAACTGTTCGATATCGCCGCTGCGGCGGCCCACAATGCGGTAATTCAGCTTTCGTCCCGACACCTTTTCGAACGAACGGATAACCTCGAGCACGCTGTACCCTTTCCCGGTCCCGAGATTGAAGATCTCATAGTCCGATTTTGCCTTCTTTCCGATCATGCGCTCTACGGCTGTAACGTGGGCCCGGGCGAGGTCGACGACGTGGATGTAATCCCGGATCGGGGTGCCGTCCGGGGTGTTGTAATCGGATCCGAAAACGCTCAAACACTCGCGTTTCCCGATGGCGGTCTGGGTGATAAAAGGCGTGAGGTTGTTGGGGACTCCCCGCGGAAGCTCGCCGATCAGGGCCGATTCGTGGGCGCCGACCGGATTGAAGTATCTCAGGGCGATGGCCCGGATCCCGTAGGCGTGGACCGAGAAACGGAGGATGTCCTCCGACATCTGCTTGGTATTGCCGTAGGCGGACACGGCTTCCTTGATCGGGGAGGTTTCCTTGACCGGCAGTTCGTCCGGCTGGCCGTAAACGGTGCAGGACGAAGAGAAGACCAGATTGGCGACATTGCGCCGGCGCATCCCCTCCAGGATATTCATCAGCGATATCAGGTTGTTGCGGTAATACATCAAGGGGTCTTTCATCGACTCGCCGACCGCCTTGTGGGCGGCGAAGTGGATGACGCCCGCCAGGCCGGCGTTCGCCGCAAAAAACGAAGCCGTCCTGCGGCGGTCGACGAGGTCGAACTCGTGAAACTCCGGTCTTTCGCCGGTAATTTCGCCGATTCTGTCGATCACGCCCGCGTGGGAATTGGACAGGTTGTCGATGACGGCAACCTCGAAGCCTTGCTGCTGCAGCGCGATAACCGTATGGGATCCTATGTAGCCGGCACCCCCGGTGACCAGTACTTTAAGCCTCTTTTCGTTTTTTTTTGCCATATTTATGCGAAGGGACGCCCGGGCATCCGCATGTTTCCGCTTATGAGTTGCGGTCCGCTGCGCTCTTCCGCCGGCCATTGTAACCGTGCGAGGTTGAAGAATCAAAGGATTCTCCAATCCGGATTTAAAAATCCAAGACGGATCTGGAGTTGCGGCTAAAAGTCGGATACATTATCCGGAGACGCCGCGGATAAACCGGATGTAGGGGCGAACCTTGTGTTCGCCCGTCATTGCTTGAATCGATTGCTTTCTGCTGTTGGATGATTTCAGACGCCGCGGATAAACCGAAAGAAGGGGGACATTATGGCCATCCACGCAAGATTCGGCAAGCGATTGGCTTCACGGGCGGTTTTCGTCGGTATGGGAATCCTGATGTCGCTGCCCTTTGTTTACGGGCAGCGCACGGTACTGAAACCGGGTTTCAACCTGTTCTCCCCTCAACAGGATGTCGAGCTGGGCCGCAATGTCGCCCAGGACGCCGAAAAGCAGCTCCCGATGCTGAACAACTCCCGGGTGGACGATTACCTGAACCGGCTTGGGAAAAGACTCGCGGCATACGCCCCGGGAGATAAATATCCCTATCAGTTCAGGTGCGTCAACGATTCGAGCATCAATGCGTTCGCCCTGCCCGGGGGATTTCTCTACATCCACCGGGGGCTTATCGAAGCCGCCGATAACGAGGCGGAATTGGCCGGCGTGATAGGGCATGAAATCGGGCATGTCGCCCTCAGGCACGGGACCAACCAGGCCAGCAAGGCGCAGGTTTACCAGGCGCCGCTCGCCATTCTGGGAGGGGTTCTGGGCGGCGACTCGATGGGGGCCTATCTCGCGCAGCTGGGCGCCAGTTTTGCGGTGAATTCCGTGCTGTTGAAGTATTCCAGGGACGCCGAGCGCCAGGCCGACCTGATCGGCACGCAGATACTGTTCGACGCCAACTACGATCCTCTCTATATGGCCAGTTTTTTCGAAAAACTGAACACGGGAAGCCGCGGAACCGATTTTTTCAGCAGCCACCCCAATCCCGACAACCGGATCGATCACGTCAGGGCCGAAATCGCCAGGATCGGATCCTATTCCAGGCAGAGGGTCAACGACACCAGGGAGTTCCGGGACATCAAGAGGCTGCTGGATTCTCTTCCCCCCGCTCCAAAGCAGGGGCAGGCGCAAACCTCTTCCGGGGAGCGCAGCCCCCAGTCACGGCAACAGGAGGCGCGCCCGCCTGTCCCGTCGACGAAGTTGCGGAGTTTTTACAGCGAGTATTTAAAGCTTCGGTATCCCGAAAACTGGAAAGTGTTCGGTCACGAAATGGAATTCACGCTGACCCCGGAGGGAGGGATTTTCCGCAACGGCGATGATTCCGTCATTGCCTACGGCGTTTCGGTCAGCCTGGTTGAAATACCCGCCGGCGCCGAAACCGATTTGAATGATGCGACCGATCGATTGATGGAATCCCTCCGGCAGTCCAATCCCGCCATGCGCCTGATCCGGGACCAGGGCCGTCTCCGCGTCGACGGCAAGACGGGCCTTTCGCGGATCTATGAAAATGAATCTCCGGCTGGCGGCCGGGAAATCGACTGGATTGTGACCGTGATGCGCCCGAAGGGTCTGATGGTTTTCGTTTTTGTGGCGCCGGAGCGCTATTTCGGGGAGTATGAGCGCGCCTTTGAAAAAGTCCTGGATTCCGTCGATTTCACGAACCGGTAAAAGAATCTTCGTTTTTTCCTGGAGGTGCGTGCGTGGCGGAGCAGCGGGCGGGCGATAAAAGACCGGTTCGGCATGGGCCCTATCCGGAACTGACGTGGCCCGCGGTTGCAGTGGGTTATTTTCTCGGCGTGGTCATCGCCATCTCCATCGGCTACGCGAGCCTCATTCTCGGGTTCTCCATCGAAGGTTCGGAGCTGGCCGCCATACTGGGCTTCGCCATTCTCCGCGGCCTCATGCGGCGAAGCAGCATCGTGGAGAACAACATCAATCAGACTATCGCCAGTGCCGTCAACGGGGCCTCCTCGGGAATGATGTTCTCCGTGCCCGCTATCTTCATCCTGGGCTACGGGTCCGATTTCAATCCGTACTTCATGGTCTTCGGCTGCATCGTGGGCGGCATTCTCGGCATCGCGTTCATCATTCCCCTGCGCAAGCAGATGATCGACTTCAATCGTCTGGCTTTTCCCGGGGGGATTGCGGTGGCGGCCATACTGAAGTCGCCCGGGGCGGGCATTCGAAAAGCCATGGTCCTTCTGGCGGGCGCGGCCCTGAGCGGGATCCTGCATTTCGTCGTTTCCACGTTTCACTTTGAAGACTGGCACCTGGGTGCGCTTCTCGGGACCCCGTCCTACATGAACATTACCCTCTACGTTTCCCTGCTGACGGTAGGGACGGCCTTCCTGGCGGGGAAGGGGGGCGTTTACTTCGTGGTGGGGGGGTATGCCTGTTACTGGGTTCTGGCCCCGGTGTTGTCGGCTTCGGGGCTGCTGCCGACTCCCGAGGCGCTGGCCGCGCTGGGTACGGACATGCCCGAGTATCTCCGCAGCACTCTCTTCCGGCCCGTCGGAATCGGGATGATCGTCGGAGGAGCGGTGGCCGGGATCGTTCTCGCTTTGCCCCTGATCGTAAGCGCCATCCGCAGCATGCAGCGGGCGGCCCGAAGCCAATCCTCCCTTTCCAGGGAGGAAATGCCCATCAGACTCCTGTATCTGGCCGTGGCCGGAGCCTTCGTTCTCCTCGTCCTCATCTCGATTCAGTCGGTCGAGCAGATGGGGATTGCGCGCGGGGCCGTCATGGCGGTCTTCGGAACCGTCTGGATCTGGGTGGCGGGCGTCATTCTGTCCGAATGCATCGGCCGGACGAACTGGTCTCCCCTCAGCGGCATGACCCTGATCGGCGTCACCCTGCTGATTTTCATCGCCAGCGGCATCGGAGACCGGGCGACCGTCGTGGCCTCGGTGATGGTGGGCGCGGCCATGTGCGTGGCCATGTCGCAGGCCACGGATCTCATGCTGGACCTGAAAACCGGCTATCTCGTCGGGGCCTCGCCGAAACAGCAGCAATTCGGGCAGTTTTTGGGCGTATGGCTGGGGCCGATCGTAATCATGGCCCTGATTTTCGTCCTGCATAAAGCTTACGGTTTGGGCAGCGAGCGGTTGCCTGCCCCGCAGGGCCAGGCGCTGGCCAGCATGATCACGGGTATTCTGGGCGGCGATATTCCTTTGGGCAAATACATGGGCGGGGCAGGGATCGGGGCTCTCCTGAGCGCGAGCGGCATCGGGGGGCTGGGCATCCTGGTCGGACTCGGTTTCTATCTGCCGTTCAACATCGTCCTGACCTACACCATCGGAACGGTTTTGCGGATCGCGTCGGACTGGAAACTCGGGCACCGGTTCAGCGAGGACGTCGGCGTGCCTTTCGCGGCCGGTCTGATCGTCGGGGAGGCGCTGATCGGCGTGGGTTTCGCGCTTCACTACGTCTTCGAAGGCGTGGGCATGTAAGGAGAGATACATGGGAACCGCAGGCTTCTTTTTAACCGGCGCGGGCTTTATCGTGGGGGCGTACTTTCTGGTGCTGGACAAAGTCGAGGTGCATTGGCCCGGCTTCCTCCTGGGGATGGCCATCGGCATCAGCGGCGTCGCCGTTCTGCGGTTGAACGCGCATAAGCGGAAAACGCATTCAGGCCGTTTGCTCGAAAACGTGGCCGTTCTGGAAGAAAGCCTGAAAAGGATCGTGGAAAACATCAACGAGCTGGAATCCCGGAAAGGCGGGATGAATGTTTACGATCTTGGGGCATGGATCGACGAAAAATTCCCCGATGAAATAGAGCGCTTCGTCAACGCCAGGGAAAGCATCGCCTATGCCTACAGCCTTACCGACTACGCGGCGGTCATGAATCCCTTTGCCGCGGGGGAGCGGCATCTGAACCGGGTCTGGTCCTGCTCGGTGGACGGCTATGTCGACGAGGCTCACGCCTCCATCGCGCGCTCGAGGGAGCGGTTCCTGGCCGCCCGGGAAAAGCTCGCCTCCCTTCGCCGGTAAAGGGCTGTTTCACCGCTGAAGGCTGCCGGCGTCCCGGCTCCTTCGGCATTTTGGGCCTATCATGGAACTCATGGAGTACACCTCCCGGCTTTTCCGGTTTGTCGATGATGTGGAATTTTATTTGGATGATGAAAGAAAGGTCATTGATTTCCGCTCCGCATCAAGGACCGGGTACTCGGATTTGGGCGTGAACCGGAAACGGATGGAGACGATCCGGAAAAAGTACGCACTGTCCGGGCCGGGGATGCTTTTCTGAGGGATTGGC
>JAFGAO010000249.1 GCA_016933615.1 Acidobacteriota bacterium
CCCACCAGGGACCCGAAAGCAAGCGGCATGAGCAGCAGGGACGGCGATCGTCCGCTGCGGCGCGACATCCAGATGGCCACGGGCATCAGCAGCGCCAGCGCTCCGACGTTGTTCATGAAGCCGGAACTCACAATAACGATGGCTGTCAGGGCCGCCACCTGCGCCATGGGCCGGGTGCCCACCTTTGCAAGCTGGCGGGACAGCGTGTCGATGACGCCGGCATTGAGCAGGCCTCGGCTGATAACCAGCACGGCGGCCACGGTGACGACCGCCGGATGCCCGAATCCTGTAAACAACTGATCCACCCGTGCCAGTCCGGAGAGAAAGACCAGCAGCAGGGCCGCCATGGCCACCAGATCGTAGCGCCAGCGCCCCCATACAAACAGCGCCAGGGTTGCCGCAAGAATGACAAAAACCGCCAGTTGATCGCCGGTCATTTTTTCCGCACCTCCGCGCAGATGTCGGGCCGATTCCGGTGCCGGCCGCGGTATCGTCCCGGTTTTTCAGACACATGTTGGCGCCGTTTGGCCCGTTTGAACACTTCCGGTAGCGCCAAAATTAAAAATGCCTGCAGCAGCCCTTGGGGGAACCTTGCCGGCGGCCTTATCATTCTGATCCTTCATTGAGAAAAAATGCCGTGCGGGTTACCGGGAATTTTTTCTAAATTTGTACACCATTCAACCGCAGAACGTCAAGGCAGGTTTTGGCCTGCGATCTGCGGCCTGCGAAGGCTTTATACCAATTGATGGATCGCCCGCGCCTTGATCAGCATATAGATTTCGGTTCCGACCTCGAGATCAAGGATCCGGATGGTCGCCGGCGTGATGCTGACCTTGAAATCGACGCCGCTCGAAACGACAAGCTCCGCTTTGTCGGCGTCGAGGATGATCCGTCGGATAACTCCCTTCAGCACATTGCGGGCGCTTGTCTGCGTCAGGTATTCCCTGGATACGAGGATATCCTCCGATCGGATGCCGACCGAAACGCGGCTGCCGAGGGGCTGTTCGCTGTAGGGTATCTGCACCCGGCAGGAATTGATATCGACAAGGGAGGTTCCGTCGCCGATTCTGTGTTCCACGATCTCGCCGATAAAAATATTTTCGGTTCCGACGACTCTGGCAACGGGCGCCGAACGGGGGGAGTTGAATATCTCAAGCGGCGTCCCGGTCTGCACCACCCTTCCCTGATCCAGGACCAACATGGCATCCCCCAGGCGCACCGCTTCGCTGTGGTTGTGGGTTACGTACAGGAAAGGGATTCCGGATCTTTTCTGTGCTGCGCAAATCTCGTCCAGCAGCCGCGACCGGGTCGCCGCATCCACGGAGGAAAGCGGTTCGTCGAGAAGCATGATCGAGGGATCCTGTGCCAGCGCACGGGCGAGAGCGACCCGCTGCTGCTCGCCTCCCGAGAGTTCACGGGGATACTGCCGCGCTGTTTTGCCGATTCCCAGCATGGAAAGCAGTTCACGGGCCCGTTGGCGGGCCCGGGCGCGCGAAAGGTCCCGGATGGCGTACAGAACGTTCTGCTCCGCCGTAAAATGGGGGAACAGAAGATGGTTTTGAAACACATACCCGATCCTGCGCTGCTGTATGGGAAGGCGTTCGCCGGTGGAGGAATCGAAATAGACCCTGTTCCCCAGGGAAATCCTGCCCTCATCGGGCGTATAAATTCCCGAGACGGCTCGAAGGATGCTTGTTTTACCGGCCCCCGAAGTTCCGAAAAGAACCGTTATCCCGTTCCCGCCTTCGATGTCGACATCAAGGGTAAAAGGATGGCCCCGATCGGGCCCCAGCTTCATTTTAATCCGCGCTTTAAGCATAACCTCAATTCCGAAGTTGAATATCGAAAAGATGCCGTTCTCTTCTTGGTTCAACAGTTTGTCTGTCATAAATCCAACTTCGCCGAAGTTGGATTCGCTCGTGTTAAGGTTCTAAGAACAAATGGAATAGGCTTTTCCCCAGCAAAGGCAATATCGGAATTGAGGCATAATCAGGCACTTTTCCCGGGACGGGACAGGCGGCTGGTCAGATACACAACCGTAATCGAGATGAACGTCAGTATCAGGGCCAGCCACATCGCGCGTTCATCCTCCCCGGATGCCACGGCTTCATAAATGGCAAGAGGCATGGTCTGCGTTCTGCCGGGGATGTTGCCCGCGAGCATCAGGGTGGCGCCGAACTCTCCGAACGCCCGGGCGAAGCTCAAAACCATTCCCGCGAGCAATCCCCTTGCAGCAAGCGGCAGGGTGACGCGGATAAAAGTTTCCCGCTCGCTTCGGCCCATAATCCTGGAGGCGATTTCGTATTCCGCATTGACGCTTTCAATAGCCGCGCGCGCCGATTTGACCATCAGGGGCAGCGCGACGACGGTTGCCGCGACAACCGCTCCGACCCAGGTGAACGTCACGGTCCATCCCGTCAGCGCATACAGGGGTTCGCCCAACAGGCCTCGGCGCCCGAGAAGAAGGATCAGGTAATAGCCCGTTACCGTCGGAGGAAGAATCATCGGCAGCGTGAGAAAGGCGTCGAGAACATCCTTTCCGCGAAAACTGCGCCTGGCCAGAAGGTATCCGAAGGCGGTCCCGACAAGGCCGATCAGGATCGTTGCGATGAAGCCTACCAGGAGCGAAAGTCTCAGTGCGTGCCAGATCATGGTTCCCGAACGGAAAGAAAGCCGTATTTTTTCATGATCGCCTGCCCGGAACCATCGAGCACGAGGTCGATAAATGCCCCTGCCTCAAGCGGCGCGTCCGTTCCTTTGATCACGGCGATGGGATAAAGGATGGGGTCGTGGGCCCCCCGGGGCGCCTCTGCGGCGATGAAAGCTTTCCCGCGAGCCACGGGAACGTCGGAAGCGTAGACGATGCCGGCATCGACTTCCTCCCGGGCGACATAGTCCAGAGCCTGCCTTACAGTCTCGGCCGGAACCAGCCGGGATTCCAGGAAATCCCAAAGCGCCATGTTTTTTAGCGCCTGCTCTGCATACTGCCCGGCAGGAACCGTCTTGGGATTTCCGATCGCCAGCCTCGAAATGCCGGAGCCCGCCAGTTCCTCGAACGAATGCGGCGCGAGCTTCGCTCCGGTCGGGCACACAAGAACGAGCCGGTTGCCCGCGAACACGGCCCTTGTTCCGGACAACAGGAAGTTTCCGGTTTCGAGGGCATCCATCTGTTTCATGCCAGCGCTGGCAAAAACGTCCACGGGGGCGCCCGCCTCAATCTGCCTTTGGAGCAGCCCGGAAGAGCTCAGGTTCAGACGCACGCGGATCCCGCTCCGCTTCAGGTATAGCCGGCTTATTTCCCCGAAAGCGTCTTTCAGGCTGATAGCCGCCGAAACCAGGATTTCCCCGTCTTTCTTTGCCGGAAAAGCGGAGGAGGCCCATAAAAAGATTGTCAGAAAACATAGCGAAAGCCGCCTGAAGCGTTTTAGGGACATGCTCGATGCCTTCTCCGTAATCGATCCCGGAAACCGGAGTGTTATTTTACAATACCATTGTAGCTTATAAAAGCCCGGGGGTTCACCGGCCGGAGCGGAATGGGGATGGGGGGGATACGCGGCGGCAAAAATTACACGCCGCGCCCGTCAGGCGCCGGGGCTGCGCCCGAATCCGGCGCAGGCCCGGATCGCGGCTATAACGGCTTCCGAAGGACCGCTTTTTACAATGTAGCCGACCGCGCCCGCCTTTCGCATCGCTTCGGCCCGTTCGCTCTCCTGAAACATGGAAAGGCCCAGGATTCGGATATCGGGATATTCTTCATGGATGGTGCGCGCCGCCTCTATGCCGCCCATTCCCGGCATATTGATGTCCATGAGAACGACATCCGGCATCAGTTCGCGGACCAGGCTCAAGGCCGATTCCCCGTCCGATGCCTCCCCGACGACTTCGATATCCGGTTCCGTGCGCAGCAGGCGGGACAATCCCTGGCGCATCACAATGTGGTCGTCGGCAAGAAGCGTGCGTATCTTTTTCCTCTCGGCGACGGGATGGAGACAGGCCGCAGCAGCGGGAACGCCGTCGGCGTCCCGCAGCGGTTTCTTGCCCGGATAGCCCGATTGGGACAGGAGGACGGATCGCGGCAAAGTCATCCTGAAACGGCTTCCCTTGCCGGGAGCGCTTTGGATCTCCATGAATCCCCCGAAATAGGAAAGGCGCTCGCGTATGCTGAAAAGGCCGATGCCTTCCGATCCGCCGCCCTCGGCTCGAAGGCCGGCCGGATCGAATCCCCGCCCTCTGTCCTCAACGACGGCCTCGATCATTCCGTTGTCTTCGCCTATGGTCACGGTGGCCTCTTTCACCCCGGCATGCTTCACGACATTGAACAGAAGCTCCCGCAGGGCCTGAAAAAGCAACAGGGTGATTTCATCGGCCGGGGGCTTGATCTTATTCCTTACTATCAACCGCGTATCCAGCCCGTATTTGCTGTGCTTCCATCGAACCAGCCATTGCAGCGCCAGGACAAGGTCTCCATGGAGCAGAATCGGCGGGCTGAGTTCGGCCGTAAGAGATCTGGACGTCTCTATGGCGTCGTCGATCAGCTCGGTCACCTGCTCAACGGCCTGGCGTATATCCCGGCTCTTTTGCACGAATCCCAGCTGGATCTTGGCTCCAACCAGAATCTGCTGGAGTCCGTCGTGCAGAACCATGGCCAGCCGCTGCCTTTCACGCTGCTCCGCAAGCGTCAGCTCCAGAGTCAGTTTCTGGAGCTGCTCCGCCCGGTATTCCGCGATTACGGAGCGCTCGGCCACGCGCCGCTCCAGGGATTCATTGAGGACTCTCAGCTCTTCCTCGGCCTGCTTGCGGCTCGTGATGTCCTGCGTGATTCCGAAACCTCCCAGCAGATTGCCTGCATCATCGAACTCCAGGTACGCTTTTTCCCTGACCCATTTGATATCGTTCCCCGCGCGGATACGATGTTCGATGTCGTAGGTTTCCCCCCGCAGGGCCGCCTTCCACATTCTGTCGACGTAATCGTGATCCTCTTCGTGCACCGTGGACAGAAACGTCTCATACGTCATCGGCGTTCCTTTTGGGATGCCGAAAATGCGGTGGTTCTCGTCGGACCAGGTCAGCACGTTCTGCGCCACATCGAGGCGCCAGCTTCCGATCTGCCCGACGGCCTGGGCCCGGTTCAGGTCCTGCTGGTTCTGGCGCAGCGCATCCTCGGCCTGCTTGCGTTGAAGGCGCATTCCGATCTGGTCTCCGAGCCCCTCGAAGAAACGCACCAGTTCCCGATTCAGCCTGTCTTTGCGGCGGTCATTCAGCTGCAAAAGGCCGATGATTTCCCGGCCGGAGTGCACCGGTATCAAAGCAACGGATTTGTACCCGTCGTGTATGCACCGGTTGCGGGGATGGGTCCTGGGATCAGTCCCCTCGGGCAGGGAAACCAGTTTCGAGGAGTCGTTGGTCCAAAAGCTGCCGCCTTCGGTGAAGTACGATTGTGAAGGGTCGGTTCTACCGGAGAGCACCAGGCCGCAGGCGCATTCCAGGGCCGGCTTTCCGTTCGAATCCCGGACGACGGCGCCGTCGGCGCCCCGGCTGCAGATATAATTCTCCGCACATAGGAATTCTTTCGAAAATCCGTTCTGCTCGTAGTAGGGGTAATCATCACCCCGGCGCAGGCGCAGTCCGACGGCGTCAAAGCCTATGGATTCCCGGATCAGGTGAAGCACCTCCCGGATCAGCCGGGTCATATCCCCGCCGCTCCGGTTTAAGATTTGGAGGACGGCCGAAGCCAGGTCCTGCTTCAACTCGGTCTCCCTCTGTGCGGCGATGCCCGTGATCGCAACCAGCAGAACCGGACCTGAATCGGGGATATCGGAGACGACGCAGTTCAGCCTCACGGGAACAGTCGCGTTGTTCCCGTCCAGAAGCCGGATCTCGCAGCTCTGTGGAGTCTCTTTATTCCAAAGTTCCTTTACATGGGTTTTGTAAGCGGTGCCGTCATCCGGGTGCAGGAATTTTTCGAACAGAATGCCGGAAAGATCGGACGGCTCCATCCCCAGAAGTTTCGCCGCCGACAGGTTCGACTCCAGGACCGTTCCTTGCGGATCCAGGGCCAGCAGGCTTACGGAGGAAGCATCCAGCAGGCGCTTATAGCCGTCGAAAACAGCTCGAAAATCCGCCGGGCTTTCGCGCAACCCCGCGTTTTCATGTTCTATTTCTTCCTGCCTGTCGAACGGATCCCGCGCTCTGAACTCCCCGGGCAGGCGAGCGCAAGCGTCCTCCGGGATGCCGAACGAGGGTGCTCCGGGCTTTTTCGAACCCGGCTTTGCACGCTTTTTCCGCATTCGCGTCGTACCGGCGGAAGGTCTTTTACCGGATCCTTCGGGCATGAGAAACATCCTCAGTATCAAGGGATGCCGTTTTTAAAGCCTGCAACGGCCGATACCGCTACTTTACATTCCCGCCCGGCTTAAGTCCATATCAACCCACCTGTGGCCTGCCAAGGCATGACGCCCGTTGGGGGCGTCAATGGCCGCCGACACGCTTCCCGGCGACATCGTCTCCGGCTTGGAGCCTTCCGAACTGGTAGAGATGCGGCGCGTTGCGCCATTCGGCAGCAAGGTGCCGGTCGAGGGTATCGGTGTCATCACGCGCCGCCAGGTCAAGCGCCCGCTCTCGCCGGAAGCCCTTGCTTCCTTCACGAAAGTTCGAGGCAAGACGTTTATGTTGAAAGGCGACGCCACGCAGGGGCGCAAGACGCGGACGCTCTGGGGCGAGCTCGCCCTGCAACTCGAGCTGTCCCTTGAAACCGATGGAGGGGAAGGCTGATGATCGGTTCGAAAGCTGAGAAAGGAATTCAGGAAACCATAGCCGGATCGATCCACATCAAACCGTATCCGCAAGCCCGTTCGCGCAACTGTCTGCAGGGCGGAATCTGTTCGTTGTAAGGGTAGACAACAATCCAGCCTTCATTTTCAAGTTCCTGAAGCGCGTTTTTTTCATCCGTCCACTTGCGCATCGATTTTTCCGGATCCGCGAACAGGTTGGTCAAAAAACACCAGGCCCCCCCCTCGTATTCCAGCCATGCATATCTGTGGATCGGCACAGCCTGCTCCACGGCACCGCGCTGATGTTCCGTCTCAAGTACGCTAAAGGTCATCATGTCTTCGGCTCCATTGACATTTTCTGCTTAAACAGGCATTGCACACTCCTCTAAAGCAACAGGCATGCCAGACACATCGGTGCGATAAAAAGCCCGCACTTTAGTTTCAGTAAAGTGTTTACTTCTTATGAATTAAAGAAGGATATCAGAAAATTACCATGGTTGGGGAAAAGTCCCCGCTTTGGAACATCCGGACACCGGAGTGCTGATTTTCCACACCGGGAATGTTCAAAATCAGCGTCCGGCTTCAGTCCCCGCGTTCACGACTACCGGCCCAAGGAGGCTCCCGATATCCGTCAGTTTTTACTTGCAATTAACCCGAAAGAATGTTTTTTTGCCTGAAGACATAAAACAGCCGTGAGTGCTGGAATCCGGCCGTTGAAGTTTGGAGCTAAAGATGAGACTATACATAATCCAGCCGACGCATTACCGCTCCCCCTCGGATCGATCGCTGCACAAGACGAAGAAACGCAGCGTCGTCAACCTGACGCTGCCCTATCTCGCCGCCCTCGTTCCTTCAGGCTGGGAAATCACCCTGATCGACGAACAGCTGGAGGACATCGATTTCAACGCCCCTATGGACATCGCGGCGATCACGACCTGGACGATGAACTCCATACGCGCCTACGAAATTGCAGATCGTTTCCGGCGGCGTGGAGTGCCGGTCCTTATGGGCGGGCCCCACCTCTCGTTCCATACCGATGAAGCCGCCGCGCACTGCGATGCCCTGTGCGTGGGCGAAGGAGACAACCTTTGGCCCGGGATGCTGGAGGATGCCGCCGCCGGCAGGCTCCGGAAAATCTACCGGTCGGGCGAGCTCTGCGACCTGCGGCGGCTCCGGATGCCCCGATACGACCTGATGGACCTGAAACCCTACGGTCTCTTTAAGACTTTTTCGGTCCAGACTTCCAGGGGATGCCCCTTCAGGTGTGAATTCTGCTCCGAAAGGCTCTACCTGGGCGAATCGTATCGATACCGCCCGGCCGGGGACGTTGTTGAAGAAATCAGGCATATCGGCGCCAGAAACATCCTTTTTGCAGACAGCAATTTCGCGGGCGACGTGCCCCATACCATGGAACTGATGGAAGCTCTCATCCCTCTGCGCATACGCTGGTCGGCGCTCTGGTCCGCCCATCTGTGCAAAAACGATGCGCTCATGGATCTTGCCAAGAGAAGCGGTCTCCTGCACCTGAATATCGGCATGGAAAGCATCGATGCCGCGACTCTGTTTTCCATGAACAAGAAGGCCAACAAGGCGGGCGAATACCGGCAGATCCTGGAAGGATTGAGAAGGCGGGGCATAAGCTACTCCCTGAACTTCATATTCGGATGGGATACCGAAAAGGAAGGCGTGTTTGCGGCGACTCTGCAGTTCCTGAAAAAACACAAGGTTCCGGCGGCCTACTTCAACATACTCACTCCGGACAAGGGAACGCCCCTTTACGACCGCATGCTGGAGGAGGACAGGATCACCAATGTCGAGGACCTGGGCAGATGGCCCGGGGACAGGTGTTACATCAAACCCAGGAATTACTCCGCAGAGGCGCTGGAAAAAAACGTCCGCTCCCTTCACAATTCGTTTTACGGCTATCGGTCGATGCTGGCGCGCCTGCCCCTGCCTTTCACAATGAGCAACATCGCGTCCTGGGTCATAAATTTTTCCCAGCACGACGTCATGCGCAAAGATTCCAAGGAAAATTTCGATTCCTATTAGTTCCGGGTCTAGATTTTGGAAAGTCCGCGTTCCAGGTCGTCGATGATGTCCCCGGCATCCTCAATGCCCAGCGCCAGCCGGAACAGGGTATCCTTGATTCCCAGGGCGTACCGTTCCTTTCGGGTGTAGTCGTAGTAACTGACCATGGCGGGGTGTGTAATCAGGGTCTCCACTCCTCCCAGGCTGGGTCCGACAAAACAGAGCTGCAGGGAATCAATCAGCTTCCTGGCGGAATTCAGGTCCCCCTTGGTCTCGAAGGAAACAACGCCGCCCCCCCCCTGCATTTGCGCCGTTGCCACCGCGTAATGAGGATGGCTTTCCAGGAAAGGGTAGTACACCCTCGTGATCTTGGGATGCGACTGCAGGTACCGGGCCACGGCCAGAGCCGTTTCATTCTGGCGGGCGACCCTGAGCGGGAAAGTTTTAAGCCCCCGGAGCAGCAGGTAACAGCAGTGCGGGTCGATGGTTCCGCCCATCGACTTGTGCAGGTTGCGGATGCGGTCGACCAGGCTCCTGTTTCCCATTACCGCACCCGCCAGGATGTCGTTGTGTCCGGCCAGGTACTTCGTGCAGCTCTGCAGAACAAGGTCGATTCCGTATTCCAGCGGGCGCTGGTTGTAGGGAGTGGCAAACGTGCTGTCGATCAGGGTCAGCACCTTATGCCTTTCGGCGACCGCTTTCAATTTTTTGAGATCGAAGATGTTGAGGTAGGGATTGGTCGGAGACTCCGAAAAAACGAACCGGGTATTTCTGCGGATCGCCCTGTCCAGCCCTTCATAATCCCCGAAGGACACGATGGTACAGTCAATCGCGAACTGCTTCAGGTAGGACCGGCAGAACTCCAGGGTCTTCTTGTAGGAATCATCGGTTATTACAATGTGGTCTCCGGATTGCACAAGGGACAGGATCGTAGTCGTAATCGCACTCATCCCCGAGGAAAAGACGACGCAATCTTCGGATCCTTCGAGATCGGCCAGCCGTTTTTCGGCTACCGTCACGGTCGGATTTCCGTAACGGCCGTACTCGTAATGGTCTTTGCCTTTGCGCGTAAAATCCTCGATTTCCCTGCTGTCCTTGAAGGTGAACGTCGAGGTCTGGATAATCGGGGTGGTCAGAGAATCCGCAAACCGTCTCCGGCTTTCGCCCGCATGCACGGACCGCGTCGCCAGTGAAAGTTGCTTCCTGCCGCATTTGGTTTTAGCCATGGATATCTCCTTCTGTCCGCGCCGGTTTCTTCTTTAGCGGAAAGCCCCCGCAAAAGCAAGGGCAAGTTGGCCGCACACAAGCCGGGATGCCGTTTCCGGTTCGAACCCGCAGGGCGTTCATTCGAAGCGGCAGGACTGGCCCTTCCGGGGCACAATGACGCTGAAATCCTCTTTGCTCAACACTTCGGCGAAAGCGACGCTCTGCGCCTCTTCTCCGTGCACCAGGGCGATCTTCCTGACATTCAGATTCGAGGTTTTCAGCCAGCGCAGCATCTCGTTTTTATCCGCGTGGGCGCTGAAACCGCCGATTTTCACCACCCTTGCCTTGAGCGGATAGGTTTTGTTCAGGAAACGCAGGAGCGGAGCTTCGCCTATTCTTCCGGCATTCTCATACGCGAGGCCCTGCTCTTCGATCCTGCGTCCTAGAGTATGCTCCGCCATATACCCGACAATCAGGATCGTGTTCCTCGGTTCGTGGATTTTATGGCGCAGGTGGTGCAGGACGCGTCCCGCTTCGCACATACCGGAGGCGGCAATGACGATGTGGGGGTTTTTGTCCCTGTTGACGGCCATGGACTCCTCAACCGACTGGATGAAATGGATGTGTTCGAAAAGGAAAGGATTTTCCCCCTTCTCGAGAAAGGTGCTGTGCGTCTCCTCATCGTAGACTTCCGGGTGTTCGCCGAAAACCCGCGTCATGTTGACCGCGAGCGGACTGTCGACATAAATCGGTACGTTTAAGGCCGCATCTTCGTCGTACAGCTCGTGCAGGAAATAGAGCAGGGTCTGGGTGCGCCCGAAGGCGAATGCGGGAATGATCACGCTTCCGCCCCGCTTGAATGTTTGAAGGAGCACTTCTTTCAGCCTGCCCTTCATGTCGCCGATAGGCTCGTGGTTGCGGTCTCCGTAGGTGCTTTCCATTACCAGGAGGTCTACATCGCGGTCCGAATCGTCGAAAAAAGTCGTGGGATCGTTCAGAATGGGCTTGCGGAACCGGCCTATATCCCCCGTGAATACAATCGTGCGGCTGCGGCCGTTTTCCTGAATTTTTATGACGCTGAAAGCCGAACCCAATATGTGCCCCGCGTCGTAAAATTTGCAGGTGGCGCCGTTGCCGACGGAAACGGCGTGGCGGTAGGGGTAGGAATCGAAGTACTGCAGCGCCTTTTCGGCGTCGGCAATCGTATAGAGCGGCTCCACGCTTTCCAGCCGCTGCCTGTGCAGCAATTCGTTGATCGCGGAAACATTCAGTTCGTGCCGGCCCTTCTTCAGCAACGCCTTGATTTCCCTGAGACCGCGCTGGCTTATTTTCTTCGCTTTGGGCGATTTCTTCTCGGCCGACAGCGATCCCCGGACGGTTTTATAATTGAGGTAGTTGGCATCCGACTCCTGAATGTAGGCGGAATCCCGCAGAAGGTAGCCGCAGGCATCCGCAGTCGGCCTCGTGCAAAAAATACGTCCGTTAAAACCGCTTTTTGTCAGGAGAGGGATGCGTCCCGAATGGTCGATATGCGCGTGGGACAGGATCAGGTTGGTGACGATTCCGGGATCGACCGGCATGGTCCTGTTCTTCCGGAGCGATTCCTCCCTGCGGCCCTGGAACATGCCGCAATCGAGAAGGATATTGTCCGAATTCGCGGAAATCAGGTGCATGGAACCGGTCACTTCCCGGACGGCGCCATAAAAGGTGATATGCATGTCTATTCTCCGATAAATTAACCAGCGTGCAGCAGATCCCGGAATGGTCCTTCCTGCCTGCAGAAGAAGCATTTTAAGCTACTCTTGCTTCCTTGGGGGAGATAATTTTCCGTAAGAGTCCAATAACGGCACGGGATCGGGGCGAGGTTTTTATGAAAGGGCCTGAAATCAGGCTGCCGGAAGCGGGCCGCGTGTCCGTCACGGTTCCGATCGACAATCACTACGATGCGCTGCGGCCGGACGCCGGCTTTGCGAAGCGATATCGAACCCCGCCGGTCAAATCCGTTTAGTTCCGCTTTATCCGATAGTAGAGAAGTTTTCCTTGAACCGGGAAACCGGGTGAACAAGAATAGCCGTTAAGGGGGTAATTGTATGCGCTCTATGAAATCCGAAACTGAAGGAGTGACTCGAAGAAATTTCGTAGCCGGAGCGGCGGCCGCTTTGGCCGGATCGGCCGGCCTCGCCGGTATGGCTCACGGCGCCGTTCAAAACGAGGATAAAGAATTGACACCGATAGAAACGATGAACACCTACGGCCGGGACCTTCTGAACATGATGGTTCTCAGGACCTATCCGATCGCCATAAAAATGCTCAAGGACGAAAGCGGGATCCCGCAGGGCGCCGTCCGGCCCAAAAAGGATCTCGGCGAACACTACGCCGCCTGCCAGGCTTTCGCGCTTGCGCGCCAGCGCGGCAGGACGCTGGCCATGTTTATCGAGGACCACTGGTGCTTCGAACCGATCATCGGCTACGGGCTGGTGGAGCCTCCCCAGGACTTTCTGGACGGATCCGGAAGCGCTTTCTTCGTACAGGACAAGGAAGCGGCGCGGAAGCGCACCAGCGAGATACCGCTTCTGCCCTACGGCAGGTATGCCGGCATGGTTCTGGGACCGCTTCATAAAGCGAACTACGAGCCGGACCTGACGGTGATTTACTGCAATGCCACGCAGTTGCGCCACATGTTGTTTGCGCTCATGCTGAAAAACGGATACCGCGTCACATCCACTCTCGATCCCATCTGGTCCTGCGTGCATTCCGTCGTCCCGTCCCTGTTGACGGGGGAATGCGAAGTCACCGTGCCCGATCCCGGAGAATACGAAAGAGGCGCCACAAGGGACGATGAAATGATGCTGACCATCCCGAACGGAAAAATGACGCAGTTGATGGACGGGGTGTATCATTACGAAAAGATGGGCATGGGATACCGCAGCTTCGGCCGCGAGCTCAAAGGCGACTTCCAGCAGCCTCCATTCTACCGCCAGTATTTCCAGCAGTGGGGTCTGGACGAGCCGAAATAAGAAAGTCCGCACCGGACCGCCGGTGCGGAGTATCATGACCCCCGGGATGGAATCCGGAGCTCACCGGTTGCCGGCGGGGGCGTAATAGCCCCTGCGGGCCCGGATCCGGACCCCCCGCTTATGGCACCGTATTTCTATCTTCCGAAAGGTGCCGTCCTTCCTTTTGTCCGTAGGGACGTAGGCCAGGCTGTACTGCCCCCGGAGATCCCGGCCGATGCTGCGGAAGGTCTCCTGGATTTCCTTGAACTCGGCCTGCGGCGAAAAAAAGGCTCCGCCGGTCTGCTCCGCGAATCTTTCCAGGTCGCCGAATCCGCCCGGGGAGCGCCGGCCGCGAACCCCTATTCCGTAAATGAGAGCGTCGCTTTTCTGGGCGGATTCAATCGCCTCCTCCCTGGAAACCAGGCTGGAAGTGTCTTCCCCGTCGCTTATCACCACCATCACTTTCCGTCCGGCCTCGGTGCGCAGTTTTTCCTCCGCGGCAAGATAGACGGCATCGTAGAGGCAGGTATCCCCGCCCGCCCTGAGGCTCTTCAGGGCATCGACAAGGTCTGCCTGGTTCTGCGTGAAATCCTGAACCAGGTTGACTTCGGAATCGAACTGCATGATCAGGGCAAGATCCTTTTCCGGCCGCAGAATCTCCCTGAGAAATTCCGCCGCGGTTTCGATTTCATGCCGGAGCTTGTCCTTGACGCTTCCGCTGGTATCGATCAACAGGGCGATCGTTAAAATAACCTCTTCGCTTTTTGCCGTTTCGCTGAAAAACTCGATCTCCTGCGGCTCGCCGTTTTCAAAAACCTGAAAATCCCCGGCGCGAAGGCCGCCCACGGGCAGGCCGTCCTTATCCAGGGCGCTGAAAGGGATATTGACGATCGATACTTCCCTTCGGAAAGTTTTTTGGTGCGGGAATCCGATTGCACCGGCGGCTGCGATGGCCAGCACGATGAAACCTGAAATCCCTGACGACAAAATACGGTTCTTCATCATCACGGCATCCCAATAGCGTCCGGTTAGGGAAGGATACCCGTACCGGATTCAGTGGATGCGGCCTTCAGAGCCGCATCCCGGCGAAAAATTTTAAGAAAAGCCGCGGCTTTATTCCCAGCCGCTCGTCAAACCCATTCCCTCCGAAAAATACCCGATCGCCTCGATCTCGTGTATCTTCCCGCCGCGGATCTTAAGGACGTGGGCGGCCGGAAACTCGAACGGCCCCCACTCGTTGAGGCGCTCGGTGACGCCGGGCACTCCGGTAATTCTCATAACCTTGGGCTCCCCGCTGTGGCGGAATATGGAAAAGGCGAACACCAGGCCTTTTTCCTCGTCCACGGCAAAAACGCGCCGGTCGGTGATGTCGGTGATGTAGCCGAAGGTTCCGGTGCTTATCTGCTCTCCGCACTTCATCTTGCGGAACACCGAGAAGTCGTCCTCGGCCGCCTCCTCGGGCGTCTGGGTCTTATCGTTGGCCGAGATGCCGCCGTTTTCCCTGCGCTGGCATTCGTCGGCAAAGGGAGCGATATCCCCGTTACCCCGCACGATCGCATCATAATAGGAATTGGCTATTGCGCGCATCCTCTCGTTGGGGACCCGCTCGAGCTTGGGCAGCCTTTCGAGCAGCGCCGGGCGCACTTTCGACATGTTGGGATTGAGAGGTTCTCCCTGCGCGACGTGAATCACCAGATGGTCCATCTTCTCGACCTGATGATCCGCAACCTTCAGCCGGATCGCGGCGATGGTCGGCTTTTCATTTTCTTCAATCACGCCCATAAACGCGACCTCTCCCTGTTCGGGGTCGGCCACGATTATCTTGAAATCGGTCGGTCCGGCGGTGGCCGTTTTCCACAATCCCTTGCCGATCGGGATTTTTTCGGTATTCTCCACGAGCATCGCATCGTCAGCGAGCGGGGCTTCCGAGGGATCGTTCTTCGCCAGGGCGGCCAGATAGCGGTCCATGATATCGGCCAGGCATTTACTCGTACAGCTCCAGCCGTCGGATGCCTGGTACGGTATGCCGACGCATGCCATCGCTTCGATCTCGTGGATTTTCCCGCTTCTGATCTTGTAAATATGGGCCGCCCCTACGCTGAACTGCCCCCACTCGTTGGCACGCTCGGTATACCCGGGCACATTGCGAACAGGCAGCGGATCCGGTTCGCCGTCGTGGTTGAACATGGAGAAGATCATAACCAGGCCCATTTCCTCGTCCACGGCCGCCACACGCCGCTGATTGATGTCCGTGATATAGGCCATAACCCCGGTGCTGAGCTGTTCTCCGCACTTCATCCGCCCGAACCGGGCCAGGGATCCGATAGCCTCGGCATCCTTGGGAAGAGGGGCCTGGCTATTGGCGGACGGTATGCCGCCTTCATGCCGCCGGCACTCCTCGGCAAAAGGCGCGACGGTTCCGTCGCTCTGCTCGATCGCGTCATAATAAGCGAGGGAGGCTTGCACCATCGCTTCGCGGGAGGTTTTTTCGGATTCCGGGAGGGGTTCTATCAGGCCCGGACGGGGCTTCATAAGACCGGCCGGCATAGGGTCGCCGATCTGCCGCCATATCATGTGATCGATCTCTGTAATCTCGCCGTTTTCCAGTTTAAGCCGTACTCCCAGCTGGATCGGTTTGCCGTTTTCCTCGAGGAGGCCCATATAGCCGACCCGTCCTTGGCCGGGATCGGCAACATGGATCTTATAATCCGTCGTCCCGGGGCCGGTCGCGTTTTCCCACAGTCCCTTGCCTATGGGCGTGACTTCGGTGTTTTCCACCAGCTTCACTCTCTTTGCCAGCGGAAGGCCGGCGGGATCGTGCCGCACCAGGGCCGCCAGGTATTGATCCATTAAATCAACGAGGTAGGCCCGATCGTAGCGGATCGGGGAAGGCAAACCGGCGGCTTTCTTTTTTGAAGCGCAGGCGCAGGTAAAGACAATGATGGTGAGCAAAACACCGGTGAAAATAGTCGCTTTTTTCATAAACCGCCCCCCTGTCTGCACCCTGCAAAGGGCAGGGCTGCCGATGAATATTCTAGTGCCGGCCCCGGGATTTCTTTTTTAACTCTGATTCGATTGTACTACAGGAGGGGAAAAGAAACCCGAATTTCCGACCCGCGGGTCCTTCATCGTTTGCTTCGATGCGCCTTTTTCGTGCAGTATCCGCGAAGCGGAAGCGGATTTCTTTGCATCAGGCGGATGCGCCGCGACATTTTTCTACAAAACGGCCCCGACTTTGGATTATGATCAGCTCCGTATTCATTTTCTTATTGAAGGATTTTCCCCGAGAGATTTTACGCATCCATGAAGGGTGCAGCCGTTGGCGTATAAATGATTGAATCAGGAGACTGAACGGACCGTAAATGAAGGACCCGCTCGGGACCGTCCGTATACGCCTATTGTCCGCAATTCGCGCAAGGAGAATCGAATGAGCCAGCAAACATCAGTACTAGAGAAAGAAACTCCGAAAATACCCGCCTATGCCTGGTTTATACTGTTTGTGGTCTATATGGCGACCGTGATAGCGCCCCTGAACCTGTCCAAGGTCCCGCCGATATTGCCCCTGCTCAGAGAGACATTCGGCCTGAACTACGGCAGCGCCGGACAGCTGATATCCATATTTTCCATCATGGGATTTGTTCTGGCGCTCCCGGCCGGATTCATCCTGCAGAAAATCGGAATTAAGATTACCATTCTTATCTCCGTGGGATCCCTCATGATCGGATCCGCGCTGGGCGCCCTGGCCGACGGAGCTTTGCTTCTGTTTTTCGGCCGCTTCGTTGAAGGAACCGGCATGGGGCTGGTCATGGTGGCGGCCCCGGCGGCGATTTCCGCATGGTTTCCGGCTCAAAAACGCGGCCTTCCGATGGGATTATGGGCCAGCTCCGTGGGGGTTGGAACCATTGTGGCCCTGAACCTCGCCCCGATGCTGGTCGAGGCATACAGCTGGCAGGCCGTATGGTGGACCGGTGCGGCGATTGCGGCCTTCGCCTTCGTACTGTTCGGAATATTTTTCCGGATGCCCAAGGGAGATGAAATCCAGGAGCCGCCCGCGCAAACCTCCCCGGGTGCCAAACCCGCGAGCCTGACAAAGGCCATGGCCAACTACAGCCTCTGGATGGTCGCCATAGCCTTCGGCATGTACAACCTTACGGTTATGGCCTGGAATAATTTCTATCCGGATTTCCTGGCAACGGTGCGCGGATATTCCATGGCCGGAGCGTCCTTCATTACAAGCCTGCTGATGATGTTCAGCATCTTTGCCGCTCCGCTGGGAGGCTTCATATCGGACCGCATCGGATCGCGCAAAAAGGTCATCCTCATCCCGTACGTGATCCTGACGTTTCTGTTCCTGCTCCCCTTCAATGTGACGGGATGGATGATTCCGGGCGTCATGATTTTAGCCGGTATCATGGTGGGCGCCATCGCTCCGGTCATCCTCGCCGCCGTTCCGGAGATTATGAAGAAACCCGAAACGATCGGGATCGGCATGGGCGTCGCCGCCTTGTGCCAGAACCTGGGAATGTATATCGGCCCGGCTCTTTTCGGGCAGCTCCTGGAGATCACGGCCTGGCCGACGGCTGGGTACCTGATGATCCCGCTTTGCCTGATTGGAATCATCGCCGCCTGGACGGCAAAAATAAGGTAGGGCGCGGCACGCACTCTTCACGCCCTGAAAAGAAGCGGCAGGGAGGGGTGAAGGTACGTTCCGTCGGAGGCAGTTTCCCGGAATAGCGGGCTGAGCAGACTTTGACAACCGGACCGACAACTGAGGGTCCCTTCAAATGTTTTCAATGACCTACAGGATCCCTCTCCAGTTGTCAAAGTCGGGCTAGACCTGGTGCTCCTTGCGGACGACTTTGCGCGCACCACCGTACCACGCGGTGCTCCAGTCCTTGGGCATGACGATTTCTTCAAGCCGGTCCAGCTGGCCGATAGCCTTGAGACGCTTGTAAATCAGCTGCCACGCGCAGGGCCGGTCGGGATTCACTTCGCAGTGGTCCTCGGTCGATCCGCCGCACGGCCCGTTCAGCAACCGTTTCGCGCAGCGCGTCACCGGGCAGATGCCGCCGAAATGCGCCAGCACGCAATCGCCGCAGCCCAGGCATTTTTCGTTCCAGACAGCCTGCTCCTCGAGAACTCCGAGAAACTGGGTGTTGAGCCCGGCATAAACCGGCTTCTCGGGAAACCGTTCCGCGATCGCCTGCACCCCGGCCCCGCAGGCGAACGACACCACGGCCTCGACTTTGGAAACCGGCTCCGCCAGCTCCTTCAGAAACTCGTTGTCGCACTGCCTTTCAATCGTGATCTGGCTTATCTCGATAGGATTCCGGTCCAGCTTGCGCGCCATTCGGACCGCGTAGGACGTGATACCGACTTCGCGCTCGCCGCCGGCGAGGCACACCGACACACAGGTTCCGCAACCGACGAACAGAACCTTCCTATGCGCCGATATGATATCCTTCAGTTCGGTTATGGATTTAGGTGAAGCAACTATCATGATATTTCCTACACTTTCTTTCTGTGGGGACCGGATGCGCACCCGCCGAAGTAAACCAAATGACACATCCCTCCCTGCAAGCTTCCTCAATGCAAGTCAATAATCGTCCTCTTCAACCGGCGCTCCGCCCGCCAGCACCGAAAGTTTCACCGCGCTGACTTTCCGGTACACCTCCTGGGGCGGCCTGCTTTGGCCGCCAACGGTCAGCAGATCCTGCACTCGTATTCCGAATAGCCTTTCATTTTCTTCAAGGTAAGGACGGATCAGATTCCAGTCCGCCTCGGTCAAAGAGGAAAGTACGCCCCCGTTCAGCTGGCCTTTGACCACCTGTTGATGGGGATCCCGCATATATATGGCGCCGCCGCTGGCCAGCGAGAAAAGATTGCTCCCCGGATAGGGGACCGGCTGGGGAATGAGCCGGCCCCGCCCGTCGAATTCCATCCCGTTGAGGATGACGAACCCGCCGTCGGCAAGGGGGTCGCCCGCCATGAAGGACTCCGCGAGGAAGTCCAGAGAGGTTCCGTTGATCACGACGCGGGGCCGCCCCACGGCATTGATCAAAGGCCGCCCGGCGGCGTTTCCCAGAACAAAAACCTCGCCGCCCTTGGCTCCGTACATGAATGTCTGTCCGACATCCCCGTAAATGACGAGCTTTCCGCGGTTCGCGATCTGGGCCACCTGGTCCTGGGCATTCCCGTGAATATGAATCTCCAGACCGTCCATACCGCTGGCGGCATAGTCCCCGTCCGATCCGTAGAGATCGATGCGCACGCCGTCCGTCCTTTCCCCCAGACCGGCGCCGTGGAATCTCTGGCCGCGGAGCCGGTAACAGACAAACTTCCTCCAGCCCAGTTCGTACCCTTTGCGAATCAACAGCGCATCGCAGTCGTCGCCTTCCGGGGGAAAGCCCCGCGCATCGATGATTAATGCTTCTTCGCCTTTTCCTGGGGCGGCGATCCGTTCCCGGCTGGACCACGTCAACCGGCGCCAGTAGCCGCTCTGGGGTTCTTCGAAAAGAGGGGCGCTGTCGAAAAGCTTCTCGAGCGCATCCTCGACAACCCGGATCACGGAGGCGCGCCGCTTCTCGCCGGTGTAGTAGCGCCGGTCGTGCAGCATCGTCAGCGCCGCAATCGCGGTACGCCGCGAACCGGCGTCGCGGGCGCCCTCGACCACAAGCCGGCAGAACCGCCCGAGGTCCGCCGCATCCCAGCAGTGGAGGCCGCACGCATGGTCGAAAAGCTCCCCGGCTTCCCCTTGATCGAGATGCCCGGACACCAGTTCCTTCATGGCGTTCGGGACCTTTTCATTGCCACCGTCTTCGGGGGCCGGGTCGCACCGGACGGTGCCGGCATCCAGGGTTACGGGGCGGCCGAACTTATCCGTGCAGGTCAGCTTCTTACCGCCGTTGCCGTTGGATTCGATGGTGAATATAAAAGCGCCGCCGTCGGTATGGGATCCTCCCCGGGCGTTCCAGTACCTGTCGGCGACGGGGCAGAAACGAAGATCTTCCGCGGCGAGGCTTCTCAGCGTCGCATCGATCGCCTGTTTCTCGGAACAGATCAACCCGATCTGGACCTCCCCGTTGTCGGACAGAGCGAACACCTGGGGGCGCAGCATGGAAGTGTCGGTAATGCCGAGAAGCTGAACCTTCCTCTCGTCGGGTTTGCTGCGCGCAATGATGAAAAACCAAGGCCCGTCGGGCGAGGCATGAATGTGGGTCGCCTGAATCTGGCGGTATGTCTCCTTCTTTTCCGGCGGCAGCAGGTCGAAGTCCATCTCCGTTGTCGGGGCCAGGGCTTCGATGATATATTCCAGCGGATACTTGTACACGCGGTCCCAGAGGTCGAAAAGCTGCACCGAAACCTCGGTGTCCGTCAGAAACTGCTGCCGGATGTTCCTCTGGCGCAGGTATTCGCCGACGGAGTGGTAGTTGGCGAAATCCCCGTTGTGCACCAGGGCTTCGTTGAGGCCGACAAAAGGATGGGCCCCCCCGGGGTGCCACACCCTGCCTTTGGTCGGATAGCGCTGGTGAGCGATCCATCCGTGCGCCTTGAAATCCTGAAGCTGGTAATACTGCACGTTCTGCTCGGCGTACCCCACGATCTTGAAGACCAGCAGGTCGCGGCCGTGCGACAGCACAAATGCCCGCTTCTCGCCCAGGGAGGCATAGTAGGCCTCGTTTAGCCTGAAGGAATTCCTCCAGACGAATTCATCCTCGAGATCCCTGGAATCCATTTTTTCAAGACCGTTCTCTTGGGCGAAGGATTCGAGCACGTCCCGCTTCACGCGCGCCACATAGCGGTGTACGTCCGGGGGGCGGACCTCCAGCCCCGGGATATCCCGGTATTCGTCGATATGGGGCTGTCTTGTGGACAGGGCCACTTCAAAGTAAGGAAGAATGTATTGGCGCTCGAGTTCCGCGTGGCAGTCCGGATCCAGAAGAGCGATCTGGTAGAGATAGTGGCTGTCCAGAACGTCGCGGGAAACCCCGATTTGTTCGCAGGTCAATCCCACGGCCGCGATGCCGCCGCCCTTGCCGTTGCCCCGATTCTGCATCTGAATGGAAGGCTCGTAGATGAATCTCCCCGCCAGGGGGATGTTGCAGGCAAAGCCCGTGACGCCGCACCCGCCTTCCTCGGCCGATTTTGAAAATGAGGAGAGGCCGCCGGCGCCGTACGCGCGCAACCGAGTCTCCAGAAGTTGTTTGGAAAAATCTTTCACTTGGCTACATCCTTGGTATTGATCGAATCGTCCATGTAACAGAGGAAATCCGTCCGCCCGCGAAGGCTTTGGATCGACGGCAGGCCCAGCTTCTTCAGTACGTAGATCATCTGTTCGCGCCAGGCGTTCTGTAGGTTGATCAGCCTTTGCGTGGCCCAGTCCAGGGGCATTAAGGCCACCATTTCGGGATCGGTGGACGCTATCCCCCGCGGACAGCCCCGTCCGCTTTCACATGTGGAGCAACGCACGCAGCCGAGAGCGATCATTTCCGTCGTGCCGATCACGACCCCGTCCGCCCCCAGCGCGATTGCCTTCAGGGCGTCGTAGGCGGTGCGGATGCCGCCCGAAGCGATCAGGGTGACTTTCTCCCGGATACTTTCCGCGGAGAGGAATTTATGAACCTTGGGGACGGCATATTCGATGGGCATCGCGATATTTTTCTTGGCGATGTCCGGCGCCGCGCCCGTTCCGCCGTAGCTGCCGTCGAGGTGAATGATATGCGCGCCGGCATAGAAGCTTCCGACCGCCACCATGTCCACATCGGTCGGGGTGGAGACCTTGACGCTGACCAGGCAGCGGGGATTCACCTCTTTTATCCAGTCCAGGTGTTTTTTATGGTCCTCGACGCTATAGACGCTGTGAAAAGGGAACGGGCTGAACAGTGCGTTGCCCGCGACGGCTCCGCGCATCTGGGCCACATCCGGCGTGTTCTTATCCCCGAGCAGGTGCCCCCCCAGTCCCGGTTTGGCGCCCTGCGCATACTTGAATTCAACGATGCGCACGCGCCGGATCGTTTCCTCCCGCACTCCGAACAGCCCGGTCGCCACTTGGGTGATCACATGATCATCGTAGGGCTTGAGCCTGTCCGGATACCCGCCCTCGCCCGTGCATGTGAAGCTGTTCCAGGCGGTCATCGCCCTTGCCTTGGCCAGAATCGTATGGATACTGACGGATCCGAAGCTCATTCCCCCGCCATATACGGGAATATCGATACGGATCCTGGGCCGGTTGTCGCCGCGGCGGTTCAATTCCAGACCGGTATCCGCTTCCGGGCCGGAATTGGATGCCGGATCCTCAGGCTTATCCGCCAGAGCCCTATCGGGTTCGGAACCGTCCACTTCAAACTTGAACCGGATCCTGTCAAAGCCGCCGCCGGATTCTCCAAGGCGGTATTCCAGATGGGCGGGCGGTCTATGTCCGGTTTCCGCCATATGCCATGTAGCCAGGACAAGATCGCTGGACCACCGGGGATCCCCTAGGCATTCGGCATTGGGGTTCAACCGGACGCGGAGGGCATGGACCGGACACTGGCTTACGCAGTCCTGTCCTGTTTCCAGGCAGGCGGGGCCGATGCATCGATAATCCTGCGGCCGTATCGTGTATTTGTAACCTTCCGGCTTCGCGTGGACGCCGTAGGAGCAAACCTCGGCGCAGCGGCCGCAGGCGATGCAGTTCGCCAGCCGGTCCACTTTGAACTTTCCGATGGCGTTGCGGTACCGGTCGGGAGCCGGGCGGACTATGCGCTCCACGGTCTCCTGCGGATAATCGCTGTTCCCCGGACGCTGGTACCGTTCGTTGTTTTGCCTTTTCAGATCGGCGATGGTTGTCGTCATGCGTTCCCCTATGTAATCAATTATCAGGCAAGTACGGGTATCATGCCGTCACCGGCTCCATCGGCATCCGGTCCAGATCGCCGAATGCCTCCTTCTCAATTTCTTCCCTGAAGATCGCCCGGCCGACCTCGCCGCGCAACCTGCGCACCTCGCGGATCCCCATGGCGCCCAGAACCTCAATCAACTGGCTGTGCCATGCCCCCATGAGATTGACCATTCGCCTGGCCGCGTAATGGAGATCGCCGGCCGCGCTCTTTATGGGGCATTCCGGATCCCTGAATTCGGGGGAGCCGAGGTCGGCCCCGTCTATAAGCAGTGAATGGGCGTTGAGGCAGACACGGCACCCGAGCGCCACTAAAAGTGCGGTATCCGCCGCGACAAGGTCGGATCCGCAGATGATCGCTTTGGCCATATGCTCCGCAAGGGCGATCCCGCCCGAAGTGATCAAAGTGATTTCATCCCGGAAGCCTTCCCCGACCAGGCGGCCGTGAATTTCCCGCAGCGCGTCTTTGATGTGCCGGCCGGGCGTGCCGTCACCCCCTCTCTCGCGCCCGTGCGGGTCGGCGCACAAATGAAAAACCTTGAGCCCCTTACCCGCGAGCGCGACCAGGCGGTCGGCCGTATCCGGACGAAGCGTCATCCGGACCGAAACAATGCTCCGGGGCTTCAATTTCCGGACTTCGGCCGCCGCGGCGTCAATTTCTGGACCGTCCGGCAGCTGGATCATGCTGCTGGAATTTCTTATCAGATCCCGGCGCTTTTCAATGTCTTCTGCGCTTACGATCGGGACAACGGAACCAAGGTCGCTTTCGGGCACTGCTGCCGCATCGCGGGCAAACAGCACGGCCACCGTTCCGAGACGGCGCGCCGCCGCGGCGCGGGCCAAGGCCAGCCCGGTTTCCCGGACGGGCCAGGCGGGTATGTCCAGAATCACCGGCAGGGGAATCTCCAGAAGGTGAGCCGGCGGGGTAATCATTCTCCCGTCGGGCGAAAACTCGAGGCGCATCGGCTTCGGCCCTATATCCACGGAGGTCGAGATGTACTCCCTTCCATGGATGCCGTCCCTTGTGGGACGGACGATCTCCGACATGTCCGTCCAGATCGAATCAAAACCGGTGCCGTGAAAAGGCCCCCGGTAACCGGCGCCGGACACGGGAATTTTCCCCGCATCGGCCTGGACCCATGTGGTGTGAATGATGTCCGGGGTCCAGTATTCGTCCCCCATTTCCAGGTACTCCGGATTGATCGAAAGGCTGAGCAGTCCCTTGGTGCACCCCTGCACGCAGGAAAAACATGCCTTGCACTCGTACAGCGGCCGCAGCGCCGCCCGGGGATCCCGGTTGTGAAGCGCCTCGTGTTCGTGGACTTCGTAATTGCAGCGGGGTTTGACGCATTCGGAGCAGCGCGCACAGTCCTCGCGCCAGTCGATGCCGCCGAACTTGCCCACGCGGTAGAAGCGCCCGGGGGTAATGGTGGTGTGAATATGATAGCGATCCGGCATTTGAATCTCACCCTAAAGTTTTGTTGATATCCGAAAATCAATTCAAGGGACACGGACCGGATTCCCGGCTCCGATCCCGGCCTGTTCGATGACCGCCGCGACTATTTCCGGCACATCCCCGCTGAGAATATGGATCCCGCGCACTTCCGGCATGGATTTAAGCTTCGCAGCCATTTCCGACGCGATCGCGACGCCTTCCGCGGCGGCATCCGCAGCCCCGTCAATCCTGGCCAGGACGGCATCGGGGATGGGGCCGTATATCCCGGTCCGTTTCAGTTCCCGGGCCTTTTCGAGATCCGCTATCGGCATCACGCACGGGATAACGGCGGCGCGTTTATCCAGCCCGGATTCCCGCAGAGCCTCCATCCACAATTCAAAGCCCTCAAAATCAAAAACCGCCTGAGTCAACAAAAAATCCGCCCCCGCGGAAATTTTCTTTCTGATGTAGAGGAGATTGAGTTCCATGGGGCGCAGGTACGGCTGCGCAACGGCCCCGACCAAAAATCCCGGTTTCTTCGTCAATTTGTCGCCGCCCAGCCCCGCACCGTGAAGGATCATGTCTTTCAGGGCATGAATCAGCTGGACCGGGTCCAGATCGTTTGCCGCCGCGGCCTGCGGGCAGATGCTTATGGACTGGTGGTTGCCCGCGACGCAAAGGATGGCCGGAATATCCAGTGCCGCGGCTCCCAGAGCATCGCTCATCAGGGCGATTCTATTGCGGTCCCGCGTCGTCATGGCCATGATGACGTTGCGGCGCCCCTGCCGCTTCAGTAAAGACGCCGTGGAGAAAGACGAACTTCGGACCGCATCGGGGTTATCCGCCACAACGACCGCATCGAGGTTTGCGGGAAGCTTCTTTGAAAAGTCCTTGACGAAAACCGCATCCGCTCCCCGGGGGGGAAGGCACTCCGCAGTCACTACCAGCCGGCCCGAATTCAAAACCCGGGCAAAATTATTGGTCTCCGATGTCATTCGCGGTATCCGTTCCCGCCCGGGAATTCTTTCCGGGCGCTTCAGCGGCGTCCATGAGCCGTAATGGATTTGGGGGGAGAATCTCGAGAGCCTTGGCGGTCTGCTCCAGAATCGAAGCGATTTTGTGCTTCAGGGATTCGGGGTCTTTCGTTTCTTCCTTTTTTCCCGCCGTTGCAAGCATGTCCTCAGCCGCAGAGCCCGGGAGGAAAAACATTCGCAAGCGCTCCTGGCCGAGTCCTATTTCTTCAAGGATGGACTGGACGAATTCCACACGGCGGGAACACCGTTTACTGCCCTCGATATAATGGCAGTTTTCTCCCTCACAGGCAATGACCGCAACCAGGTCGGCGCCGGATTCGAAGGCTTTCAACAGATGTTCGGGCTGAATGCGTCCGGCGCAGGGCACCGTAATCTGTCGAACCGGGACCGGCCATTCGAACTCCGGCAGCATGGGCCTGGACCGCCGGGCCGAGGTGGCCGCTTTCCCGGGACGCGCGCAATTTGCGCAAATGAAAACGCTTACGGTAGCATTCCGGCCATCCTCGTCCTGCGGAATCGCTTCGGTTTCAATCTCCTTTTGTTTATTCATTTTTCCACTAAACCTTGTCAATAGTGTTGTTTCAATAAACATGGCGGCATGGAAGCCGTAGTATTTTATCTCAACACATATGGATTCACAACCGGTCGTCCGGCCTTTCTTTATGCCGCGGACCTGGAATATCCGGTTTGAGCCGGGGGTGGCAGTCCGGCTTCGTCAAGCACATATTCCTCGCAATGCACCACGCCGCGGCGCGCATCGGGAAAGCCGCATGTGCGGACATTCAGGCAGTTTGAGCAAATTCCCAATCGAGCCGCATCGTTGGCGTCGAGGAATCCCGCGGCGTCCGGTTCCGCGGGACCCTCTTTTACGGACGGCCGGGCACAAAATTCTTCGCATTGAACAATTTCCAGTTGCGGACTGCGCCTGAGAGTGCAGGAATCCTCGCGCGCACAGGCTTCGCAAAGGCCATGGTATTTTATCGCCACGGTATGGATCCTTTCCCACTTTAATCTACCGAATGATTATCGTCAGCAAGGAGCATGCCAAAGCGAATATAAATTCCTGAATATTTCAATATTTTTTATATTCTTTTTATGCAATAAATTATAGCTTTTATGGAATTATTATTCAGGATTAAAAACAGAGTATGCGTATCACTGGTATATATCTTTGCCTTTTTGTAAAAGAAATATACCAGCTCTGTTGGGCGCAAAGGCGGGAATTGCAATGCTCGTGGCCGGAGAAGCAATTGAAAGCCGTCCGGCGCGGGTTGATTTCCACCTTTAGAAGGTGTATTTCAGGGCAATTTCGATCTCCCTGGCGTTATCGGCGCTGCGGATCACCCCGAAAGTGGGATCGGCATAGAAATACTCGGGCGTCCACAACCCTATGTAACTCCCCGGCCGTCCCAGATTCACATGGTTGAAAGCGTTGAAGAACTGAATCCTGAAATCGAGCAGGTGTCCGCTATGGGTTACCCTTGTGCTTTTCAGCAGGCTGATGTCCCACTGGGTCGATCCCGGGGACATCAAAATATTCCGGCCGGCATCGCCGAACCATTGAGGATCGGAACCTCCGTAATCGGGCACCGAGAAATCGGAAGTTTCGAACCATTTGCCGATGGTTCTTTCTTCACTGGAAAGAGTTCCGGGACCGATGCGGTTGGGGCGATCGCCCCAGAGCCCGTCGTTGTTCGGATCTCCGAAGATCTGCACGCTGAACGGCTCGCCGCCCTGTATGGACGTGATGCCTGAAATCCTCCAGCCTTCAATCACCTGCGCCAATTTACCAGCCCACCGGCTCGAAAGCATTTTGTCCTTGCCCACCGGCAGGTCCAGGATGTAATTCACCCTGAAAGTTTTCATCGGCCTGTTTCCCCAAATCGCGCGTTCGGCCTTCAGGTTGCGGGGATTGTTGGGATTGGCCATCATCCACCCCCAGGAGTCGCTAATGGCTTTGCTCCACTGGAAATCGGCGCTCAAGGAAAATAAATTAGTCAGCCTGCGCGTCACGCCGACCTGCATCCCGTTGCTGGAGAGGGACGCATCGCTTTTCAGTATTTCCATGAGGCCGTATCCCGGGTTGGGACGCTTGCTCTGGATGTCGCCCGGACCCGGCAGTGGGACATTCGCCGGAATGACCCGGTGATACCGGTCCGATTTTGATCCCTCGTAGGTCAGTTCGAGGCTCCAGTTGGGCAGAAACTCGTAATGAATCGACAAACGCCGCTCCTGGGTAAAGGAGTTGCGCAGATTCGGGTCCGCGGCCTTGAAATTCAAGGCGGGGATGGCGGCGGATTCAAAAGGATTGCCCAAATCCAAATTGGGTTCGAGCGGCGACTCGGCCCTCTCGGTATAAAAAAACGGGTAGTTTCGCCCCATGTAGGTCAGCGCCATAAAGGGATTCATATCCTGGTTCCGGATCGAATAGGACGCGCGAATCATCAGGCGGTTGTTGCCAAGAGGACTGTAGGCGACCGCAGCGTTCGGCTGCCAGTCGTTGGTGTCGTTGTAGGCGGCATGACCCGGCTCCAGGCGGAGGCCGAGCGACCGGGCGCGGTCGCTGCCCGTGACGATGACTTCTCCGTCCAGGGGCGGCTCGAAAACCAGGGGATAGAAGAAGGAAACATTGTCGCGTTCGGAATGGAAAAACGGGGAATAGGAATAGGCCAACCCCATGGTAAGGGTGAAGTGTCGGCTGATTCTCCAGCTGTCCCGGATGGAAAACTCCCAGGACCGCTGTCTCAGATCCAGCCGGTCGGAGCCGATTCCGCGCGTGGCCGTGTAGGGAATGCCAAGGAGAAAATCCGCGAAGGAGTCGCCGGTAAAAAATCCCGAGAAACCGAACTGGCCCCGGCGCATCCCGGGGGTTCGCATGTCGTTCAGGTGGGTGAGCATCACCCGGCCGCCGAACGAGATTGTATGGTCGCCGCGCACGTAGGTGTAGTTCGAATCGATTCTGAAGCGGTTCTCATGCATGCTTTGAGGGGCTCCGCTTGAAAAGCCGAATCCGCTGAATCCTCCGGATCCGATCCCGGCGTACTGCTGCAGATCGATATTGGGATACCCTTCATCCATGGAATCCAGTATCTGCAGGCCCTGTATGCCGAATGAAGCGAGCAGACCGTCCTGGAAGGAAAATTCCGAAAGCGTCAGGCTGACTTCCCGGCTGAAACTCAAATCGATATTCAATACCTTGTTGGCGCCGAAAGAATGGGTCAGATCGATCGACAGATCCTGACGCCTCATATCGTCCGTGGTTCCGAAGCTGGGGAGGGAGGCCGTGCTTTTCCGGCTGCCGTCGCTGAGGTTGTAGGTACCGAAGATCTTGGTCCGGGGGCTCAACTCGTAATCGATGCGTGCGGATATGGTGTTGTCGTTCTGGACCATCGGCTCGCTGTTGACGTAATTGTACCCGATGCCGCTGATGTTCGGCTCCGGGAAAGCCGAGAGAAGATTCGCGGCTACCGGATGAATGCGGGACTGGGGAATGCGGTTATCCTCAAACGGCAAACCCGTATCCGGATCGTATAGTATAAAGGCGTCGCTTTTCCAGGGTATGCTGCCGAAATCCCCCTGTTTCATGGCGGCCGTGGGCACCAGCGAGGTGCGGGTGGATCCCCGGATGATGCGCAGGCCGTCGTAGCCGCCGAAAACCTTCAGTTTGTCGGTGACGAAAGCCCCGAGGCTGAGTCCGAACTGGTTGCGCTTGTATTCGGGCTGTTCGCTGGGGTCGAAGGCGTTGCGCGCATCGAAATTGTCGTTCCGGTGGTATTCATAAACGGATCCGTAATACCGGCCGCGTTTGCGCACGGTGAAGGGATTGACGATCAGGGCGGTCTCCTCATCCGCGCCGGCACTCTCGGTCTGCCAGGATTCGTCCATCTTCACTTCGAATGATTCGATCTGCTCGAGATCGGGCAGGACATGCATCTCCAAATCATCGCCCGGACGATTTTCTCGACTTTCAGCCTGCTCCTGCCCGGGTTCTTTTGCCCCGGTTTCCTGGCCGTAAGCCGCTGCCGCCGTCAGGCAGAAAATCAGTAATGTGAATACTGTGCGTATATTCATATTTGGTTCCTTGCGGCGCCTGCAGCTGCGGCAATGAAAATTAACGGGATGACGGTTATTAGATAATGATCCGGCCATCGACAATCATCGATTCCACGTCGAAGGTGGCACGAAGTCGGGAATCGGTTCCCGGGACATCGAGCAGTTCGAGACTGACGTTCGAGCACTCTTTCGTAATTACGGGCAGCCCGTCAAACTCCCTCGGAAATACGAATTTGGCGCCGACGCTTTCTTCTTTGGGCGGGAAGTAGGCGACGATTTCCACCTGGGGGCAGCTAGCCGTGGAGAGAAAGGCTTTTGTTTTCATGGTTTCGACGGTCTGACTCTGGAAAAAGCGCCGAACGCTGCTTTCTTCATTCGGATCGTTCGAACGGAAGCTGACGGACAGGACAATCAGGTTTGTCACATCAAGGTCCAGCCTCGCCGACTGCGCCTTTTCAAACTGGCGCCTTTTTTCGGGAAACATCGTGCTGTACCCATGCCGGATCTGCTGGACCCGGGCGTAAGCCTCCCTTATGGGGCGGGCGGACAGAAACCTCACATAAAATGTGCTGTAAATTTCTTTTTCACCGGAAACCCCGCTGCCGACTCCGCGGATGACCCGCGTAAAAGTCTCCTGCCTGGCCCAGGGGGAATCATTCAGCACTTTGACGGCTTTATCCAGGGACCATTGATGAAACGGCTCCACATTGGTCCAAGAAGTTGCGGCAACCGCCATCAGGGGGGAAAATAACGCTATAATTAAGAATCTGAACATAACAGGATCCATTCCTTATTTACTCATAGCTTCCATCGACCTCGAAGTTACTAATAGTACAGTATAATCGGGCATCCGCAAAAGGCTTTCTCCCGGCGCGCCGTACAATGGGCAGAATACGTTTAGGGCTTGGTACTGTTACGTATATCGAAAGAGCCGGGCCTGGTTTTGTCCGTTCCCGACTGTGAGGAAGCACGGGTTTTCGCAGGTGGCCGGCATCAGGAAATACCGTAGCGGGCCAGCTTTTTCCGCAGAGTCACGCGGCTGAGCGACAGGAGATTCGCCAGTTCGCGCTGGCTGTAGCGGCCCGAATCCACGAAATAGCGCAGCACGGTTTCCTCCACAGCATCCACAACGGTATCGCGGATCCCTGTCGGGTCGTTGCTGGACGCCAGCAGTCTGATGACCGCCTGGCGAAGCTGCGCCCGGGTATCTTCGTATGCTGTCGATGCGGCCGGGAAAAATTCATCCGGGCGATTTTCCCGGATCTCCTCAGGAAGAAGATCGAGGGATAGGCCGTTGCCCGGGCTCATGACCACCGCACGCTCGATGCAGTTTTCCAGTTCCCGGACGTTTCCCGGCCAGGAATATGCCAGAAGCGCATCCAGAACTTCTCTCGGAACCTGCGCCACATGCCGTTTGGCCTCACGGTTGTATTTTTCCAGAAAGTGATCCACCAGCAAAGGTATGTCCTGCCTGCGATCTCTCAAAGGGGGCAAACGGATCGGAATGACGTTCAGGCGATAGTAAAGGTCGTGACGGAATCGCCCGGAGCGGATCTCGGATTTCAGATCCTTTCCCGTAGCCGCGACGATACGAACATCGACCGCAATGGTCCGGCTGGATCCCACGGGTTCCAGCTGTCTTTCCTGAAGCACGCGCAGAAGTTTGATCTGAAGACGCGGGCTCATTTCGCTGACTTCATCCAGGAAAAGGGTTCCCCCGTCGGCGGCGCGGAACCTGCCTTCGTAATCCCGGACAGCCCCGGTAAAGGCCCCTTTCACGTGGCCGAACAGTTCGCTTTCAAGAAGCGTTTCAGGAAGAGCCCCACAATTCATTTTCACCAGCGGGCCTTCCGCCCGGTCGCTGTTGTAATGCATGACGTTGGCGATCAGTTCCTTGCCGGTTCCCGTTTCTCCCGTTATCAGTACGGAGGAGCGTGACCTGGCGGCTGTCGCGGCGATCCCCAGCAGGCGCCGGATGGCGGCGCTTCCGCCCACGATACTGTCGACGCGGTATTTTCTGCGGAGCTCCTCGCCCCGGCGCGTCATCCGGTCTATTCTTTGTTCGTACCCGTATTCGCTTTCGGCCGGCGGGGGTTCCACGTCCAGGTCCAGGGGCTGCGGGACGCCGATTGCGGCTTTTCTTCCTGCGGCCTTATGGATGGTCAGCGCCCGCTGCCCGTTTGCAAGAGACACCTCTATCACGACCTGTGTTATGTGCCGGACTTTGGCCAGGAACGCATCGCTGTGAGCGTCCTTCTCAATCAGCCAGTAAGCCAGGGTCGAAAGATCGTACAGCCTCGGACACAAATGCCCGAACAGACGCACCACGCGGTTTTCATCCCCCCATAAATCCAGCATTCCGGTAAGGGAATCGAAAACGTAGTTCGCCGACCGGCCGTCGCGGGTGCCCACTTCGATAAGGGCCTGCTCCAGGCGCGCCGGGTCCGAAGGATCGGCGATATGGACCGGGGCATGAACCGCGTTGCGGGCCGGATCGTCGAAAAATTTCAGGAACATATCGTCGCTGTTGCCCTTGCCCGAGGAAAAGCAGTCTATCAAAGAGAAGCGCCCGGGCGACATCAGGCGGGCATACTTGGACGCGATTGTTTGCGGAGACCGGTTGAAGCTGACGTAAACGACGGGGATTCCGTCCTGCTCGCAGGAAGAGAGGAAGCTGGAGATGAAATGATCCCCCGCCACGCCGGAATCTATTTCCCAAACGAGGTTGTCTCCGGGAATGACTCCCCCGACGGCAAGGTCCACTTCGGCAATTCCGGTTGTCGCTCTGCCCGTTGGCGCCATCATTCAATGTTAGAGCGCCGCCGGATCAGGGTCAAGCGCCCCGGCTTCAGG
>JAFGAO010000250.1 GCA_016933615.1 Acidobacteriota bacterium
GCGGATTTGAACCGCTGACCCCTTCCGCGTCAAGGAAGTGCTCTCCCCCTGAGCTACGCGCCTAAAAAATAAGGACTTAAACTACCAGAAAGGACGAAATAGTGTCAATACCTATTACCAACGAACTGCGCCTCAGGCGGCTTCCTCCAGGCGGGGCGCCTCGCCGGAAAGCACATCCAGGGCCTTTTCCAATTGGATCCTGTCTATTTTTTCCCGCAACTGCCGGTATTTCATCGCCTCATCCCGGTCGTCGTAATAGGACTCGACCGCCAGATCCTGCCGCGTTTCATCGTCCGGAACGGCAACATCCGGAAGGATCCCGGCATCGCGAATTGCTTCGTCCTGGATGACCTTGCCGCCGGGTGTGTAGTATTTCGCGGTGGACAGCACCAGCACGGCGCCGCTTTTAAGCTCGATCTTTTTCTGGGAGGATCCGACGCCGAAGGATTTCTCGCCCACAATCGTCGCCCGATTTCGGTCCTTTAGCGCGCCCGCGGTTATTTCGGCCGCGGAAGCCGTGGAACCGTTGATAATCGCCACGAGCGGCAGACCGGTGATGTATTTTCCCGGATCGGCCTCCAGGATCCGGACCTTTTCGCCCAGGCGATTCTGGCTGTACCCGATGATCCCGTCGCGTATGAAGAAATTGGCCAGCTCCGCTCCCTGTTCGGGGTCTCCGTCGGCGCAATCCCTGAGATCGAGCACCAGCTTATCGGCGCCCTGCGAAATGAGCGCCAGCAGCCGGCCCCTCACCTGCTCGAGCGAAGCATTTGCCAGGGATTCGACGTCCAGCAATCCCGTATTCCCATCCATAATCTCCGAACGGACGGATTCCCCGGACGGAACACTCAATATAAGCTCCACCTCCATGGGATTGGACCTGGAACTCCGGAATATCTCCACCTGCACTTTGGTCCCCGGTTCACCCACCAGAAAGCTTTCCGCTTCCAGGATGCTTTTATCCTCGACAATCTGCCCGTTCACAGAAATCAAATAATCCCCGGGCCTTATGCCCGCCTGCGCCGCAGGCCCGTTCTGTTCGCAGGAAACGACATAAATAGCATCGGAGCGTTTGGACAAAACCATGCCGGCGCCGGCCCGGCCCGACGCCCGGCGCTGCTCCAGCGATTCGTACTCTTCCCCGGAAAGAAAACTGCAGTAGGGGTCCAGGGCGCCGATCAATCCGCGCATCGCGCCGTCCTGGACCTTTGTCATGTCCGGTTCTTCCACGTAATCGTCCGCGATCCTGTTAAGAACATCGATGAAAACGGATATCTCTTTGTAGGCCTCGTCCTTGGCCACCACCTTGCCGTAGAAGGCGGCCGAGACGCCGTACAAAACAATGACCAGGGATCCCAGGAATACTAAAATTTTGCCTTTATGAAACATACATCCTCCCAAGCCGCTTGGGGCAACCCTAGTATGGTATAGTATTTACACTTCCCATTCAAATGGGATTTCCCCCTAGGGAGCGGAACCGATTCCAACATCGAACAGGGCATGCCTGCGAAACGGGTTCTAGTCTTTTCGATTTATCCGGTAGCTTTCATTTTCAAAAATCACATCTTCCCTTGCCAGAGCTTTTCCGCTGTCGAACAGTTCCCTGAAAATATCGATCCCGTTTCCCCACGACACCCGGTTGCCCCAGGCCATAAACCAGGTCCAGCCGGCCTGCTCCGCCAGAACTTCCGGGCCCGGCGGCGGAGCAGCCACTCCGATCGCTACCGGTTTTCCGCCTGCAAGCTTCACCAGATCGTCATGATGCTTCTGTTTCCAGTCGTCCCGGTAGATATCCGCCGCCAGCACATCCACATATTCGGGGCCCGGCCAAAACTCTTCGTAACCGTACGCCTCGTCGCCGGGAATGTCCCTTGGGGCATTGGCGTTCCAGACCCACAGCAGGTTGTTCAGCCCGTGATGATCGACGTAATAATCGTACATCATTATCCAGAGCTTCTTGAATCCGTCTCCCCCCCTTTGATCGTACCACCAGAACCACACGCCGTTCATTTGATGATAGGGGCGCCACAAAACCGGGACTCCGGCATCCCTCAGCTCTTTCAGGTAAAAAGCGACCGTATCCGCCTGGGCCCGCCAGGCGTTGTTCGCAACAGTCCCCTCCGTAGTCAACTCGGCCCAATCAAGCCCTCCGATGCGGTCTTTCAACTTCCAGATTTCATTCCCGTCGCAGCAGTCGCCGAATCCCGGCGGGCAGGCATGCCACATCAGCGTGATAATGAATCCTTCCCGATGCCTGGCTATGACGGTTTCCACCAGGTTCTGGCGCGCCCGGTGGGGAGTCTGGCCCGTAAAACCGACTTCCAGGGACTCGAGCGCCTCAAACGAAGTCATGTCGCCGGGATCGGACAAATTCAGGGGTCCGCTGTGCAGAAAACGGATCGCCTCGCCGCCTTCGTAACAGAAACTGAAGTCGGAGCCCCAGATCAAAGGAGACTTGCCCGTACTTTCCTTTACGAGATCCGTGTATTTGGATCCCGTCGAAATGAAATTGTGCTGCCCGGCCAGAATGTATTTCCCCTGGACTTCATACAAAAAGTCGAGCAGTCTGCGGGCTTCCGGCGACGCGCCGGGATTGGCCGTCCTGCCGGGTTCGCGGGTGCAGGCGGGAAAGAAGGCAATAATGCTCGCGGCAATCCACAGAATTCTTCTCATACCAATCTCCGGCCGAATCCAATACTCCAAACCGCAGGGGAATCCAAATATCCGATATAAGGGTGCCCGGAAACAACGATTATGTTACAGAATCATGGCCCCCTTTCCGCAACGCCTTCGGTCGATCCCGGCCCGATCGAAGCCGGTTGACGGCGGCGGGCCCGTGTGTTCCAATGGACTGCGTGGACGACAAAGGCCGGCTTCTAGCCATCGATTACGGGAGAAAATACGTAGGGCTGGCCTGCAGCGATCCGCTCAGAATAACGGTCCAGCCCCTGCCCTCGATCGCCAACTCCGGACGCCGAGACCTGGTTCGGAAGATAAAATCGGTGGTTCTCGACATGGACGTCCGGGAATTGATCGTGGGAATTCCCCTGAACATGGACGGCAGCCGGAATGATTCCGTGGTTCGAATGGAGCGGTGGATGCTGTCTATAAAAAACGCGCTCCGGCTTCCGTTGACGGGAGTCGACGAGAGGCTTTCGACCGTGGAAGCGATCGAATACTGGAACGCGATGAATCCGCGGCAACGGAAAAAATACAGGACCGTCGATTCGCTGGCCGCCGCCCTCATTCTCGAAAGATACTTAAAGGAACATTGATTTTGCGACGCGCAATCCTTTACACGTCCGCTGCGGTCCTGCTGGCCATGGCCGCCGGCATCGGCTCGGTTGCGGCATGGCTCCATGCGCAGCTCGATGCGCCCTACTACAATGCCCCGACACGCGAAACCTTTGTGGAAATTGTCCGCGGATCCAACACCGGGCAAATCGCGCATCTCCTGGTCGAATCCGGAATTCTCCGGAGCCGGATCCCCTTCCTCGCCTATCTCCGGTTCACGGGAGGCGCGCGCGACATAAAGGCCGGGGAATACCGATTTGACGGACCGGCGAGTCCGAAAGAAATTATCGGGCGCCTGATAAGGGGGGATGTTTATTACCGGGTTCTTACCGTCCCGGAAGGTTTGACGGCGGCGGAGACAATCGAACTGATCGCCCGCAACGGATTCGGCACTTTCGAGGGAATGGAGCCGTTGCTGCGCAACACGGACTGGATCCGGGACATGGATCCCGGCGCGGAAAACCTGGAAGGCTACCTCTTCCCGGAAACCTATCATTTCGGGCGCAAACCCGATCCCGGCTCGATCATAAAAACCATGGTGGAACAGTTTCGCAAAAAGTTTCAGGAGATCCGGGCCGAACTTCCGATGCCCGCGGGATGGGACATTTCCAGGGCGGTTATCCTGGCATCCATGATAGAAAAGGAGGCACGGAAAGCGGACGAGCGTCCGCTGGTGTCCTCGGTATTTCACAACCGCCTTGACAGGCGTATGCCGCTGGCGTGCGACGCCACCATTATCTACGCCATGAAGCTACGCGGGACCTACAACGGGAATATCCGCAAATCCGACCTGTCGATGGAATCGCCTTATAATTCCTACATCCACAGGGGTCTCCCCCCGGGCCCGATCGCAAACCCCGGTGCGGATTCCCTGCGCGCCGCTTTGAATCCGGCTGAAACCGAGTACCTCTATTACGTCTCCCGAAACGACGGCACGCATGTGTTTTCAAAAACCTACCGGGAACACCGGCAGGCGGTAAACAAATACCAGAGATTCCGGTGAGAATTATTCTTCGTTCGCCGGCTCCTGCGGCCGCCTGAGCTCCTCCGGCAAGGACTCCGTCATCTTCCGGGCAAACAGGATAAAACCGTCCAGGGTGCTGCCGGTGCCCCACTGCCCGGCGGCTTCGGGATCCATCGCCTCGTCCTCGTTCATGTCCAGCATGTGGAGAAGATTCTCCCGCTGCGCCCGGTTCAGCGGACAATCGAGGGCAATGCAGTGATCCCCGGTCTGGCAGAAATCCCCTTCAACATAGGCGTGCTGCACCAGCAGTCTCCGCACGGGATCCTTCCCCAGATAAAGATGCCGTATTTTCCCGGAATAGCCGCAAACCGCCACGGAAAACTCCTGCCCGGTCGGCAGACGGTAATCCACCCACTTTGTCAAATATTTCGGCATATCGAATCCACCCACGATCATCCGCCGGCAGCCGCTTCCCCGGCGCGGACCCTTCCGGGTGCATCCGGCATTTCGGCCCAACCGCCGCCGGTGCAACCGCACGGACTGTGACCGCGCGACAAAAACCCTTCCGGCCGAAGCGGATCTTTGAATTAAAAACGGACGGAAAATCCGGCAGTCATGGCCAGGCCGGAATCCCACTTATCCCTGCCTTCCAGGTCCGTCAGGTTCGGCACGCCCATGATCAAGTGGGAGCCGTCTACGAACAGACCGAGGTAATCGGTGATCCAGGCCTGCACCCCGCCGCCGTAACCGAGACTAAGTTTGGTCTCCCCGCCGCTGCCGATGGGGGTATCAATACTGAAATTTGTGAAGCCTACGCCTCCTTTCCCGTAGAGGCGAAAAGGCCCGTACTGACGGGTCTGATAGCGAACCCCCTGCAGATTGCTGATCACCCGGACACGCAGCGCCGGACTTTCCACCGAACCGAAGAAGGAAAACTGCGTCCAGAGAGCGAACCATGAAGCCAGATTTTGAGCCACGCCGAATCCGCCGCCTTCCAAGGCGGCCTTGAGGATATCCGCCTCTTCAATTCCGGTTCTATAATCGAAGTTCCGGTATCCCTGATAAAATCCGTATATTTCGGTGGATGTTTCATCCTGGGCCGAGGCGCCCGCAGCTGCGCCCAGAACCATGGCGACCGATATAAGGCAATACAGCGGCATTTTTGAATATCTCATTCTTCCTCCCGGGAATTTCATAATGGACGATTCTTATATCCATTGACGCAAGTCTAACAAACTTCCCCCAATTTGGTCCAAATTTTCTAGATTTGACAACAAATGACCGTAACGCGCCGACTGCTGTCAATTGACTTGAATTGCCGCCGGTGTTAGCATTCCCCCATGCGACAGGAATCTCGTTTCATCCCGTATTTCAGCCGCTTCCCGGGACTTTTTGGAGCCCTATCGCTGTTCTTATTCTGCTTCGCCCCTTCCTCCGCGGCGCAGCAGCAGAGGATCAACCTGCCCGATCCCGTAAAATTCGTGAATAAGTTCGACATGGTGGCAAACGCGGTGCGCGCCGTGCTCAAGGAACAATACGATATCGAATTGGAGGACCGCAAAGCGGGCATAATCACCACGCGGCCATACGAGTTCATATCCGGTTCGCTGACCGGCAGCGAGATGAACAAGGTGGCCCTCAACAGGAACCCCCATACGGGGAACTGGCTCAAAGCACGATACTCGGTCGAAGCGACCATGGAAATTGTGTCCCCTACGGAAACTCTCGTTACGGTGCGAACCAAAATTGAGGCTCTCAATCAGGCCGTGGACGGGACCGAGCAATGGCTGCCGCTGGAATCCGTCGGCACTTTGGAACGGCGCATTCTGGGGAAAATAAGCGCCATATTAATGGGCAAAAAAGCGGAGGATACAAAAGAAGGTTTCTGGGGACAGCGCCCACAGCCCGTGGATCCGCGCCGGTCCAGGTTTCCCGGGCCGTCCGACCGGTAGTCCGCGCGCCGCCCGGGCGCCATGTCGATTTTGAAGTTTTTACGCATTCCGGCTCCTGCCGGGTCCACCTGCTAAGGGTTCGCGCAAAAATAAGTATACATTTTGGCGCGAGCGCCGGACGGGCAGATGCTAAGGCGGCGCAACTCAAGAGTTGCGTTCCCGCGACGCAGGCAATGTGGTTCA
>JAFGAO010000031.1 GCA_016933615.1 Acidobacteriota bacterium
AAAGGCTTACGCCTTAACTTCGCATTTTACCGCAGCGGGGGGCTTCAAATCCTCCCGCTGCAACGAAAAGGGATAGAGGATGCTGATAGGTTTAACCTACGATTTGCGTTCCGAGTACCTCGCCGAGGGGCTGAGTGAGGACGAGACGGCGGAGTTTGACAGCGAGCGCACGATCGAGGCGATAGAAGAAGCCCTTCACGCCCTCGGACACGAAACGGAGCGGATCGGCAACGCGAGAAAACTTATCGCAGCCGTGGCGTCCGGGAGGCGTTGGCCCATGGTTTTCAATATCGCCGAAGGACTCTACGGCATCGCACGTGAGGCACAGGTTCCGGCAATCCTCGATCTCTACCGCATCCCGTACACCTTCTCGGATCCGATGGTATTGAGCCTGACGCTCAACAAGACCATGACGAAAAGGGTAATACGGGACGCCGGGCTTTCAACGGCGGAGTTTATTGAAGTGGGTCCCGGAGATGGTGCCCCGGATGTACCGTTCGCGCCGCCCTACTTTGTCAAACCGGTGGCGGAAGGCACCGGAAAAGGGGTATCTGCGCGATCGATCGTCACACGAATCGAAGATCTCGAAGCCGTTTGCTCTGAACTCATCAATCGGTACAGGCAGCCGGTGCTTGTGGAAAAATACTTGTCGGGCCGGGAGTTTACCGTTGGAATCGTTGGAACAGGCAGGCAGGCGGAAGTCATTGGAACCATAGAAGTCCTCCTCAGGGCTGAGGCCGAGCAGGGAGTGTATTCGTATGGGAACAAGGCGAGATTCCAGGAGCTTGTGGACTATCGTCTTGTGGACCCCCTGAAGGAGTCCCTGGGAAAGAACGTGGAAGCCCTGGCCCTGCAGGCCTACCGGGTGCTGGGCTGCCGCGACGCCGGAAGGGTGGACATCCGGTGCGACGGCGAAGAAGTCCCTCATTTCATAGAAATAAATCCTCTGGCCGGGATTCACCCCGAACATTCGGATTTGCCGATCCTTTGCACCCGGAGAGGAATTCCCTACCAAAGCCTGATCGAACGGATCGTGACCTCGGCCGCGGGCCGTGCCGGGGTGGCGTGACCGGTGCGCATCGCAATCGTTCATCACGGGCTGGAAACGGGCGCGCCGCCCGACGAACAGGATGTGCTCGTCCAGGCAAGGGCTGTTTCGAGCGCCCTCGCCAGGCTGGGACACGAGGCTGAAACGGAGTTCTGCACCCTGGACCTGGAAAGAATCCGCCAAAAACTAATTGAATCGGGAGCAGAACTGGTCTTTAATCTCGTGGAGACGATGAACGGCACCGGCAGGCTGATCCATATTTTTCCGGCCTTGCTGGATGCCATGGGGCTGCGTTACACTGGTTCGGCGTCGCTCGCGATTCTTGCAACCAGCAATAAAGTTATCGGGAAAAGGATTCTTTCGGCCGCAGGAATGGCGACCCCTGAATGGATCGGGCCTTTTCCGGAAGACGCGCCTTTGACTTTCAGTCGGGCCTTGGAGCTGGATAAGGGCGTGAGAGATGAAGGCTTGTGGATTATCAAATCCTTGTGGGAACACGCTTCCATCGGGCTTGATGAGGGTTCGGTCGTGAGCGCTTCGCCTTCCGAGGTGTCCCGGATGCTTCGGGAGAGAGCAGATCGGCTCGGAGGCGCCTGCTTCGCCGAACGTTATATTGAAGGCCGCGAATTCAACCTTTCGTTGCTCTCCGGGAAACATGGCCCGGAGGTGCTTCCCGCTGCTGAAATCCTTTTCACGGATTTCCCCGCCGGAACACCGAAAATCGTGGGTTACCGGGCCAAGTGGGACGAAACGTCCAACGCCTGGCAAAACACCCCCAGGAACTTCAGCGTTACGGAATCGGACGGGGAGCTCGCGAGACGGCTGGAGGAAGCTGCGCTTCGGTGCTGGGAAGTATTCAACCTTCGAGGGTATGCACGGGTTGATTTTCGTGTGGATGCCGCCGGGATTCCCTGGGTTCTGGAGGTGAACACGAACCCTTGCCTCTCTCCGGATGCAGGATTTGCGGCCGCGCTTGACAGGGCCGGAATCCCGTTTGATGCGGCCGTCCAACGAATCGTGGAAAACAGTTTTTAGCGGTGAAGCCTGATGTTCCGTATAAGACGCATCTACGATGACACCCTGCCGCTGAACCGGGACACCTTGAGACAGGTGAAGGAAATTCTTCGCACCCGGTTCTCATCGATTCCTGAAGAAGAAATTGAAGGGCTCGGCGAGCGGCTCAGAAATCCGTTCAGAAGCCGATTCCGTTCGGTTCTGCTCACTGCGGAAAACATGCGGGGCCGGGTGTTGGGATTTGCCCTCCTTCTGCATGAACCGGAAATGGAGTTCTGTTTCCTGGACTGGATCGCGACGCTCAAGGGCGGCACCGGGGGCGGCGTCGGGGGGGCGTTATATGAGGGAGTGCGC
>JAFGAO010000251.1 GCA_016933615.1 Acidobacteriota bacterium
CTCATAATGAAGGGCGGGACGACCGTGATGGACGTCGCAAGGAAAATACTGCGCGGCCAGGAGAAGTACTTCAAGCACGCCCGCATATGGGGCCCCTCGGCGAAATTCCCCGAGCAGAAGGTCGGCGCGGAGCATCGCTTAAAGGATGGCGACGTCGTGGAGCTCCATGCGTGAGCGGAGACTCGTACTGCCTTCTTACTGCGGCTTGCCGTATTTCTCCAGCAGGGCGGCGTACACTGTGCCTTCCGGCGCGTACTCCGCATCCGAAGAACGGCACAGCGTGTTCGCGTAGCTGGGCAGTCCGGAGCAATCCGGCACCAGCGCCACCGGCTGGAATGTTCCGATTACGCGATTTCTGATTTCCATGACTAAGGATTGGCAGCGCGCTTTTTATTCTCGAGACGTCGCAGGGGACGAGGACCGGAAAGTGCGTATTTATTTTTTCCTTGGTCATATATGGGTATGACCGGACACGACGACGCAGGCAAGCGCAAAAGGGGGATGGATATTCTGTACATGCTCCACTCAGACGATGTGCTTCGGAAGAGTTACGGTAAAATTTACGCGGACAATGGGCTGGGAGCATCTTACGGCGAGTTCAGCGACCTTCTCAAGTCCACTGACGGCATGAAGATTGCAGAGGCACTGGAAAAGCTTTCTGATTTCGTGCCCGGAAGGTAGCGATGCGCAAATCCGTTTTTATTTCTTTGCGCGAAGAAATGAATGTGCATATGATGACGAATCAGGAACCTGACGGCGCTCTCTGTTTAGTATACGTCGAAACCGTCCTGAGCCGCCGGAAACAGTGGGAAATCTACGAGAAGCTTTACAACGCCATGGAGCTCGAAAGCGAATACGGGAAGTTCTCTGACGTCGTCAGGTCAGGAAACACGGCGGAAAGAGACAATGCCATCTGGGAGCTCATAACGGCCATGGACGGCTTCGCGGAGGAGTACGAATCCGGCAGGATGCGAAAGGAGATGCCTCCCGGGTCGTACGGCGCAAGCCCCGGGCTTCTGAAGGACTGGTACAAAAAACTGGGACCGGCAAAAACGCAGGGATTCCTGGACAGCTTCACGGCCGTAGGCTCTTTACTTGCGGACATGGGCCTGCACAAGCTTTCAGGGCAGCACAATGCAGCGAAGGCGGCGGGGGAGGCCCCGTACCCGTACCATGGTGCCGTGCATTTTGAAGAAATGGGAAGCGTTTCAATCATATTGTGAAACCGGGACCGGATGTTCCCGCGCATCTTCCGGACCAACAAACCTATAAATGCCAAGCGCATATTCTTGTTATGCCAATGCAAAGGCAGACCGCCGTCCGGGTAAGGATTGTCGACATAGTCAGCGGCGAGTGGGTGAAGAAGGAAGGCATGGAGCCCAGCTACGTCGTGACCCCGGGAAAGGAAACCGTATCGAGGGCGAGGGTCGTCGGGACGGTCGTGGACAGGTTCGACTCCGAGGACGGCAATTTCTCATCAGCCACCATAGACGACGCGACCGGCGTGATAAGGGCAAAGCTCTGGAGGGAGACTGCGCTGCTGAAG
>JAFGAO010000252.1 GCA_016933615.1 Acidobacteriota bacterium
CCTGCGGATTCGAAGTCCGACGCTCTATCCAACTGAGCTACGGGTGCGCTGATTGATAATACTACACTTACAGCCGTCGGTGCCATCTCTTCTTATCTGTCAGTGCCAAATCCGGTCCATCCTGCTTCCCGTGAAAATGCGGCATATGAAGACCCGATCTTTCCCTATCCGGAAATGAAACCTTGAATGATAAAATCTCATTGCGAGCCGGCGGCAATCTAGGCAGACTATTCCGATATGCACAAAGAAGCTGAAGACGTGGAAAATATGAAAAACCGGGCGGCAAAGCTTCCATACATCCTGACTGAAAGGCCGAAGACTTCCCGATTGCTTTAAGAAATTCGAAAAGAGAGGCATCGGTCAAGCGGCGATCTCGATCCGGGACTGAAAATGAAGCATGCGTTTTCTTTGAGCATGGAAGCCGGAAAGCTGCATATTGCAGCCCTCCGGTCCCAAGGCTTTACGGAAGCAGAAATCGATTCATTTCCGGGAAAGAGAAGAGAATGAATCTTGCGGATTTTATCCGGCCGCTCGACCGGTTGCTAAAGAAGAACCGCATTACGCAGCCAGGCATTCCCCTGCATCCCAGGTTCCGCCCTTGCGAAATTTGCAGGGGATTCAATACTTCAGAGAAGGGACTTTGGGGTGAGCGAGGGGATTTGAACCCCCGGCCGCTGGAGCCACAATCCAGAGCTCTACCCGCTGAGCTACGCTCACCACATGCAGCAATTCAGGCGCAATAATAGCACGAGACATGGCGGATGCGAAGCAAACATAAAAAATAAAACCGTTGCATGTCGGCACGGTACACGTTCTACGTGAAAGACAAAAAATTTCGTTGTAATGTTACAACCCGGTTGACCTTCCCTCAATCGGAGCGCCAAAACAGGGAACCTGCAACAACGGCCCTGCTTGCTTGTAACGGGGGGCGCGGAAACGAATCGGGCCGGCCGACGCGAGACCGCCCTTCTACATATTTCAATGCTTTTCCCCCGTAAAAAGGTATTATGGCCTCCGGATGAGCCTTGAACCATTCCCGGAGAGGAGTTGCTCTATGCGCCCGAGACGGTCAGCGCGGATATTTTGGACGGTTTTTTCAATCCTAGGATTGTGGGCGGCAGCCCTGGCCCAGGATACGGAGCCGGATCTCAGGAAAGATATTGAAGCCCTGAAACAGGGGCAGCAGACGATTCGCAGGGATCTCGAGGAGCTGAAAGCCCTGATCCGGGCTTTACAGCCTGCACGCCCGGCAACGCCCGATGTCCGCGATGTCGAATTCGACCTCGGCGACAATCTCGTTCTGGGCGAGGAGACGGCATCGCTGACGCTGGTCGAATTTACCGACTACCAGTGACCGTACTGCAGCCGGTACGTCCGTGAGACGTTTCCGCAGATCGCCGCACAATACATAGACACGGGAAAGATACGCTACGCGCTTCTGGACCTGCCGCTTCCCATGCACAATCTGGCCTTCAAGGCCGCCGAAGCTTCGCACTGCGCCGCCGAGCAGGGCAGGTTCTGGGAAATGCACGACCGGATGATGGCCGATCAGGGGGCTCTCGGCGCGCCGGAATCTTATGCGGAATCCCTGAATCTGGACATTCCGCAATTCAAGAACTGCCTGGACGCGGACAGGTATGCCGAGTCGGTACGCCGGGATATGACCCAGGCCGGGAAATTGGGCGTCAACGGCACCCCCAGCTTCGTGCTCACCCGGACCAATCCCGAAGATCCTTCGAAAGTCAGGGGAATTCAGCTTCTCAAAGGAGCCCAGCCTTTCTCCAATTTCAAGCAGGCCCTGGACCGGTCCCTGGCCGATATTGGGCAATAGAGGCTTCGACAGGCAAGATATTCGCAAGGCTCAAGCCTTTGCACGACCGGCCTTCCTTCACTTGAGGCCGATATTCTTACCGGTTTTCTATCCGGGTCGCGCGTCAATTCCCGGCATGCGATGATTCTTGGCGCCGGTAAATTGTTCTTGTGTTATAATCCGGCCAGATTTCATTGGATACGTTGAGAAACGAGCCGTCCGACGCGACGGCGCCATCTAGACAGAGAGACCTCAGGCTCTTGGAAGGCCAGCAGTGCTGATTGATTGCTTCGACAGCCGGCCCTGTTAGGGAGGAAACATGCCCAACGCGCACCGTATACTCATAGTCGACGACAGCGACGAAATCATTGCCTATTTTACCGAAGTACTGGAGGAACACGGGTACGAATACTCCGTTGCCCAGGACGGAAAGACGGCAATCGAATCGATGAGAAGCAACCGCCCGGATCTTGTTCTGCTCGACGTCATGATGCCCCGAAAAAGCGGCATTGCGGTCTTCAACAAAATGAAAAAGGACCCGGAACTGGCAGGAGTCCCTATCGTCATCGTAACAGGGGCCTCGAAGGCGACCGGAGTCGAAATGACGACCGGGGCAGAAGATCCCAAAGAAAATTACCAGGACGACATGACACGGGAGTTCGGCCAGCAGTTGCGGGAGCAGCTGGAGAATCTGACGCCCGACGGATTTCTCGAGAAACCGGTCGAGCCCGAGCAGTTGATCGCTAAAATCAGATCATTGCTCGGCTGACCGAACGCGCCTTGCAGGCGCGGCATTGACGTTCGCCCCGACGGTTGAGGCTTCCAGGGTCGCAGGACCGGAAGCCGCGGGATTCATTGGGGCTGAAGACGCTCCTCTGTTCGTGGCCGGAGAAGACCATGGCAGATAACAAAATTCGGGGCGGACCGACCAACGAGGCGAATGCGCCGGAAACCCCCAAATACTCCAAATCCGAAAGCGATAAGCTCCAGGAATCCACGCGCCTGCTGGAGAAACAGCGCAACGACCTGAAAACGATCTATTATATCGCCGACCAGCTGAGCCGGAGCATCCAGCCCAAATTGCTTTCCCGGCGGGTTGTGGAGTTGACCAGTTCCGTATTCGGTTCGGTCTGCGTGCTTATCGCGGGGCATTTCAACCCGGAAACCCAGGCCTTTCACGGGACCGTCACGTACCCGGAAGCGGACGGAAACATCGTCGAACGTCCCTTCCCGGATGAAGGCGCCAAAAAGGTCCCCTTCTACAATTCCGTCATCGTAGGACGGTGGATGCGCGGGGAACTGGACGGCGTGATCCGTTTCCGCGTTTACCCTACCGTGGCTTATCCGCTGGAACGGCACGGGAGACGGCTCGGGCTCATTCTGGCGCCCGCGGCGGACCGCCAGGCCTCACAGGAGAGCGGCCGCAGCAGGATGAACCCTGAGATCGTGCAGGCGGCCCGCCAGCATCTTGCCGTGGCTCTGGAACTGTCGGAACTTCAGCGGGAGCAGCTGCATCAGGAAAGGCTGGCCGCCATCGGACAGACCGTGGCCAGCCTCGCCCATTATCTGAAAAACGTTCTCAACGGCCTGAAGGGCGGCGAATACGTGATCGAGCGCGCGCTCAAGAACGACAATCCAGAGAAAATTCCGAAGGGATTGGCCGTTCTGCGCGGCAGCATCCGGCATATCGAGCGGCTGACATACGACATGCTGTACTATGCGGGCGACCGGGGCCTGGACCGAAATCCGGTTAATCCGAATGAAATCATGCAGGAAGTTCTCGAATCGACCGAGGAAATCGCCGACGGCAAAGGAATCAAGATCACGGCCCGGCTTGACGAACGCATGATTCCGATCCCGCTGGACAGGCACGCCATTTACCGCGCCGTCCTGAATCTCGTCACCAACGCGATCGAGGCCTGCCTGGAATCCGAGCGCGGGGATACCGTAACCCTGAAAACCTCCATGAAAGCCGGCGATGCAATCCTTACGGTCGAAGACAATGGAGTCGGCATTTCCCCGAGCGCGCTCAGCCGCGTAACCGAACGTTTTTACACGACCAAGCCTTCGTCCGGAACCGGACTGGGACTGACCGTGACGAAAAAGATCGCGGAGCAGCACGGAGGCGCGCTTGAGATCGACTCCGTTCTGGGACACGGTTCGGCCTTTCATATACGCATTCCTAAATCCTGAACTGTAATTCCTTTAGCCTTCTATTCCCGCCAACCCGTCACCCTCCTCATCCGGGCTCCTTAATTTCCATATTCGACGGCGTTTAATTTTTCTGTTGATTTAATCCCCGCGGCGGTATTAGGATGGGCCCAACTTCAGATTCCAAGCTCCGGCTGGTCGGTTTGCTCCATGCAGCGGTTCCTGTGGCGGTATTCGGTTATCCAGAATTCTCTTTTCCTAAATGAGCCCGATGCCGGCGGATCGAGGCGCGGCATTCGGCAGTAAAGTCGAATAACGGAAGCTGACAAGGCTTGCAAATCTTGATTTTCCGGCGGGTTTTCTCTTGAA
>JAFGAO010000253.1 GCA_016933615.1 Acidobacteriota bacterium
CGGACAGGACCGTCAATATCTGCTCGTCGGACAGGCGCCGCATTTCAGGCGCCAGTTTTTTCACAAGCGTCCCTTCCGAATACAGATCGATTTCCAGCCTGTGGAGATCCTGGTCCGGGACGATATGCAGGACCAGCTTTTTCCGGGAGGGAGAGGGAAGGGATACGGCCTGCGTGTAGAGTTCTCCGGATAAACGGATTTGAATACGGACGTCCAGGCTCCGACCCGAATTTTCCAGATGAATGGTCACGGGCGTGCATTTGCCGATGCGGTAGTAACCGCCGATTCCGGCAACGGCGTTGCAGCGGATTCCCGGTTCGGCCCGAGCCCCGGCTGAAGGCCGGTCTGCGCTGATAGGCCACACCACGCCGAGAAGTAAAAACACGGCCCCCCATCGTTTCAGCCGGGGTAAACCCGCAGATCCGAATATCATAAAACACCGATTTTTTAAATAAATCCCGGCGGCCGCGCGCGATGTCGGCAAAACCGCCGCCGGAGCAAGGCGGCTTCTATTGTAAGGCATTTTCCAGCGCTATCAGAGTGAAAGCCGTCACCAGCACCTTGTTGTCCTGCCATTCCGCCGGGTCCGTGTTCACCCAGTACCCGTCAGGATACTGCAGCTCGAGCAGTTTCGCGCACAGCTCTTCTCTCCAGTTGTGGCGCCGTCCCTTGCCGTCGGTGATAAACGGCTCCCCGTAGGCTTTCAACGCTTTGGCGAAGACCATGTAGTAGTAGTACACGGCTTTCTGGCCGATATTGGGATTCTGTTCGAGAGTGTAGTTTTTCCGGATCCAGTCCATGGCGGCTTCGACTCTCGGGTCCCCCTTCTTAATGTCGGCGTAGCTGTAGCTCAGTATGCCGGCGTAGGTCATGCTTCCGTAGGATCTCGGCTCCGCGGTCTGCCATCCCATGCCCGGCATGTAGGTGAAGCCTCCGTCGTTGAGAGAGTATTCCTGGTCGTTGGATTCGGTGCGGTTCTGGGTGCGCTGGACGAACTGAACGGCCCGTTTCCAGACAGGATTGTCTTCGGACAACCCTGAAGTCTTCAGCGCTTCCAGGGCATAGGTCAGATTGGGCAGATCGGGACGCGACTTGCTGCTGTAGCCGATGCCGCCGAAGGTCTTGTCGTTCGGGTCTCCCGTGATCTGGATGCCCACCATGTATTTCTGGGCGTTTTCTATCAGAGTCTTGTATTCGGGATTCCCGGACGCCACCAGGGCCATGACGGAGACCGCCGTGCTGTAGTTCTGAACGCTTTCCCCGTAAATGCCGCCGTCCGGCTTTGCGTGGCCGATAATATATTCCAGGGCCTTTTTAACCGCGGGCCCCTGCTTTTGGGGATTGTCGCCCGGCATCTGATTGATGGCCGTGGCCGCCAGCGCCGTGATTCCGACGTGATTTTCCCAGCTGCCGTCCTCTTTCTGATTCGCGAGAAGGTAGTCGACGCCGCGCTGCATGCCCGCCGCAATCCCTTTCTGCAGCTGGTGCGGGATCCGCTGCGCCGCGGTTTGCTGCGGGAAGGCCGCCTGGGACGCACACAGCACGACCAGAACGGGAAACGTGAAGGCACTCCGGATGAAACGCATAGGAACTCCTTTCGGTCAATTTTACGGCTCCGCCGTTTTCCGGATTCGGGCCGCGGAACAGAAGAACAGAACCAATGAGACAAACAAGTAAAGCAGTCCAACGGAAGCGTAAGCCGGGTATTCGAATTTGCGTTGGCCGATCGGGCAGATCTGGTAAAGAGGGCTTGTTCTGAATATGTCGAACTCCAGTGCGGAAGCCAACCCGACAAGAGGATTTATCGATAAAGACGGCTGGATCAGGCGGGACGCGTTCGGTGTCGCATGGATGACGGGCCCGAACCAGACGGGTTGGAAACAGACAAGTGCGATTACAATAAGGGCGCACCCGGCCGCGGAATAGGCGTTCCGGAAGAAGGCCGAGCACAGAAAACCGAGGCAGAGAGCGAAGATTCCGACAATGGCCGTCATCAGAGTCGCCCGGAGGATGACGGCGGCGGGTACGCCGCCGAATATACTGCTTATGATTATGGCCGACAACCCGGGGAAAAGGCAGAGGATCAGGGTGAGCGCGGCCGGGAATCGCAGGATTCTGGCTGCAAGGCGCACTCCCCCGGTTCCGGCCGAAACCAGCTGCGCCAGCGATATGCCGCGTTTTTCGGCGGATATTTTGTATATCGCCAGCAGGGGAACCAG
>JAFGAO010000254.1 GCA_016933615.1 Acidobacteriota bacterium
CCTGCGTCGTGGAATCCGGCACTGTTCGATGAACATGCGGGTTCGAACGATTGAAGCTGAAGAAGGGCGAACACAAGGTTCGCCCCTACGCATTACATAAGGTTGCTGTAGAAGTCGTTGCCTTTGTCATCGACGAGAATGAAGGCCGGGAAATCTTCGACTTCGATTTTCCAGACGGCTTCCATTCCCAGTTCGGGATAGTCGATGCACTCCACCTTTTTTATATTTTCTTCAGCCAGCAAGGCGGCCGGACCGCCGATCGAACCCAGGTAGAAGCCGCCGTATTTTTTGCAGGCATCGGTTACCTGCTGCGAGCGGTTGCCTTTGGCGATCATGATCATGGACCCGCCGTTTTTCTGCAGCAGATCGACATAGGAATCCATGCGGCCTGCCGTGGTGGGGCCGAAGGAACCGGACGGCTTGCCCGGGGGCGTTTTAGCCGGTCCTGCGTAATAGACCGGGTGGTTCTTCAAGTATTCCGGCAGCGGCTTTCCGGCATCGAGAAGCTCCTTGAACTTTGCGTGGGCGATGTCGCGGCCGACAACGATCGTCCCGTCCAGAGACAGCTGGGTGGCGACCGGATGTTCGCTCAATTGGGCCAGGATTTCCTTCATAGGCCGGTTGAGGTTGATTTTGACGACCCCGTGCGTGTGTTTTCCACGGTATTTATCGGGAATCAGCCGACCCGGATTGTCGTCCATCTGTTCGAGCCAGATCCCGTCTTTGTTGATCTTGGCTTTGATGTTGCGGTCGGCCGAGCAGGAAACGCCCATGCCCACGGGACAGGATGCGCCGTGCCGCGGCAGGCGTATGACGCGCGCGTCATGTGCGAAATACTTGCCCCCGAACTGCGCTCCGATGCCGCATTCCCGGGCGGCCTCGAGGAGCTTGGCCTCCATTTCCGGGTCCCGGAAAGCCCGGCCCCCTTCGTTCCCGGAGGTCGGCAGGTGATCCAGGTAGCCGGCGGAAGCCAGCTTGACGGTTTTCAGGGTGCTCTCGGCGCTGGTGCCGCCGATGACGAACGCCATGTGGTACGGGGGGCAGGCCGCCGTGCCGAGGGTTTTCATTTTGGCGACCAGATATTTTTCCAGACTCCCGGGATTCAGCAGGGCTTTCGTCTCCTGGAAAAGGTAGGTTTTATTGGCGCTGCCGCCGCCCTTGGCAATAAACAGGAACTTGTACTCATCTCCCTCAGTGGCATAGAGGTCGATCTGGGCGGGCAGGTTGCACCCGGAATTCGTCTCTTTGTACATATCCAGCGGGACTGTTTGGGAATAGCGCAGGTTTTCTTCCGTGTAGGTCTTGAAAACTCCCTTGGACAGGTATTCTTCGTCCCTGCATCCGGTCCAGACTTTCTGACCCTTTTTGCCGACGATGGTGGCGGTGCCCGTGTCCTGGCAGAAAGGCAGCTCGAATTTTGCCGACACTTCGGCATTGCGCAGCATGGCAATGGCGACCCCGCGGTCGTTGTTGGATGCCTCCGGGTCCTGCAGGATTTTTGCGACCTGTTCGTTGTGCTTCGGCCTCAAAAGGAAGGAGACATCCCGCATCGCCTGGTTTGCAAGATACGTCAAAGCCTCGGGGTCTATTTTGAGAATTTCCTCCCCGTCCAGTTTGGCGGTGCTGATGTAGTCCTTTGTCAGCAGGCGATACGGGGTATCGTCTGCCGACAGGGGAAAAGGATCCTGATATTTGAATTCCACCATAATGCTCTCTCCCTGAATGAATTAAGACTGCCTTGCCGCGGATCTGCGGACGACGCCATTATAGGCAAAACACCCGCGTTTATCCGGCTTTCAGGAGGCTTTCGATTTTTGCCGCGGCCAGCCTGCCGAGACGTTCGCAGACTTTGAAATCCATCGGCTCGCGGCCTCCCCTGATCTCGGCACAGTGCAGCGGCGCGGTTTCCACCCACCAGCTCCAGTATTGCTGAACCTTTTGCCTTTGCTGCATCGTGGCTGCATTTTTTTCCATTTTCATGCCGCCGGCGTGAAGGCCGATAGCCATAATGCCGGATGTCAGGAATCCGCAAAGATCCTGATGCATCATGCCGCCGGCGAACCCGGACGCCGCCCACACAAGGTCTTCCGGCTTTTGCATAAAACGCAGGGCAACCATCAGTCCGGTTTCGGCGCAGCTGTAGCCCTTGTGCCAGAAATTCTGCATATCTTCGGACATGCTGGAGCGTTTCACGAGCTCGAGCTCCTGGGCGCTCAACTCTTCGGGGAGCTCGGACCCCCTCACCGAACTTGCCGGCGCAGCCGCAGGCGCCGTCTGTGCAAGCAGAGAGGTTGTTTTCAACACGGCGGCGCCGGAAAGAAAAAGGGACGAAGACAGAATAAATTTCCTGCGGGGCAAATGCATCCTTTCCATTGTTTTCATATAGTCGCACCTCATGAAAATCTGATCATGGTTTTTTTGTCCATGTGGATAATAGCAAAACATACCCGAAAGCCCGCTTATTATTTCACCCAACGCAGCCATACCGTCTAAAAAATCCGGCTTAACCGACGGGATGTTTTCTTGAAAAGCGGGATGGATTCCTGCCATATTGCCGGGATGGATACGCCGCAGCCCGAATATACAATCAAAGAGACGCTCATTTCCCGCAAGCCGGCGGAAGGGAGCGGTTTGGTGGCCGCCCTGAGCTTCCTGGCCCTGATGGGTTTTTCGAGTCTCTACTGGGCCGATTGCGGGGGATGGGCTTCGCAGCTTCCCGCCGCTTCGCTACCGGTCTTGAAACAGGGACAGTACTGGCGGCTGTTTACATCCCTGTTCATCCACGCTGATCTGAGGCACCTGTTTTCCAATGCCGTCGGGGTAGTCGGTCTTGGCTATCTTCTTTACGGGTATTTCGGATTCAGAGTCTATCCCTGTATGGCCCTGCTGTTCGCAGCGGCGGTTACGCTGATTTCCCTGGCAACCTATCCCGCGAACGTGAATCTTCTCGGGGCGTCCGGAGCGGTTTACTACATGGCGGCGTTCTGGCTGACCCTGTACGTGTGCCTGGAGCGCAGGTTTTCCGCCGGCAAGAGATTCCTCCGTGCCATGGGTTTTATGCTGATATTCCTGATTCCGACCAGTTTCGATACACAAACCAGTTATCGTACGCACGCGATCGGTTTCGGGGTCGGGGTTGTCGTCGCGGCCGTCTTCTTTCTCTTCAACAAAGACCGTTTCCGCCATGCAGAGGAAATCGAAATAGAATTCGATGATTAAAGATTGGAAATTGCAGA
>JAFGAO010000255.1 GCA_016933615.1 Acidobacteriota bacterium
CGATTCGAGCCCCATGTGGAGGCGGGTGAGGCCGGCCCGTTTCAGCTCCCGGAGTTCCTCGACGGATCTTCTGGCGACGGTCCGGGCTCTGGAGTAGGAGGTGATCCTTTCGATGGAAGGGAAGGCCTCCTTCAGGTAGGCGAGCATTTCGGCCAGGTCCCTGGTTTTCAGGATCAGGTTGTCCGCATCCTGCAGGAAGACGTTTTTGCCGCCGTTGTGGAGCCACAGCAGAACGCTGCGGGCGCCTTCCGGGAACCGGTGCAGGTTTTTCAGCGCGGTGCGGATGATGTCGGCCGTGATCTGGCCGCCGTACCCCTGGTTCCAGGAGTCGGCTTTCAGCTCCGAGACGATTTCCTTGACGGCGTCGATGTCCCGCTTGACCTCCTCCACGGTCCGGAGGCTGAGCTTGTTGCCTTTGTAGATGTGGCAGAACTCGCAGTGGTTCCAGGAGCAGTTGCGCGTCACGCGCAGCAGCAGGCTCTGCGACTCGCTCGGCGGCCGTATCGGCCCCTGTTCAATCCCCTGCATGCTTCCCCTTTCGTTACATCGATGCCTAAAAAAGGCGGCGGCACGTATCCGGTGTAGCCGGAAGCTGCCGCACTTCAAGGATTGTAGCATAGACGGGAAATTGAATTTGGTGTCAGGCTGGATTGGCACCAATAAATGCGGTGTTTTTCAGGGAAACGGCAGTAGTTTATCGGCAGGGAATTCCTTAAGTCGTATAGGCGCAGTAAGATGTAATTGGCGCCAATTCAGCCTGGCATCAAATTATTTGAAATAGTCGAGGTACCATTTTATGAAGCGGTCGACGCCGTCTTCTATGCCGACGCTGGGTGAGTACCCGAAGTCGTTTACAAGGTCGTCGACGTCGGCCCAGGTCGCGGGAACGTCCCCGTCCTGCATGGGGAGGAAGTTCTTGACCGCCTTTTTGCCCAGCGATTTCTCGATGGCATCGATGAAATCCATCAGGTTCACGGGGGAATTGTTCCCGATATTGTAAAGGCGATAGGGGGCGGGGGACCTGGACGGGTCGGGTGTTTTCCCGCTCCAGGCAGGATCGCCTTCGGGCGGGTGGTCCAGCACCTTGACGACGCCTGTGACGATATCGTCGATATAGGTGAAATCCCGCTTCATGTTGCCGTTGTTGAAGACATCGATGGGCTTGCCCTCCAGCATGGCTTTTGTGAAGAGAAACAGCGCCATGTCCGGGCGGCCCCAGGGCCCGTAAACCGTGAAAAAGCGCAGGCCGGTCGTGGGTATGCGGTACAGGTGGCTGTAGGTGTGCGCCATCAGCTCGTTCGATTTTTTCGTGGCGGCGTACATCGAGATCGGGTGATCGACGTTGTGGTGGACGGAAAAGGGATAATTCTCGTTCAGGCCGTACACCGAGCTCGAGGAGGCGTACACGAGATGCCCTGTCCTGTTGTGCCGGCAGGCTTCGAGGATGTTCTGGAAGCCGATGATGTTGGCTTCGATGTAAGCGTAGGGATTCGTAATGGAGTAGCGGACGCCCGCCTGCGCGGCGAGGTGGACGACGGCGTCAAAATTCTCTCTGGCAATCAGATCCTCCACGGCATGCCTGTTTTCCAGGTATATTCTAATGAATCGGTAGCCGGGGTAGCGGCTGCTCTGCGCGAAGCGGCCCGACTCGGCCGTTTCCCGGTCGATGCCGGCGGCCGCGAGCCTGCCGTATTTGATGTTGACGTCGTAGTAGTTGTTGATGCTGTCCAGGCCGACGACTTCGTCGCCTCTCTCCAGCAGCCTCAGAGCCGTATGGGACCCGATAAAGCCCGCCGTCCCCGTCACCAGGACCTTCATGTATCACGCCTCCGTATAGAGTGCGGCAGCTTGCTCCCGCCTTCGATAAAGGCTCGCGAGCCAAGCTCGAGAGCCTCCAAATTACTTAAACTCCAGCTGTATCTGCACAATTTCCGGGCGGTTCCCGATGCGCACGGGAGGGCCCCAGGTTCCCGCGCCGTTCGATACGTAATAATGGGTGTCCCCTTTTTTCTTATAGCCCCAGGGAAGCTCGTAAACGGAGCGGACGATGTAGCTGATCGGCCACAACTGACCGTAGTGGGTGTGCCCTGAGAGCTGCAGGTCCACCCCGTTCGCGGCGGCTTCCTCCAGCCCGAACGGCTGATGGTCCATCATTACGACGGCATAACTTTTATCGACACCCTGCAGGAGCTCCGTAAGGTTTTTGCGGCGGATATTTCCGAAACGGTTCGCGGAACGGTCTTCCCGCCCGACAAGATACAGCGCGTCCGCCACCTTGACCGCCTGGTCCCGCAGCAGGGTGATGCCGTGATCCGTCAGGTAGGCGCTCGTTTCCTCGATCCCGCCGATGTATTCGTGGTTCCCCGTGACGGCGTAAACCCCGAAACGCGCGCGGAGATCCTCCAGCGGCTGCCCCAGGCTGTTTCTTTTGATGGAGGTCAGCTCCGAATCGACGATATCGCCCGGCAGCAGGATCAGGTCCGGATCCAGGCTGTTGATTTGCCCGACAATCCTTGCCAGCCGCCGCCGCCCGATGATCGTTCCGAGATGAATGTCGGACGCCATGGCGATGTTGAGCTTTTCAAGGTCCCCCGCCTTTTTTCCCACCGAAAGATTCAGGACGGTCACGCGCGGGTAGATGGAATTGATATAGCCGCCCAGCAGCAGCAGCCCGACCAGAGCCGATATTCCCCCAAAAGCAATGCGTTTTGCCAGGGGGTAATTTTGATTGATCGCTGCCGGGAAAAAGGGCACAAAGTGGTTCAATATCCTCAAGATGTCTATCAGAAAGACCGCGATGAGGAAATAAAGCAGCGCCGCGATCCAGAACGACCCCACCCAGACCAGGATATCCGTCAGAAGGGAAGAATGGTAGCTTTCAAGAATACGCCCGGCCAGGAAAGTAGCCGCCACAGCCCAGAAGAGAACGATATAGAGGATTCTGAAGCCGGCACCCCGGGGTATGGCCTGCATCCCCCGGATGAAGACGTA
>JAFGAO010000032.1 GCA_016933615.1 Acidobacteriota bacterium
GCCCTTCGTTACTTCAACTCACGCTTACCGCAAAACAAAGAAACGATCCGAATCCTGTAAATTTACGGGCGAACCTTGTGTTCGCCCCTGCCGTGGACCTATTGTCAGGGCTCCAGGGGGGCGCCGGCGGGAATAAGGATTTCAATTTCCGCCGCGTCGCGGAGCTGGTTTATCTTTTTGTGCAGCGCGCCCTGTATTTTTTCATTCAGGAGGAATTCGGCCAGCCTCTCTTTCGATTCGTCCAATGAAGCCGTGCCCGCCTTTTTCTTTCCGGTAACTTTGACAATGAAATGACCTTCCTGCGTTTTGACGACCCGGGCGTCCCCGACAGGCAGGGAAAAGGCCGCGTCGGCGTACTCGGCGGGCAAATTGTCTCTGGCGGAATACCCGATATCCCCGCCCTGGGAGGCCGACGGGCTCATGGAGTGCTCCCGGGCGAGGGCGGCGAAATCCTCCCCCCTGCCGACGCGGGCCATAAGATCGTCGATGCGCTGTTTCGCAAGCGCCTCCTCCTTCTGGTTTTTCCCCGCCGCGATCATGATGTGGCTGGTGCGCACGAGATCCGGATACCGGAACTGGTCCGGATTCTCGGAATAGAACTTTTCCATTTCCCCCTCGGTTACCATGATCCCGCTTCTAATGGCCTCATCGATATATTTCGAGATCACCATCGCGCTGTGGATGTCCCGTATCATCTGATCGTTGTCGATATTCTGTCCGGCCATGTAAGCCTTCATTTCCTTGTCGTTTTTAAACCTGCCGGCCACTTTCAGATATTCATCCTGAACTTCCGAGTCGGATATGAAGATCCCGCCGGCAACCGCCTCCGCGTACAGGAGTTTTGTATTGATCAGATTGGTGACCAGGTTGTATACCAGGTCCCCGCGATATTCCTCCCGAAGGCTCTTCCATTCCGGATTTCCCATGGAAGCCATTTCCCTGCTCACTGCCGTTTCGAGGTCGCGGCCCGACACCGGCGCCCCGTTGACGGTGGCGACGACATCCGGGAACAGATTCCTGTACTTTCCGGCCCCATCGGCGCCGCCGCCTCTCCCGCCCTGTTCACCGGGCGCGGCAACCGGCGCCCCGCCAATTTCCTGCGCCGGCGGGCCTTCCTGGACCGGGCTGCCGGAACAGACGCATCCGGCCGCTATAAATAAAACGCCTGCACTCAGCAACCTCAAAAAGTAAATCACGGTATCTTAATCCTCCCTGCAGCCGGTCATACCCGAAAAGCGTAGCATGGGACCCCGGTTTCAGAAATATTATTTTCAGGACGCGCCCCGCGCAGCCCACGCGACGATGCGGGAGGTTCTCCCGGATGCCATGCTCGCTCCTTTGCATACGTCATTCATGCGCCGCGGGTTCCGAATTGAAGCGAGTTCGTTTGAGTCTTCTGAATTATGAATGTACTATAGTCAGCCTAGCGCTTAAGGGTACGAACGTGGGGTTCCGGGAGGACATGCCATTCATACTTTAGACTACGCCATTATTATTCTTATTCTCGCCGGGTTTGTGGGCTACGGGATCCGGCAGAGCTTCCGCAACCGCACGGCGTCGGACTACTTCCTAGGAAACCGCAGCCTGCCCTGGTTGGCGGCCATGTTCTCCATCGTCGCCACGGAGACCTCGGTTCTGACTTTCGTCAGCGTTCCCGGCCTGGCTTACAGGGACGACTGGTTCTTTCTGCAGCTCGCCCTGGGCTACATCCTGGGAAGAATCCTGGTCGGCATCCTTCTGCTTCCAAAATATTTTGAACGCGGCATCGGCTCCATTTACGAAGTCGTGGGGGAGCGCTTCGGAGCAGGCATGCAGAAATCGGCTTCGGCCGTGTTCCTGACAACCAGGATCCTGGCTGACGGCGTGCGCTTTCTGGCCACCGGCGTCGTGGTGCACGTCGTCACCGGCTGGCCGATATGGACAGCCGTCTGCATCATAGGGGGCGTCACGCTCCTGTATTCCCTCCTCGGCGGCATCCGCACCATCGTGTGGGTGGACAGCTTCCAGTTTGTGTTGTATCTCGCGGGAGCCCTGATTTCCATCTATTACCTTATGAGCCATATCCAGCCCGATGCCTGGGACGCCTTCCGGCAGATTGCCGCGGCGGGGAAAACCAGGATCTTTCATTTCGACGGGATTTTCCTCTTCGATGTCCGTAGCGCCCCCGGGGCGATACTGGGGGGCATGATTCTTTCCCTGGCATCCCACGGCGTGGATCACATGATGGTCCAGCGCGCCCTGGCCTGCCGGGATCTGCAATCGGCCCGGCGCGCGATGATAGGAAGCGGCATTTTCGTCTTTATCCAGTTCCTGCTGTTTCTTTTCGTCGGATCCCTGATTTATATCTACTTCAGGGGCGCCGCCATGGAAACGGACCGGGAGTTCGCCACCTTCATAGTCCGGGAACTGCCCGTGGGCCTGAAAGGGCTGCTCCTGGCTGGCGTTCTGGGGGCGGCCATGTCCACTCTCAGCTCCTCGATCAATTCCCTTGCCTCCTCCTTCATGACGGACTGGTGGAAGAAACGGTCCTCCATCCGCATGTCCCAGGCCGCCAGCCTGGTCTTCGCCGTCGTCGTGACCTCCGTCGCGCTCTTTTTCGACGAAAGCGACCGGGCCGTCGTCATGGTCGGGCTCGAAATCGCCTCCTTCACCTACGGAGGCCTTCTCGGCTTGTTCCTGCTGGCGAGAAGGAATAAGAAATACCATACCTCCAGCCTGGCCGCCGGATTCGCCGCCAGCGTGGTGGCCGTATTCGCCCTGAAATATGTCGGCGTCACCTGGACCTGGTTCGTCGCCTTCGGCACGGCCGTGAACCTGATTGTGGCAATGAGTGTTGAAAGGATTTACAGAATAGAAGTAAAAAGAAGAATGTAGGGGCGAACCTTGTGTTCGCCCTTCGTTACTTCAATCGACGCCTACCGCAAAATAAAGAAACGATCCGAATCCTGTAAATTTACGGGCGAACCTTGTGTTCGCCCGCCTTGTGTTCGCCCCCCGAATTCACGGAGCGCTTGACGATTTGCAGCATCCCCAAGTATTCCGGGGAGCCTTTTTTTATTGTTCCGGGGCGAA
>JAFGAO010000256.1 GCA_016933615.1 Acidobacteriota bacterium
GGGCGAACACAAGGTTCGCCCAAAATTTACTCTGCCATGAATATCAATCTTGAAAAGGTTACATCCCATTTTTTATCAACGCCGGGCGAACACAAGGTTCGCCCCTACAAACAATAATATCGTAACGATAAAAACAGAGGTTCGCCCCGACGATCCGGATTCATTTATTGGGATGCGGATCCGGCTTTCCGGTCCTTGAATTCGATCAGTTCGAAAGCGTTGCCGGAATTGTCCCGGATGAAGACGAAGGCGACTCCGGGGGTGTCGATCGGCTCCATGGCGACTTCGACGCCCTTCGCCTTCAGCTCTGCAATGGCCGCCTTCACGCTGTTCACCTGCAGGCCGAAATGCTTGAGGCCCTGTACGGCCAGGTCCGCGTTGGGATCGCGGCGGTATTCGGGCAGGGGTTTGGAGCCGGCGACTTCGAAGAGCTCGATGTAGCAGTTGCCGCGCCGAATATGGCCGATTTTCATCTCTTTGATGGTCGCCCCCTGGTCCATGCGCATGATCTCCTCGAACCCGAGCATTTCCCTGTACCAGGCGATGGACTCGTCCAGGTCCGCGACGCTGATCCCTATGTGATGTAACGACAGATCGAACCCGGTTTTACCCTTCTCCTCGGCCATAACCACCCCCATTGCGGCACATCCGGCGGCCAGCAGCAGCGCCAGGCCCGTGAAGATCGTACAGAATCTTTTATTCATGGTGCAGCCTCCCCAGATTCCGGCTTTTTATTCCCGTTACTATGCATCCGTTTATTTCCCGTTGCCACTCATTTGTGCGGTCGATCGTCGGAGAATCCAATCGCACAGGAAAATGCCTGAAGTCATGACGACGGCGGCCGAATAGAAGACGGCGTTCAGGCCGAGCCTGTCCGAAACGCCGCCCAGGGCCACAGGCCCGATTCCGTTGCCGATCTGCATGGCCAGCATGAACATGGTCATCGACGCGCCCATCCCGTAAGTGCGGCCCTCGTCGACGATGAAGGCGTTGGCCGCCGGAATTCCGAAGGACTGGCCCAGGATCGTAAAAATATGGACGGCCAGCAGCGTCCAGAAGCCGGCGGTCGACGGCAGCAGAACCGTCGCGAAGACGGTGGCCATGCCTCCCCAGAAAACCATGCTCCGGCGGTTCCACCTGTCCGCCAGGCCTCCGGTGTAGGACTGAACAATCGAAGCCGGGGTCCGGGCCGCCAGCACGATTCCGATAAGAGTCGTGCTCAGGCCCAGTTTCAGCTCCGCGAAAAGCGGCAAAAAGGCCATAAGGCTGGCCGTCCCAAGGCCGGCGGTCATGCGGTAGACAAAAATGCCCCGCATGATCCGGCTTTTAAGCGGCGCCATATAGGAAGAATGCTCCCGGGCGGCCGCTTTGCGCGGCATTTCCTTCAGGAAAAGAAGCGTGGCGATCAAACCGAGAATGTTCAGCAGCGCCATGATCAGGAACGAGGCCCGCATGCTCAGGACATCCGCTATGACGCCGCCGAGAAGAGGCCCTGCGCCCATACCGGAAAAGAGAACGGCGCTGAAATACCCCATCCACTTCCCCTCGCTCCCTTTCGGGGTTATGTCCCCGAGGTATGCCTGCGCGATCGGCAGATGGGCCGATGCGCCCAGTCCCTGGAAAAAACGCCACAGAATGAGATGCTTGGGACTGGAAGCGTAAAGCAGCCCGAACGATGCAATGGCAAGGATTGTGAGCCCGGCGCTCAGAAACGATTTGCGCCCGTAGCGGTCCGAGAGCCGGCCTACGAACAGGAGCGTTCCGATGCCCGTGATGCTGAAAGCCGCCTGGATGAGCCCCACCTGCACTCCGGTGGCTCCCATTGTGTTTGCGTAAATGGGAAGAAACGGGGTGACCAGACCCATGCCCATCATGGATATGAACATGCTGGCCACCAGGACGACAAAGGCTTTTCTGTTCATGCCGGTAGTCTCAGGTCCAAAGACACGGGGACATGATACTTTATTCCGGGTAATAAAGTATTATGTCCCCGTATTTAATTTAACGGAGTGAATGATGAAGCCCAGAATTTTCGTCACCCGCAGGATCCCGGAAAAGGGGCTGGAAATGCTGCGCCCGCAAGCCGAGGTCGAGGTATGGCCCGACGCACTGCCCCCTGATTATCCGGTCCTCGTCGAAAGGGTTCAGGGAATCGACGCCCTGCTGTGCATGCTCACGGACAGGATCGACGGCAACCTGATGGATGCCGCCGGCTCCCGGCTTAAGGTCATCAGCCAGTTCGCGGTCGGCGTGGACAACATCGATACCGCCGCGGCCACCGAACGCGGCATCCCGGTCGGCAATACGCCGGGCGTGCTGACGGATACGACGGCCGACCTTGCCTGGGCGCTGCTGATGGCGGCGGCCCGGCGCGTGGCGGAAAGCGACAGGTTCGTGCGCGCGGGAAAATGGAAAACCTGGGCCTCGATCGGCTTTCTCGGGCAGGATATCGCCGGGGCGACTCTGGGCATCGTGGGATTCGGACGGATCGGCCGGGCCGTTGCCGAACGGGCGCGGGGATTCGGCATGCGCATCCTCTATCACAGCAGGCGGCGCCACCCAGAAGCCGAGCGGAAAGTGAACGCCGAATTCGTCGGCCTGGATACCCTGCTGCGGGAATCGGATTTCGTTTCGCTGCACACGAACCTGTCCGAAGACACCCGGCACCTGATGAACGAAGCGAATTTTAAAAAGATGAAGCCGGGAAGCGTACTGATCAACACGGCGCGCGGCCCGATCGTCGATTCGGGGGCGCTGTACCGCGCGCTTTCCTCAGGCACGATCGCCTACGCGGCGCTCGACGTCACGGAACCCGAACCGCTCCGGCCGGACGATCCGCTGCTGGCGCTGGACAACATCGTCCTCTGCCCCCACATAGGCAGCGCCAGCCATAAAACCCGCTCCAGAATGTCGGCCATGGCCGCGGAAAACCTGATCGCCGGGCTGAACGGGAAACGGCTGCCCCACTGTGCCAATCCGCAGGTATACGATATTTCCTGACAGAGGGCGGCGGTTTGCTCTTTTTAACCTTGCAGCCGGCTCGCCGCGGGATTACCCTCTACTGATAATTCCGGCCAGAAGAGGAGCGGCTTTGCATGAAACTGCGAATGAAAATCATGTCGGGGTTTCTGATCCTGGTGATCATGCTGGCCATTGCCGGAATATTTTCCATCTATGAGCTGATGTCCATGAGTTCCTCCGTTCAAAGCCTTCTGGACGACAACTACAAAAGCATCATCGCCGGCAAAAAAATGGTCGAGGCGCTGGAAAGGCAGGACAGCGGACTGCTTCTGTGGATTTCCGGGGAAAGGGAGGAAGGAAGGAAAATGATGGAAAAAGCCGACGCGGAGTTTCAATCGGCATTGTCTGTCGCGAAAAACAATCTGACCCTCCCGAATGAAGCGGATTTCGTTGAAGACATTGAATCCAGATACCGAACTTACGGAGCGCTGCAGGCAGTTCCCCTACAGAATCCTTCCGGGAATTTCGACATGGCCTGGTATTTCAGCCATGGGCATCCGGCTTTTCAGGCCGCGAAAACATCCGTCGATGTGCTGACGGCCCTGAACGACGAGGCCATGTACCGAACCGCGTCGAACTTGAAAAACAGGATGCGCCGGATCACAATGCCGGGAATCGTCGCCATCGTTTCCGCGCTGGTATTTGCATTTTTATTCAATTATTTCATCCATCGTTATTTCGTAAATCCCATTATTTCCATAACGCATGAAGTGCAAAATTACCTGAAGACGGGCCGGCCAACCGGCGTCGAAGTGGAAACGGACGACGAGCTGAAAGATCTCGCTTCGGCGATTCAGGATCTTTCCCACCTTGTCCGGAAGCAATAATGAGACCTCCCATCATCTTTCGTTATGTCGGGATAGTTCTGCTTTTCAACGGATTCTTTCTATCGGTCTCTGCAATTATTTCCCGCTGGCACCATCAGCCGGATTTCCTTCCTCTTCTGTACAGCGCCGCGATTACGGTTCTTTTCGGCATATTCCCGCTGATCTACGTCCCGCCCGCTTCGCACATAAACAATAACGAGGGGCTGGTCATCGTAGTGTCCAGCTGGCTCCTGTCCTGCGTGGTCGGGATTCTGCCTTATATCCTGTACGGAGGGGAATTCACCCTGGTGAATGCCTGGTTTGAAAGCGTCTCCGGATTTACCACGACCGGCTCCTCCATTCTCGCCGACGTCGAAGCTCTGCCCTCCGGCCTGCTCTTCTGGAGAGCGGCCACGCACTGGATCGGCGGCATCGGAATCATCGTATTTGTCCTGGCGGTGATACCGGCGATGGGACAGGCGTCCATGCTTCTCTCCAGGAGCGAGATTTCGCCCCTGGCAATGAAAAACTTTCAGTATCGCACCCGCAAGACATTGAAAATCCTCCTGAGCGTTTACCTCAGCCTGACTTTTCTGGAAACCATCCTGCTTGCCGTCTGCGGCATGGGCGGGTTCGACGCCCTCACCCATTCTTTCGCCACTATCGCCACCGGCGGTTTTTCCACGAAGAACGCCAGCGTGGCTTATTTCGACAAGCCTGCAATCGAACTCGTCATTATCGTATTCATGATTCTTTCAGGGATTCATTTCGGCATTCTTTATGCGGCGGCGGTGAGCGGAAGAATCCGTGAAATGTGGCGATTGAGCGTCGTCCGGTTCTATATCGGATCCATGATCGCGGGCGTGATTCTGGTGGCCCTTTCGATCCACGGAACAATTTTCGAAACATGGACCGGGGCGCTGCGCCATGCCGCTTTCCAGGTTGTTTCCCTGGGAACAAGCACCGGATTCGCAACCACGGACACAGGCATTTGGCCGGCGTTTTCGATCCTGATATTGACCTATTTCACGCTCCAGTGCGCCTGCTCCGGATCCACCTCGGGCGGGATAAAGGTGGAAAGGATCCTGATTTTCTGGAAATCCGCACGGACGAAAATCAGGAAGCTGAAATATCCCAATGCAGTCATTCCGCTCAGGATGGACAATTCCGTTGTTCCCGAGGAGACTGTTTCGACCAGCCTGCTGTTTATAGTCCTGTACCTTGCGGTCGTTTTCCTTTCGACCCTGCTGCTGACCGGCATGGGGCTGGACATATTGAGCGCGTTTACCGGCAGCGCCGCGTGCATGGGGAATGTGGGTCCGGGATTTGGAGCGGTAAGTTCGCTGGCAAACTACAGCCGCTTGCCGGATGCGGGCAAAATCGTATTGACCGTCGTCATGCTGCTCGGCCGCCTGGAGATTTTCGGCCTGATTTTACTTCTGTCCGCCGGAACCCGGAAGTAGCCGCAGAGCATTCCGCCTTGACATTATTTTCGGGTGTGTGGTGACGCGGAGAAATTCATAAATAATCCCCCAGGTGAGGTACCACGCACCCGCTTGACTGCGCCAGCGCTCCAGCTCTGCCAGGCACTTCCCGTGATATGGGGAGTCTTCGTCGGCCATACACAAGTATGTTTGTGTCCACGACGAACACTAGCGTCCCTCCATTGCGCTGTAGAGCGCTTCCCGGTCCGCGATGTCCACTCTTGCGCCTCCGCTTTTGAATTTCGGCAGCGGCGGAAGCTTCTTGTGTTGTTTTGAAGACTGCAGCAGCAGCCGGAGCGCCGTTTCCACAAGATCGGACATGGTTCTTCCCTGGCGGGCGGCCTTTTGCCATAGCCGCTGCCCGGGGAAAAAGTGCAATTTCAGCCTGACGCCATTTACTGCAGGACATGCTTCAGGACGGCCGAGATTTCATTTTCGACCGCGAGCGCCCCGGAAAAATCCTGCATCCGGGTCAGCTCCGTCGGCACCACGACACAGTCGATGCCCGCGTTGACGGCCGCCAGAAGGCCTCTTTTGGTGTCTTCCACCGCGATGCAGTCCCCGGCCGGCAGACCGAGGACCTCGAGCGCCTCCAGATAGAGCCCGGGATCGGGCTTGGGCTCCTTGTGGTCGCCCCCCGTGATGATGGCGTCGAACAGTCCGGGCAAACCGCTCGACCGGTGCATGGCATCGAACTGGTCGCGGTGGCAGCCGGTGACGATGCCCAGCTTCACGCGGCCGGAAAGCCGCCGGAGGGTTTCGGGAACCTGGGAGCGCACCGGCGGCGGATTTTCCCACAACAGCTCCCGGTAGCGGGCATTGCGGCTTTCAAGGATCGGCCTGTATGCGGCGGGATCGGCTCCCATCTCCCGGGCGATCTCCCGGGAGCTCTTCCCCTCGCCGAGAAACTCGAGGCCCCATGTTTCTTTGGTCAGCTCCAGCCCCAGCGTGGCGAATGCGGCCCGCGTGATCTCGTAAAAAACGAATTCCGAATCGACCAGGATTCCGTCGTTGTCCCATAATACCGCCTGCACTCTATTCCGTCTTTTCATCCTCCACCGCTCTGTTTTCCGGAGGCGCCAGCCGCGGTTCCCGCTGATCCAGGACCGCCAGATAAGCCGCAATCAGGTTGTAGGTGTCGTAATAGTCGTCGATGTCGAGGGCGGAATATTTATCATCCTCGGAATGCAGGATATGCAGGTTTTCCCGGGTCACCGAATGCAGGGTCACCGTCGGAATGCCGCGCTTGCGGAAGGAGCTCCCGTCGCTGTCGCCGATGTCGTCGACATCCATTGTGTGAAGCGGCAGCCCCAGCGTCCCGGCAACCCGGTCGAGAAGCGCGACCATGCCGGGATCGCTCTTTGCGGTCCAGACCAGGGTGGAGTCCAGTCCCAGCGTGTCGAGGTTGATCATGACCCGGATGGAATCCATTTCCTCCTCGGTCAGTTGATCCACGTAAAAACGGGACCCGATGAATCCTTCCTCTTCGTCTGAAAAGCCGATAAAAATGAACGTATGCCTGCGTTTCTCCGCGCTGAGGCTCTGGTACAGGCTGGGCAGCAGGGATGCGCCGCTCCAGTTGTCCGCGACCCCGTCGCCCGCATCCACGCGATCGAAATGGGCCCCGACCACAATCACCTTCCCGGAGCTGCCCTCGAGCGTACAGAGTACGTTGGCGGCGTCGGCATTCAGGACCGGCTGCAGCCGCAAACGATCCCCCACGCAGCCCGCGTTTTCGAAAAGCCGCGCCAGGGTTGCGCCGCGCTCGGCATCCTCTCCTCCGTATTGCCGCAGCCTGTTTTCAATCGTCTCCCGTTCCAGCCTGCAATAGTGTGCCGCCTGCGCCCGGCATTCGGCCGCGACAGTCAGAAGCAGCGCCAGCACGCCGGCCAGGCAGTATTTCTTCTTCATTTATTTCTGAATTCCTTTTACCGCTGCAGCAGCAATCGTGCGTCCCGTCCCGTGCCGTTTACTCGCCGAACAGGCCTTTCAAGGCATCCCCGATAGCTTTCCCGGTACTTGATTCCTCTCCTTCAGTTTCCTGGCCGGAAAGACGGGATCCCAGAATGCCCCCGGCCGCGCCCGCCATATCGGGAATGAATTTGGGCTCCGACGCAGTGCCGCGGATAAAAAACGGGACCGTAACCTGCCCGCCTCCCGCTCCTCCCATCAGCTGGGCCAGTCCGCCGCCCAGCCGGCCGGAGGACTTCAGCAAGGCGCGCATTTTGAAGTCCAGGGTCTGGTCGGGATTGATGACGCCGCTGCCGGTAACTTCCCCTATTGCCGGAACCACCAGTTTGATCGGATTGATCCGGGTGCCTTCCGGCGTCATCCGCATGCTGGAAGCCAGGGTTTCGATATCGGTCCCGGAGCCGGGTTGGATCCCGGCCAGTTGCGCCACGGCCGCCAGGTTGCCCGCGAGATCGAATCCGACCACACTCGTGTTGGAAATGTCGGCCGACCCGGCAATAGTCATTCTGTCGACCGGTCCTGATGCCGTCATATCCGCGTTCAGCACACCCCCTTTCAGGTCGGCCCCTTTGGGCAAAACCACGCCGAAGGCCGGGAGCAGGGTTTTCATGTCCTCGACAGGCATGTCCTTCCCAAGCAGCCTCATGGTCATGCTGAGAGCGTCCCGGCGCTTCTGGAAATTGCCGCTGAGATTGGCCACCGCCTCTCCATAGACCATCTTTGTTTCTTCCAGGGCCCCTTTCTGCTGTGACAGGTCGTAGCTGACGGCATATTCCAGAGAAACGGGCCGGCCGGCCGGGGATCCGCCCTTGACGATCTGCAGCCGATCGGCTCGCGCACTGCCCCGGCTCTTCACCTGGCGGCCGTCTGACGTGAGCAGCCCGTCAAAATCAACGATTCCCGCGAATCCGCTATCCGACGGCGCAAATCCGGATTGAACCAGGTCGAACTTTTCAACTTCAAGATCGGCAGTCAGGGGCGTTTTCATAAGATCGGCACTGTTGACGGGTCCCGCCGTCCCTTCCAGGGACAAACGCCCGTTTCCCGGCAAAACAGCCGACATGGTGAAGGGAAATTCGGAGGTGAAAGAAACGTTCTTTGCCGTTATGTCGACATCGCTGTAGGTGGAAGGCTTCCCGTCTCTCCCGCCCCTTGCGATTGTAACGCTGCCGTTTTCAATCGTCAGCTTCCTGATCGCAATGCCCGGCCCGGGATTGCCGGAGGATTCCACATCCTCGGTCCCGTTTTTCTTGTTTTTCGTTGCGCCGGCCAGGCCGGAAAAATTCCAGCGCCCGCCGGAGGATTGAATGAGGTTGATTGCGGGGCCGTCCAGTGAAATCTCCGTAATCCGGACCTCTTTGGAAAAGATCAGCGGCATCAGTTCGACGCCCACTTTCAATGATTTCGCCTTCAGGAAAGGGGCGGAGCTGAAGTTCGGGTCGTCGGCAACGGTTATATCGTCCACTCCCACGGCTCCGGAAAAGAGCGCCAGGCTGAGATTACCGGTCTCGACTTTCCTCCCGAGAGCGGCGCTCAGCCGGGATTGAAGCTCCGGCCGGAACTGATTCGCGTCGAAAAGAAAGGTAAGCGCGAAAAGCCCTATGACGATCACCGCGACTAAAATTGCCGCTATCTTAAAGGCACCCGTCTTTTTTTTGCCGTTGTCCGACATGGCTGCACCTCCTGGTGTTTTCCTGCTGAATCCAGATTTGCGTATTTCTTCCGGTTGTTAAATAGTAACTTACGGGGAATGATAATAATAGAGAACCGGCACAAAAAGATTTATCGTATGAATTTCGGCGACAGTCCCCATAGCCTCGAAATTCATACGAAGGGTTTGATATGGTAAGGCGGTTTTATGTCGCAAAATGACTTGTTGCTTTTATAGGCAGTGTCTTAAGGAATAATTCGCGATTTCATTGAAAAAATAAACTATGCTATTTTCTTTAGCTACGGACAACGTGCCGCTTCAATGCTGAACGGATTTGTTGATCATTTCGAGGTTATGGGGACTGTCTCCGAAATTGCCGATGGAATTGAATGATCTGGCTTCGTATATCGACCACACGCTTCTGAGACAGGATGCCGTGGCCCGGGACATAGAAACGCTCTGCGCCGAAGCCCGCGAAAACGGATTCTTCGGGGTCTGCATCCACGGGTCCTGGGTTCCTTGCGCCTGCCGCCTCCTATCGGGTACGGGCATCGCCGTCGTATCCGTCGCGGGATTTCCCCTCGGCGCCGCATCCACCGAAGCCAAATGCTTTGAAACGGGGTCCGCCATGGATAAGGGAGCCGCGGAAATCGATGTCGTACTTAATATCGGACGGCTCAAACAGGGGGACGACGCCTACGTCGAGCGCGAGCTGCGCGAAATTGTCCGGGTCGCGGACGGAAAGCCCGTGAAAGCAATTCTGGAAACCTGCCTTTTGAACCGGGAAGAGAAGAAACGGGCATGCCGCCTTGCGGTCGCCGGTGGAGCGGCTTTCGTCAAAACTTCAACGGGTTTCGCTTCGGGCGGCGCGACGGTGGCCGACGTGAAACTGCTCCGCGCTTGCGCCGGTTCCGGTGCGGCGGTGAAAGCTTCGGGAGGCATCCGCGACACCGCGACGGCCATGGCGATGATAGCCGCCGGAGCGGAGCGTCTCGGCACTTCCTCCGGAGTCGCCATCATCAAAAAATACAGGAGAGAAACATGAAGTATTTCGCAGCCATTCTGAGGATGAAGGATATTGAGAAGAACAACCTGTACCGCCCGCAGCACATCGATTTCCTGACCCGGAATGAAAATGAAGGGAAGATCTTTGCCCGCGGCCGTTTTACCGGGGGGGCGGGAGGGCTGGTTATCTACATGGCCGAATCCCACGATGAGGCTTTCAAATTGGCTCAGACCGATCCCTACGTCACGCACGGCGCCAGGTCGCTGGAACTGTACGAATGGGACATGAAGTTCACAGGGAACCCCTGACTGCCGTTGGGGAATCTTCGACCATGAAGCCCATGCGGATTCTCCTGGTCAATCCACCGATATTCGATTTCACGGCCTACGATTTCTGGCTCAGGCCTTACGGGATGCTGCGCGTCGCGGGCCGGATGCGGCACGCCTGCCGGCTGAGCTTTTTCGACTTCCTCGATTCCAGGCCGCGCGACTCCTGGGGCAGGGGTTCCTATTCCTTCCGCCATGTTTCAAAACCCAAGCCGCTCGGCGACATTCCCAGGCGTTATCGCCGCTACGGAAAACCGCGCGGGGAATTCCGGGAATTTTTAGAAAAAGAAAAATTCGATGCCGTGATGGTTCAAACTTCGATGACTTACTGGTATCCCGGAGTCCGTGAGGTCATCGAGGATCTGCGCTCCCTGCAGCCGTGGGCCCGCATTATTCTGGGTGGAGTGTATGCCACACTCTGTTCCTCTCATGCCCGTTCTCTAGGGGCGGATCTTGTCGTTGAAGGCTCAGATCTGGACCATTTGTGGAACATTCTATCCATAGAACCGGAACCGGGGCTTCCGTTCCAGCCCGAAACCGGGCATAAATACGGAGTTCTGAAGATTACGGAAGGGTGCCCGTTCCGCTGCTCCTACTGCGCCTCCTCCATTTTCAGACCGGACTTTTTCGAGCGCCCGACGGCGGAATGCCTGGCCGAAATGCAGCAGCTGACACGCATGGGCGTGCGCAATATCGCTTTCTACGACGATGCTCTGCTTTATCGCCCCGAGCGGGGCCTGATCCCGTTTCTGGAAGGGGTTTCCCGCACAGGAATCCCGGTTTTGTTCCACACGCCGAACGCCCTCAACGCCCGGTTCGTCACCGACGATCTCGCTCGGTTCATGGTGAAGGCGGGCTTTGCCAGTTTTTTCCTGGGGCTCGAAAGCTTTTCCGATTCGTGGAACGCCGCCACCGGGGGGAAAGTCCGTTCGGAAGACTTTATCGCCGCCGTCCGGCATCTGAGGGAAGCGGGCGCGCGGCACATCACCGCCTACATCATCGTCGGCCATCCGGACTCGGATGCACGGAGCGTGGAGCAGTCCATGGTCTTCGCCCATGAAAACGGGGCCAGGGTGCTTCTTTCGGAGTTTTCGCCCATCCCGGGAACCGAAGACGGCCGCAAAAGCGCCTCGTGGGCGGACCTGGCCGAACCCCTGTCCCACAATAAAACGGCTTTTGCCATCCGCCGACTGGGCCCGGAACAGGTGAACAGGCTGAAGGACCTCGGCCGCTCCCTGAACTCCCAATTGCTGCCGGGCTAGATTGGAACCAAATTATTTTTTGAGGAGGTACTTGTTTTCGAGGCCGGTTATTTTTGCGAGGCGCCGTTTATGCCTTGCATCTTCGGAAAACCGCGCTTCCAGATATATCCGCACCAGGTCCCGGGCCAGGGCGACGGCGATAATCCTGGCTCCCAGAACCAGCACGTTCATGTCGTCGTGCTCCACTCCCTGGTGCGCGGCATAACAGTCATGGCAGATCCCGGCCCGGATGCCGGGAATTTTGTTCGCGGCGACAGCCGTGCCGACCCCGCTTCCGCAAATAAGGATCCCGCGATCGGCATCCTTATTAATGACCGCCGTTGCAACAGCCTCGGCATAATCCGGGTAATCCACCGGGGAACCGTCGTGCGTTCCCACATCCAGCACCTCGTGGCCCAGCGCCCGGACATAGTCCAGGATCTGCTGTTTCAACTCAAATCCCGCATGGTCTGAACCGAGCACAACGCGCATATCCGTCTCCTTGAAGAAGAAGTATTATAGCTTCGGAATCGCAAATGGCCACCGCTAAATGAGGGCTATTGCGCTTCATTCAAATGAACCGTGCATCATTGCCATTCAATCAGAGTTTGACATCCCGCGCACGGCAAACTAAATTTCTGGTTTGTCCCGCTTTCGCGCAATTGTGCTGTGGTAAACGGGGAGCATTTTCCGCCATTCGGGAAATGTCCGCCTTTCTGGAGTCTTCGATAATGACACAAAACATTCCGGCTTCTCCTTCAACCGCCGACCTGGATCTTCTATGCGTCAATACCATCCGTTTTCTCTCCGTGGATGCCATTCAGAAAGCGGAGAGCGGACATCCCGGGCTTCCTCTCGGCGCCGCCCCGATGGCCTACACGCTCTGGTCCCGCTTCCTGAAGCACAACCCCTCCAATCCGGGATGGTGGGACCGGGACCGTTTTGTCCTTTCCGCCGGGCACGGGTCCATGCTGCTGTACAGCCTGCTCTATTTGACCGGCTACGATCTTCCCCTGTCCCAGATCCGGCAGTTCCGCCAGTTGGGCAGCCGAACCCCGGGACACCCGGAGCGGGGGCTGGTTCCGGGGGTTGAAATAACCACCGGCCCTCTGGGCCAGGGCATGGCCAACGGGGTGGGCATGGCTGCCGCCGAAGCTTTTCTGGCCGCCCGCTACAACCGGCCCGGGTATGAAATCATCAACCATTGCACTTACGCCATTATCAGCGACGGGGACGTCATGGAGGGCATCGGTTACGAAGCGGCTTCCCTGGCAGGACACCTGAAGCTGGGCAAGCTGATCTACCTTTATGACGACAACCGAATCTGCCTTGCCGGCGCCACGGACCTTTCATTCAGCGAAGACCGGGCGGGGCGGTTCCGGGCCCTCGGATGGCACACGATCACGGTTGAAGACGGAAACGACATGGACGCCGTCGACGGCGCCATCCGGGCCGCAAAGGCGGAAACCGAGCGCCCCTCGATGATCCTGGTCCGGACAAAAATCGGGTACGGATCCCCCAAGCAGGATTCCGCCGATTCCCACGGCGCGCCCCTCGGGGTTGAAGAGGCGCGTTGGACCAAAAAAAACCTGGGCTGGCCGGAAGAGCCTCCTTTTTACGTACCGGAGGAAGCCCTGAATCACTGCCGCCGGGCCGTGGACCGGGGCCGGAAAGCGGAGCTGGAATGGAATTCCATGCTGGCCGATTACGCCGCGAAGTATCCCGATCTTGCCCGTGAATTCGAGCAGGCCATGCGCGCAGAGCTGCTCCAAGGCTGGGATGAGGGACTCCCCTCTTTTCCCCCCGATCCCAAAGGAATCGCGACGCGTGCCGCATCAGGCCGGGTCCTCAATGCCCTCGGTCCCAGACTGCCGATGCTGATCGGCGGATCGGCGGATCTGAACCCGTCCACGAAAAGCGTGATCAAGACCGGGGGCGACTTTCAGAATCCCGGTCACAGGCCCGGAGATACGCAGGGATCGACCGGGGGGGAATGGGGGTACCGGGGAAGCAATCTCCACTTCGGAGTCCGCGAACATGCCATGGGCGGAATCGCAAACGGCATGGCCGCCCACGGCGGAATCATTCCCTACACGGCGACGTTCTTCGTATTCGCCGACTACATGCGCCCGCCCATCCGCCTGGCCGCGCTCATGGAGCTGGGAACGATCTTCCTGTTCACGCACGACAGCATCGGGGTGGGAGAGGACGGCCCGACGCACCAACCGGTCGAGCACCTGGCCGCCCTGCGGTGCATTCCCAATCTCACGGTGCTGCGACCCTGCGACGCCAACGAAACGGTTGCCGCCTGGCGCGTGGCCGTCCAATCCCGCAACAAGCCGGTAGCGCTCGTTCTCACCCGGCAGTCGGTCCCGGTGCTGGACCGGAGCCGATTTGCTCCGGCCGACGGGCTCGAACGGGGAGCCTATATCCTGGCGGATGCCCCCTCGGGCTTGCCCGAGCTGATTTTAATGGCTTCAGGGTCCGAGGTCGGCCTCATTGTCGAAGCCGGCAAGGCTCTGGAGAAGGAAGGGATTGCAGCCCGGATCGTCTCCATGCCCAGCTGGGAGCTTTTTGACGCGCAGCCGCAGGAATACCGGGATGCGGTGCTCCCCCCAGGCATCCGGGCCCGGCTCGCGGTGGAAGCCGGCGTGGCCCAGGGGTGGCGGAAATATGTAGGGGATTCGGGAGACATCATCGGCATGAAAAGTTTCGGAGAATCCGCGCCTGCAAAGGATCTCTTCAAAAAGTACGGGTTTACGGCAGAAAATGTAGTCGCGTGCGCCAAAAAATTAGCGGGGGCCAGGGCATAAATCCCGGGCAATGACGCTACCGGGAGACCTTCGGCCGCCTCTCCGGAAAGGGAAGATTATTCGAGTCTTCAATCCTCAGGAGTGGACAAAGCCCCTAAGGCGTGAAAGAATTATCCACTTACAAGGAAAGGATGCGTATGCCGCCCAAGAAATCAGCCGACAAAAGGCCGGATCCTCCATGCATGGTATGCAACCCGGACTTCGCCAAGCCGGGCGATTACTGCCCCCTGCATCTCAACCAGCTCGAGCATCTCGACCTTCAATGCGAAAGCCTGTTCCGGTTTCAACGCATTTCACGCGGCAGCGGCCATGAAAGCTACAATATTTTTCTCCAGAATGACGCCGATCCCTGCGGCAGGGTTCTGGTGGCGGAAACCGATCTGGAAAATCTGTTCATCACCATCCTTATCTCCGAAAACGTCAATCTCGATACCACCATTCCGGAATATGAATTCTTCAAGATCGTTCGAACCTTCGGAGAACAGCTGCAGATACGCATCCGCCAGGAAATCGTCTACAGCTGGTACGGAAACGCCCGGGCCTGCATTGAAGTCTACCGGATTATCCCCGAACAACCCCAACACTGGGATATCGAGTCCCGGGCCGATTACGCGGCCGCAGAGGATGAAATTCCCGATCCCCATTTCCCCCAAGGCAACAAAAATTCCATTCATTAATATTTTGGGAGTGATTGATGAAAAACGCCGATACCGTTGAAACCAGAACCGCGGGCCGATTTATATTTACTTCGGAATCCGTAACGGAAGGGCACCCGGACAAGGTATGCGATTATATAGCGGATTCCATCCTCGACGCCTACATCCAGGAGGATCCCAAAAGCCGTGTCGCATGCGAGGTTCTGTGCAAGGAAAACATCCTCATCATCGCGGGGGAAATTTCCTCCAGGGCATCCGTGGATCACGAAGCCGTGGCGCGCAGGGCGATCCGGGCCATCGGCTACACCGATCCCGCCACCCCGTTTAATGCGGACGGCGTTACCATTTATCAATTCGTATCCAAACAATCCTCGGAAATAGCCCAGGGCGTCGATCGCGAAAGTGGCATGGACAGCGAACAGGGGGCCGGCGACCAGGGGATTATGTTCGGCTACGCGACCGACGAAAGCCCGGAGTTGATGCCGCTGCCGATCCTTCTGGCGCACCGGCTGTCCAGGGGCCTGGCCGTGGACCGGAGAACCGAACCCTTTTCGTGGTTGAGACCCGACGGCAAAACCCAGGTTTCCGTGCTTTACGAGAACGACAGGCCCGTCGCCATTACGGACGTGATCGTCTCCCCGCAGCATTCCGAATCGGTTTCGCGAAACCAGATCGTATCCTACGTCACCGAGTCCCTGGCGCCGCGCATTCTGGGCGACTGGTTCACCAAAGACATCCGTTTCCACATAAACCCGACCGGGAGCTTTATCCTGGGCGGCCCCTCGGCGGACGCGGGGGTCACGGGCAGAAAAATAATCGTGGACACCTACGGCGGGGCCGGAAGGCACGGCGGGGGCGCTTTCAGCGGGAAGGATCCCTCGAAAGTGGACCGCAGCGGGGCGTATTTCTGCCGCTACATCGCGCGGCAGCTGATCAAACGGAAACTGGCCCGACGCGCCGAGATTCAGATTTCCTATGCCATCGGGGTATCCAGGCCCCTTTCCGTCAAGGTGGACACGTTCGGCACCGGAGACGAACCGGCCGCGGCCGAATACATCAAAGACATGGATTTCCGGCCGGCCGCCATTATCGAACGATTCAACCTGCTTCGGCCGATCTACCGCCAGACGACAAATTACGGCCATTTCGGGAAACCCGGACTGCCCTGGGAAGAATAAACAAACAACCGTTGCGCGTTGAAGGTTAAAAACAAAAGCATCGTTGGAACGCTCTAATCATTGAACCGGAAACCTAAAACGTTCCAACGATGCTTTTTTCTTTTAACGCGTAACGTTTTAACGTTCAACCTGCAACGGTATTATTCGATGGCTAGAACCGCGGCGCCCTGAAGCTTCCCGTCCCGCAGTCGCGACAGCGCTTCATTGGCATCCTTCAAGGGAAAAACCTCCGTTTCCGTCACCACCGGGATTCCGGGCGCGAGCGCCAGGAATTCCTCCCCGTCTCTTCTCTCCAGGTTGGCGACGGAACAGATTCTGCGCTCCTCCCAGAGAATCCGGTACGGGAACGCGGGGATGTCGCTCATATAAATCCCCCCGCATACGACGATGCCCCCTTTAACGGTGGCGCGAAGGGCCGCTGGAACCAGCGAACCCACCGGGGCAAATATAATGGAGGCATCCAGGGGTTCGGGGGGGGTGTCCGTCGAATCCCCCGCCCAGACCGCTCCCAGCTTTCGGGCGAACCTCTGTGCCTGCAAATCCCCGGGGCGGGTAAAAGCAAATACCTTTTTCCCCTGGTAGACGGCTACCTGGGCGACTATGTGGGCGGCGCCGCCGAAGCCGTAGATCCCGATCCGGCTTGCGTCGGCGTCCACCATCCTGTAGGAGCGGTATCCGATCAGGCCGGCGCACAGCAGCGGAGCCGCGTCCGTGTCGCTGTAGCGGTCCGGCAGGGGAAAGCAATAGCGACTGTCGGCAACCGTGTATTCGGCATAACCGCCGTCGATCGTGTATCCCGTGAAAAGAGGCCGGTCGCATAAATTTTCCCTGCCCTCCCTGCAGAACCGGCACTCTCCGCAGGTGTATCCCAGCCAGGGAACACCTATTCTTTCCCCGGTACGGAAGGATTCGACCCGGGACCCTTTGCGTACAACGCTCCCCACGATTTCGTGGCCCGGAATTATCGGCAGCTTCGGCTCGGGCAGCTCTCCGTCGACCACGTGCAGATCGGTCCGGCACACGCCGCAGGCATGGACCTTGACAAGAATCTGTCCGGGGCCGGGTTCCGCAACGGGTACTTCCCTGTACTCGAGAGCCCTTCCCGGCCTGTCCAGAATCATGGCATGCATCTTTTCCGGCACCTGCATAAATTTTACCTCCGTTTATTCAACGGCTTATGCAATCGGCCCCGCAAAGCGGGGCGCATGTTTTTTATTCTCGGTGAATCAGCCGGCGCTAATCCTGTTTGTCCGGAAGGAGTTCCTGCGGATTTTCTATCCGCCTGTTTTCACTGGCCGCCTTCTTCAGATTTAACAGAAGCTCCTCCACCTGCAGAAGCTCCTCGCCGGTTGAATGCTCTTTCGCCTGGTTCAGGGCCTCGATCGCTTCGCCAAGCTCGCCGCTCACCGCATATATCAGGCCCAGATTGTAGCGGACGCCGGCGGAATTCGGCTCCAGAATCGCGGAAATCTCGTAGTGGAGACGCGCGAGCCTGTAGTCGCCGGCTTCCAGGTACAGATGCGCCAGGTTGAAATGAGATTCGAAATGCCGGGGATCGTTCTTGAGGGCGTTGGTAAAATGATCGAAAGCCTTTGCGGTCCGGTTGTTTTCAAATTCCAGGGTTCCGAGATTGCAGTAGGCATCGGAAACGTTTTCTCCCTGGAGGATGGCGAGCTGATACATTTTCACGGCCCTATCGTCCCCCTGCTCGTGCAGGATCAGCGCCTCCTCAAACGGGGACCGCCGGACAGGCAGGGGTATCAACCGGCCGCCACTGCGGGAGAAAAGGTTCATCTGGCCGTGCAGCTCCGATTCGACCTGGCGTATCGTCAAACCGCGATTCCGGAGCTCCCGGATGCGGCGGAATTGAGTCAGCGCACGGAAATCGTAGCGCAGCCCCCCCGGGGCGGTTTCCTCAAACGCCGGGATAATCCCTTTTCGCGTCCACCGGCGAATTGAGCTTTCGCTCAAACCGAACTGCCGGCTGATTTCCCTTACCGTGTAAGTCGACTGAATCCGCTGAAGACCTTTGGATCCCGAGGCCCTGGTAAATGGAACAATAACGCTCATGCCTCCTCTTGACCGGAAATTCTTGCCTGCGGTTGTAAACAATTCTATGCGAACGGATCCAAATATCCCACCAAATTCTTAGCCTGCATCTATTATGGAATTCTGTGATACCGTAGTAGTAATCCTGTAAGGAAACAGGGCTGGAAAACGGGGTTGCCGCGGGACTATGGCCATTTTCAAACCGGAGCCGACCGATTATATCCTGGAGAAAGCGCTAGGCGGAGAACGCATATCCGCGGGCGAAGCGCTCGAGCTCTACAACACGGCCGACCCGCTGAGGGTGATTTCCACAGCCCGGGAAATCCGAAATCGCAGGCACGATCCATCGGTCGTCTCCTACACCATGTTCCGGATCGTCAATTATACCCGGTACTGCCGCGTGAAATGTTCGTTCTGCAGTTTTCACCGGCCGGAAGAAACCGAACCTGAAAAAACCCTTTCCGTCGAAGAAATCCTGGACATTATGCGCCGGGCGGCCGCCGTCGGGGCCGACCAGATGTTCCTGCAGGGCGGCATCAATCCGAACATCCCGTTCGAATACTATCTCGATGTCCTGCATGCGGTAAAAAGCGAATTGGGGAACCACATTCACATTCGCGCTTTTTCACCCGGGGAATTAATGGAAATGCACCGGCAGACGGGCATGCCCCTGCGCGAAGTTCTCCGGAAACTGAAACGGGCGGGCATGGATTCCGTGCCCGGGGCGGGCGCCGAAATACTGAGCGACCGGGTGCGCGCGATTCTTTCCCCGGCCAAAGTCACCGTTTCAGAATGGGTCGAGGTCATGGAAACCTGCCACCAGGAAAATCTCCCGGGAAGCGCCAACATCGTGATCGGGTCGGTGGAAAAACCGGAAGAAATCATCGAGCACCTCGGGATCGTCCGCAGCCTGCAGGACCGTACCGGGGGATTGCTGGCGTTCATCCCCTGGACATTCCAGCGGCAGACGGACAGATTCCCGGTACGGAATGTTCCGGCGCGGGAATACCTCAAGCTGGTGGGTCTATGCAGGCTTTTTTTCGACAATATCCCGCATATCGAAGCCTCGATCCTTGTCCTGGGCCCCGGCGTCGGATCGATCGCGCTTCTTGCAGGCGCCGACGACATATCCTCCGTGGTCATCGAAGAAAATGTTCTGGAAAGCCAGGCGCCCGCGACGGAAGAAAAAGCCCGGGAGTTCATTGAAAACTCCGGCTTCAGGCCCGTGAAGCGGGATCTCTTCTACAATTACAAAGAACC
>JAFGAO010000257.1 GCA_016933615.1 Acidobacteriota bacterium
CAATCAAGGCAACCCCGGAGTTGCGTTACGATCGTTTTATTTTAGGGCGATTTTGTTTTCGTTCCGGGGCGAACACAAGGTTCGCCCCTACAATGGGGCATCAGCGGGCGGACCTTTTTCGACGCGAAGCAGCAGTACGCCGCCGATGACAAACAGAATAATAATGCTCAGGACGCCCCATTTCGTGTCTCCCGCTGCATAGCCTATTCTCCCCATCATCGCGGGTCCCAGCACGGTGGCGAATTTACCGAATATATTGTAGAAGCCGAAAAATTCGGCCGATCGTTCGGTCGGAATCAGTCCGGCAAATACCGACCGGCTGAGCGCCTGAATGCCGCCCATGGAGGTCGCCACTACAAACGACAGGATAAAATACAGCCACACTTTCAAGCGCAGGTCGGCGACATCCGACAGGAAAAAGGCGGCTACGGTAATGCCTACGAATACCACGATCCCGACAAACAGCAGCTTCAGCGCCGAAAAACGCCCGGCCAGTTTTCCATAGACGAGCGCAAACGGAAACGCCACGACCTGGATCATCAGGATGGCCGAAATCAGAGTTGTCGCTCCCAGGCCGATATCCCTGCCGTAGGTGGTGCACATCATAATGATGGTATCCACCCCGTCTATATAGAAAAAATACGCGGCCAGAAACATGAAAACCCGGCGGTATTTCCGGATATCCCGGAATGTCCTGCCCAGACGGATAAAGCTGTCCCTTACCGGACGACCGCCCGATTCTATAAAATGTTTCTGGCGCACGCGCCGCAGCATAGGCACGGACAGGAAGGCCCACCACACGGCAACAATCAAGAAAGCGATTCTTCCGGAAAAAGCGGGGAGGGCGTCACTGCCGGTTTGGGACATTTCCTTGAAGACTATGAAAATGACGATCAGAAACGGTATAACGCTGCCTACATACCCCCAGGCGTATCCGCTGGACGACACCCAGTCCATACGGCCTTTTTCGGTAACATCAACCAGGAACGAATCGTAAAAGACATTTGCTCCGGCGTATCCCACCCGGGCAACGACATAGACCGCCAGAAACCACAGCCAATTCCCGATACCGATCGAGGGCATCAACACTGTAAAAAGAATCCCCAGGAAGAGAAACACGACAAACATCTTCTTCTTGAATCCCCGGTAATCCGCCATGGCGCCTATAATCGGCGCCAGCACGGCGAGTACAAGCGAAGCCAGGGAAGTGGCGTCGCCCCAGTGCTGCGTAGAAAGCGTGCCGTCGACTCCCCGGGAAATCACATCCTTGAAAAAGATAGGGCCTACGGCCGTCCCCACAATCAGAATAAACGCCGAATTGGCAACGTCGTATAGAATCCAGTTTCTTTCCGTTTTTGTCATGGCAGTTTACCCGTCTGAGGATTTTTTTACAGAAACCTCACTTCGTGCTCCAGGCGCTTTGCTATCTCTTCATAGGTGGCATCGGACGGAAAGCTTATGGCATTGCCGAAACGCACTGTGACCTCCCCATGTTTTTGCGGCCAGGTGAAACGGTAATCCATAATCTCATAAACTCCCTGTATTTTGGAGGGAACGACAACGGCATCCAGTTCTTTTACCAGAAGCCCGACACCCGGTTTGAATTCTTTCAAGGTCCCGTCATGCGAGAGACGGCCTTCCGGGAAGATCATAATAGACCACCCCTTGTCCATGAGTTTTCCAGTGTACTCGAGGCTTTTCCTGATACCCGCATAGCGCTGAAATGGAAAGATATTGAGTCCCAGAGTCGCCAGGAAAGTCGCCGATTTCCTGAGTATCCGTTCCTTAAACGGCGCCTGTCCGGAGTCCCATTCCTGGAAAACGTCGGCCGCCGCCGCCAGAGCCACCCGCTTCCGGATATGCCAGGGAAGAGCCATGGTCGGGACGGCGGCGTCCATATGGCTTATATGATTGGCGATCAGGATGAAAGGCTTGTCAAGTCCGTCGAATTTCTCCCGGCCCATAACACGTAGTTTCGCGTAATACCGCAGAATCAGCCGGATGTATACACTATTTCGAGAATATCGTCCCCCGTGATTTCGGGTTCCTCAAATATCGGAGGAACTTCACGTATCTGCCGCAGAAGGTCCCTGGTGTCCCACCAAAGAATGTCCGGCTCCATACTCGTGAATTTCGATTTTATACCGGCCTTGGCTCCGGTTTCGCCGGCGATGTACCGGACGAAGTCCGGTTTCACTTTAATATCCAGGGGCACGGCAATCACTCCGGTCAGGGAACAGGCCAGGAGCGCGGCCACCCATTCCGGGCCGTTGGGAGCCCAGAGCAGGATTGCGTCGCCTTTTCCAAGACCGTGGCTCTGGTACCAGTTGGCCATCCGGTACGCGTGATCGTAGAGATCGAGATAGGATATTCGAACGGACCGGAAACCGGTTTTGAATACCAGCGCCTCCCGGTCGTGAAACTTGTAGAGTATCGGTTTGAAATAATTCGTCAGCGTGTCACCGTTCATGAAAACCTCGCCGGGAGATCACAGAAAAACCGGCATCCCTGGTTTTTCAATTTGAACGCAAACCGTATTGATATGCCCATCCGGGCCAAGCAGATTCCGAATCAGCGATAAGGAATGAAAGCCGGCTAATTTTATCAGAATTACTTGTTTCCAGCATCTTTCATGACACCGGGAGGTCGGATCCCGGGCTTCAACGTAACAATTTGCAAAAATTGTACCCATTTGTGGAAAAAGAACAAATCGCTGCCTATAAAGGATTTAAAGAACATAAAAAAAATCTTGTTTATTCCAGCAGTGAGAAGGATGAACAAAACACGCCGAATATATATACACAAATTGCGCACAGCCGGTGGACATTCCACCCAAAAGACTTTCAGCCCATATTTGCCTGGGAAAGCGGACCTTGAAGAGTTTTCATTTCAATCTCGAAGAAAGAACAATCGGGCTCCCGCGTCCCGAACCTACGGCACCAAACGGGAGGAATTCGGGAACCGACTATTGAAATATGGACCCGAAACGCGTAATCTCCCCGGAAAATTTTTTATGGGAAGCGGAACAAGTGAAAAATTTTCAGCGATCGTTACTTTGGGGAATCTTATCCATTTTCTGCCTGCGGCCGTTGCTTGCACAGGCGCCACCCTATCAGTTCAAATTAGTCAATGGAAACGACACCACGGTCAAATTCGGCTTCCTGGCCCAGCCGCAGTTCGAGTCGCTTGAAAATCCTTCGGAAGACGACTACGACAGTACCGTCTTTTTCAGAAGGCTTCGTCTCATGGCCGGAGGCGACATCACCGGCAAGCTCTCCTTCTTTCTCGAAAGCGACAGCCCCAACCTGGGAAAAGAGCTGGCCGACGGAACCCGGGCCGATGAAATATTCCTGCAGGATGCATACGTCAATTACGCTTTCCACCCCGAATTCCAGGTGTCCGGCGGCATGATCCTGATGCCGCTTTCCCGGAATTCCGGGCAGTCGGCCGGTTCGCTCCTTGCGATCGATTACGGGCCCTATTCCTTCCTGTCTTCCGGCCTGACCCGTTCAAAGGTCGGCCGGGACTACGGAGTCATGGCGCGCGGGTACATCAACAACCATTTCGAGTACCGGGCGGGGATATTCCGGGGCAACCGCAACCATGACGGGGATTACCCCTACCGCACCCTGCTCCGGGTGGTGTACTACCCCTTCGAAGCGGACACCGGATTTTTCTACAGCGGACCGTCGTTCGGGCAAAAGAGGATTATCGGGATAGGCGCATCCATCGACCGGCAGGGAAGCTACAGTGCAAATTCGGTGGATGTTTTCATTGATCAGCCCCTGGGCAACGGGGATGCGTTCACGGTCCGGGCCGATTTCATCCGCTACGACCAGCAATCCGCTTTCAAAGACCAGTCTTCATCGATGCCGGCCACAAACGCATGGCTGCTGGAAGGAAACTACTACTTCAGCAGGGCGAAACTCGCACCCTTCTTTCAATTCGCGTCCAGGGACCCGGCCGGCGACGCAGCGGCCGACTGCACGAAGATACAGGCCGGCATTGCGTACTATTCCCTGAAAAACAGGCTGAACATCAAGGCCGGATTCGGCCGTCTGCTCGAGACGGGCAAACCCGACCGCAACCAGTTCGTAATTCAGACCCAGCTTCTGTATTTCTGATTCGGACCTGTCGGGAAAGAGCTTTTGCCGCCTACTGCTCGAAACCCATGTCCCTGATTTTTCCGGGAGTGAAAATTCCGCGCTTCAGAACTTTGGCGGCAAGCTGCGCGCAGTAGTCGCAGTCTATGCATTCCCGATCGCAGGATGTGACCTTCTCGAAGAATCCCTCGGCATCGAGGCTGCGGTTGTCCAGGTGCGTCAGGTAGGACATTCCGTAGGAATAAAGGTTGCCCGCCATCAGCTCGAGGAGGTCCCCATCCCAGGACTGCCGCATATACGCCTCCAGGGATCTGCATATCATGCTCCTGGAGCTGGTTCGCCCCACCAGTTTGAAGAAGGTGGAAATCTCCCCGTACCTGGCGGTATCTTCGGGCCGGATCCAGCCGGATTTGAACAATTGAGAGGGATCGCTTTTCGTCAGCTGAATGCAGTTGAGGCTGAAGACGTTGTCCTCGCCCCGGGATCCTTCCGCCCCGGGATTTCTCGACTTGTGCGAGATGTAGTTGAAGTGAAACTTGCGGAAAGGGCATTTGAACAGGCACCCCTCGTTGACCATTAATTTGAGCTCGAGCCCCGTTCTTTCCCTTATCTTTTTCAACAGCCTGAGGTTGCGGTTGACGTTCACGTCGGGCGTGATGGTATCGGCCCCCGCTTTTTTATAGAGGACGGCTTTATCGATGCAATCGATATCGGCCAGTACGGAAGCGCAGATTTCAATGCCGGGGAAACGCCTCCGGACTTCGCGGATGTACATCGGATTCGCGATGGTCACCGCCTCCACGCCGCACTCTTCAAAAACCCGTTTCAGATAATCCATGGTCCGGTTCAATACGCCGGACCCGTACCATTCGCTTCCCTCACAAACGGAATTCAGGAGCAGATTCACCCGGAGCCCCTCGCGATGGATCCTGCCGACGGCATCGGCAAAATCATCGAACGACTGGATCGGAGATATCCGGCCGGAACCGCCGTATTCCTGGGGTCCGCAGAGATAGATTTCCCGGATGCGGTTCCCGCTGCGCTCTTTGCACTTGAAAATTTCCGTGAGCGTGCCGGGGTCGTTGTTGTAGGGAACGGAAAATTCGAGGGCGCTCATCCAGTCCTCCCTTAACCCGTATTTGCGGCCGAAGCGCCGCCGGCCGCCGGGACAAGCATACACCCACAGAGGCACAAGTGGATGGAATCGTATTTGCGGGGGATTATGCGAAGCCGGGCGCAGCAACTTGACTAGATGAACATCTCTTCTTCGTCATCAGGAGCGTCGTTGGGAACGTCGACCTTCGAGTGCCTGCGCTTCCTGAAGAAAAAGTCGATGCCCGCCCGTATCCCGCGTGTAATGGCGACAATTTCGTTGACCGGGACCAGTATCCGCTCATGGACCATGTCCAGCAGTTCGTCGGCGCGATGGGTGGCCGATTCAATCCTGTCCTTGATCCTGGCCACTTCCAGCCGGGCGCCGTTGGTGGTCTCCTCCAGGAAGTCGTCCAAACGGACAACCCTTTGATGCACGATGTCGGCGGCATCCAGCATCTTGTCCCGGACGGGCATGAAGCCGTTGCCGATGTCCTGGAGGGTCTTCAAGGTTTCCTCCGCCTTGGCCGTAATCCTGTCGACATTCCTGAGCAGATCTTTGCCGGCGCTTTCCAGCCGGTCGGATGCCTGACGCATGGTCCTGTATGCCAGGATAAATATCACGGTCTGCCCAAGGACCGCCACCGCCAGAATCCCGGTAAAAATCGCCAGGAGGATTTCTTGTGTTTCCATCGGAGTCTATGCCTTCTCTTTTTCTTCCCTGTAGGCTTTTTTGCCGGCTTCAAGGGCGGCGTTCAACGAATCCCTCTGATGCTGCACCACATCTTTACCTCGGTCCATGTATTCCGATGTTTTTTCCACAAAAGCCTTGCCCTGGCTCGTCACGGTATCGGCGCCTTGCCGGGCTTTTGTCATGATTATCTTCCGGGTTTCCTCTCCGCTCCGGGGAGCCAGAAGGAGCGCCGTTGCCGCTCCTATGACCGCCCCGAACAGAAGGAACAAAAATTTTTCTCCCGCACCACTCTGTTCGCTCATTGGATTCTCCTCTGGTTATAATAATTTTGATAACACGCGGGGGTGCCCAATGTCAAATTGGATTGCTTGGCTTCCGGGAGGCACCCGTTCAAATGGGTCTCCGTTTCCGCGGCGTTTGGATTATAATGGGCATCCATGGAGACGGGGAAAAAGCGCTCCGGTCCGGGCCGGGCGGATCGAACGGCACGGATCCTCGACCGGCTGGAAAATGCCTATCCGGACGCACAGTGCGCCCTAAAATTCAACAACCCCCTGGAACTGCTTGTCGCAACGATCCTCTCCGCGCAGTGCACGGATGAAAGGGTCAACTTCGTTACACGGGACCTGTTCAAAAAATACCGGTCCGCGGCCGATTATGCCGATGCGAAGACCGAAATTTTGGAAAACGACGTCCGGTCCACGGGTTTTTTCCGGAACAAAACCAAAAATATCCAGGGAGCCTGCCGCAAGATTCTGGACAAATTCGGCGGCGACGTTCCGGACACGATGGAGGAGCTGCTCGAGCTTCCCGGAGTTGCGCGCAAAACAGCCAACGTTGTTCTGGGCGTTGCTTTTAATAAAGCCGGCGGCGTTGTGGTCGACACCCACGTCTTTCGGGTGTCCGGAAGGCTCGGCCTGTCGAATGCAAACACACCGGAGAAAATCGAACGGGACCTCATGCGCATCCTGCCGCAGGGCAGGTGGATCGCCTTTTCCCACCAGGCGATACTGCACGGCAGGCAAATCTGCAAGGCGCGCAAGCCCCTCTGCCCCCGATGCCCCCTCGAAGACCTGTGCTATTCCGAAGACAAACAGTTGACCCGGGATTAATGACCGTAGGGGCGAACCTTGTGTTCGCCCTAACCTTGCGTTCGCCCTCTTTTCATACCCGAACAATCTTGCTTGTCGACACAGGGCGAACACAAGGTTCGCCCCTACGGTCAACGATCTCATTCTCAACCTGATATTACCCTGCCAACAGGATGTGAATGTCCATGACGTTGGTCCGCGTGGGGCCGGTAACGATCAGGTCGCCGAGACGCCTGAAGAAGGTGTGGGAATCATTGTTTTCCAGCGATTCCCTGAGGAAAGTCGTGCCGAATTTCAAGGAGCGGGCCAGCGTTGCGTTGTCGGCCACGGCGCCGGCGGCATCCGTGGGCCCGTCGGTCCCGTCCGTTCCCAGGCTGGCAACGAGCGCCGGCGCTTCGAGTTTCGCCAGATGCGCCACGCAATGCAGCACGAACTCCTGGTTGCGCCCCCCGCGCCCCCTCCCGGCAACTTTCACCGTGGTCTCTCCTCCGCTGATCACGCAGGCCGGCCGCCCTACCGGCCTGCCCCGCAGCACGATTTCCTCGAGGACGCTCATATGGAACCCGGCCGCCGAGGCATTGTCCCCCTCGAGCCGGCTCGTGAGAACCGTGCTCCGGTAGCCCGCCCGCTTTGCCGCTTTCGCGGCCGCGTTGCAGGCCATGGCGTTGTCGCCGATGATGAAAGACGGGACCTCCCTGAAATCGGGGTCTCCGCGCTTCAGCGTTTCCCCGAGCCGGCCGTCGGAGCCCTGCCGGATGCGCGTCACAACGGACGGGGGGATCCTGTCGGCGGCTCCCAGCTTCCGGAAAATATCCATACAGTCCGAAAATGTAGTCGGATCCGGCGCCGTCGGTCCCGAAGCAATGGTCGCGATGTCATCCCCGACGACGTCGGAAAGAACCAGGGAAGCAACGGTCGCATGCCGCAACAAACGGGCCAGTCCTCCTCCCTTCAGCCCGGACAGGTGTTTTCTGACGCTGTTCAGTTCGTGGATCGACGCACCGGCATCCATCAGAAACTCGGAACACCGCAGTTTGTCCTGCAGCGTGATCCCCTCCGCGGGGGATACCATCAGAGAGGAAGCGCCGCCGGAAAAAAGGCACAGCACCAGATCGCCCGGCCCAATCCATTTTTCTGCGAACGAGCGGATCCGCTCCCCCGATGCCAGGCTGTTTTCATCGGGGAGAGGGTGTCCGGCTTCCAGAATTTCGATCTTTTCAAGCGCAAGGGCGTGGCCGTATTTCGTGCTCAGAAAGCCGCCGCAGAGGCGCTTCCCCAGGATTTTCTCCAGGGCTTTCCCCATCGGAGCCGCCGCTTTCCCCGCACCCAGGATCCACACATTCCTTGCCGTATCCAGATCGAAGCGGCGCGCTCCGACCTCCAGGATGTTCTTCCGGCGCTTCACATGCTTCCGTACCGCAGCCTCGGGATCGACGGCCTGCAACGCGGCCGTCCATAGGGCCGACGCATCGGAACGCAGATCGCATAAGGATTTCACTGTTTTTCCAACGAAGACTGATCCGAGTTGCGGAAAACCCGGTCGTAAAGATCCGCGAATATGGTAACCACCTGAGGATCGAACTGCGAGTAGGCGCACAGCTGCAGCTCCTCGATCGCTTCCCGGGGAGATCGCGGCATGCGGTAGGGCCGCCAGACGGTCATGGCGTCAAAAGCCTCGACGGCCGCGATAATCCGGGCTCCCAGCGGAATCAGGTTCCCCTTGAGGCCGTCGGGGTATCCGGAACCGTCGTAACGCTCATGGTTGTGGCGGATGGATTTCAGGACCTCCTCGTCATCCAGGATGGGGCGCAACACCTCCTCGGCCAGCGCCGTTCTCTCCTGGAAATGGCGCTGCTCCTCGGAAGTAAGGGCGGTCCGCTTGTTCAGCAGAACGTCCTCTACAAGAATCATGCCGACATCGTGAAGCAGGGCGGCAAGATAGACCTTCCGCACACCATCATCCGTCATCCGGAGCTCCCTCGCGACGTAGCGCGACTTTTCCGCAACCCGCAGCGCATGTCCCACGTTGAACGGGATCTTCAGGTCGAGAAGATGGATCAGCACCTGTGTCATGGAATAGAACAGGCGGCGCGTTTCGGCGGCGCGCTCGTCCGCCGTCTGGACAAGGTATTGCTGGTATTCGCGGTTGGCGTTTTCCAGCCGCCGCTTTTCCAGGGCGCGGTCGGCCGCAAGCAGGACCTGCTCGAGGTTGAAGGGCTTGATGATGTAATCGTAGGCTCCCATGTGCATGCTCTGGATCGCCATGCTGGCGCTGTCGACCGCCGTGAGTATCAGCACGACGACATTGGGGTACGCCTTTTTGATGTCCTGCAGCAGCTCCGTTCCCTGCTTGCCCGGCATCCGTATGTCCGTAAAGGCCAAATCGAAATTCCGGGATGCCAGGGCCGCGAGAGCGGCATCGGCATCGCCGGCCGTCACGCATTCAAAACCCGCGTCCTCGAGAGTGGCTTTCAGAATCTCCTGGATATAGATTTCGTCATCGACAATCAGCACGCGTCCTTTTTTATTTTCCATATTGGCACCGGGATCCGCCCGCTACGTCGGATCTGAAATTGCGGAAGCAACGATATTCGCGACGACACTGCGCAGATGGTTCATGTTTTTGCCGCCGTCGGGGTGCACGCGGTTGGTCAGCAGGACCACGAACGTCCCCGTCGGCGGGTGGATCCACAAAGAAGTCCCTGTAAATCCGGTGTGACCATACCCTCCGTCGAATATGTCCCCCCGAGGAGAGGAGTAATCCGTGCGGATGTCCCACCCGTAACCTCTCGTCTGGGCTTCACCGGCGGGCGATTGCGGCCGGGTCATCGCCCGGACGGTCAACGGCGACAGCAGGCGCCCCCCGCTGTATTTTCCCCGGTCCAGCAGCATTTGGGCGTAAAGGGCCACATCTTTCGCGCTGGAGAACAGTCCCGCGTGGCCGGCCACGCCGCCCATTCTATAGGCGGTGGGATCGTGAACCTCCCCGCGAAGAATTTTATCCAGATCCGTCTTCGAGCTACGGGCATGCAGGTAAAGCAGTGTGGTCCCTCGCGACTCCGTCGGCGCGATGCGCCCGATCAGGGCCGAATCGGGGCGATAACAGGTATCCGTCATTCCCAGCGGAACGAATATGTTTTCACGAGCGAAATTATCAATCGTTTGACCGCTCGCTGCGTGAATGATTTCACCCAGAGCGATGAAATTGACATCGCTGTAGACAAACGCCTTATCCGGCTTGGAATCCGGGCGCAGACTCCACAACTGCTCCAGCATTTCCTCGTAGCCGAACCAGTTCTTCGACAGATCCAGGTCGGCCGGGAGACCGGAATAGTGCGTCAAAAGATGGCGCACGGCAATGTCGCTCTTTCCGTTCTCTTTAAAGCGGGGAAGGTATCGATGCACCGGATCGCCGAGTCTGACGACGCCTTTTTCAACAAGCAGCATGATCGAGGGGGCGGTCGCCAAAACTTTCGTCAATGAAGATACATCAAATATCGTATCACGGGTCATGCGCTCCTCTGCCGGCTTCAGCGCCCGATTTCCGAAAGCTTTGAAATATACGATCCTTCCCTGCCGGCTCGCGAGAACAACCGCGCCGGGAACTTCACCTTCGGAAATCGCCGCCTCGACGGCCGAGTCTATCCGGTCCAATCGGCCCGGAATGATGCCGTCCTGATCCCGTTCATTCCGATCCGCGTCCTTCCCGGGCTCATCGGCGGACAGCGCCGGAGTCCTGTACTGGACGATCCCCCCGGCGAGCAACAGGCCGGTCAATATAAACGCACACACGATCCCGTTCCGGGTCCGCCAGATTTTCCGACCTGCCATAAATGCCCTCTCTTGAACCGCCATCATAAACCGGAAGGGGCGCGGACGGTTCCAGTTTTTAGGGATTTGTACCCGGCCCGCTGAACATATTTTTCAGAAATGCCTTTTCAAATGAATGCTTCGGTACAGACGCCTGTACTTTTCAGCGGATTTGTCCCACGACCAGTCCTGAGCCATCGCATGCCTGACAAGAGCCCGCCAGCGGTCCGGATCGGAATAGACCGACAAGGCCCGTTTGAGCGCTTCCAGCATTTCGCCGGAGGAATATCCCCGGAACAGAAATCCGGTTCCGTTTTCCTCTTCGTAGGGCACAACGGTATCCGCGAGACCGCCGGTCGCTCGGACGATGGGGATGGTGCCGTAACGCAGGCTGGCGAGCTGGCTGAGGCCGCACGGTTCGTACCGGGACGGCATCAGGAACATGTCGGAACCCGCCATGATTTCATGCGCCAGCGCATCGTCAAAACTGAGATTCACTCCAATTCTGTCGGGAAACTTCGAAGCCAGATCCTGCAGCAGTTCATGGTACTTCAGCTGGCCGACGCCCAGAATGACCATGCGCATTTCCAGCTTCATGATTTCCGCCGCCGCATCCGCGATAAGCTCCAATCCCTTCTGGTCCGCCAGGCGGGATACGATGCCGATCACGGGCGCACGGCCTCCGGTCCCGGGAAAGCCGAAACGCCGAAGCAGAAAATCCTTGCATTTCCCCTTCCCCGATAAATCATCGCCTGAGAAAGAAGCCTGGATAAAAGGATCCGTGCGCGGGTTCCATTCCTCGTAATCGATTCCGTTGACAATGCCGCTGAGGTCCATGCTCCTGCTGCGGAGAACCCCTTCCAGGCCATGGCCGAATTCATGGCCGGTCTGAATTTCGAGGGCGTAGGTTTCGCTCACGGTGTTCACCTTGTCCGAAATCAGTATCCCCGCCTTCATAAAATTCACTTTATCCCAGTATTCAAAGGGGGACATCGGAAAGAAATGCTCGTCGTCGATGCCGGCGTAGTGAAGCACTTTCCTGGAATACACGCCCTGGTAGGCTAGATTGTGGATGGTGAACAGGGTTCCCGCCTTCTTGAAGAAAGGGCTCCGGTCATAGTTGGTGCGGAGAAGGCCCGGTATGAGGGCGGTATGCGAATCATGGCAGTGGATGATATCCACAGGCGTGTTCAGCCTGAGAAGAAGTTCAAGGCCGGCCTTCATGAAAAACAGAAACCGTTTCCCGTTGTCCCGGTACCCTTCACCGGTATCCGGGTCTCCGTAAATCCCGGGGCGGTTGAAGTATGTGCGGGATCCGATGAAATAAAAGTCGACGCCCGAGGCGTCCGAGCGGGCCTGGTATATTTCCGCCCTTTCGGTCTCAGACCCCAGTGAAACATCCAAATGCGGTACGGCACCGCACGCACCTAGGGGAAACCGGTCCTGCCGTAGAACGGCCCCGTAAGCCGGAATCACAACCAGGGGATGAATGCCCAGCTTTGCCAGCGCTTTGGGCAGAGCGCCGACAACGTCCCCCATTCCGCCGACCTTGGCAAAAGGTGCGGCTTCCGCCGAAAACATAACTACTGTGGACGGACCGTTCTGGTGCATAAATTCCCGGAATTCCGGCATTTCAGCCTGCCTCATCATATACTGCCGACGGCATCGTAATCAACCAGGCCTATAAGGCATGGCTTTGGCTTGCCCCGCGCATCGGGGCTCGGGGTCGGCATCGGAATTGGAATCGATCGCAAAGCAGAGAATCCGTTTTTTCAAACGCATAGGCAAATCCTTCGATGCCGACAGCGACCCCGACCCCGAGCACGCTCCTGCCGTCAAAATTCGCCGGAACGGCTGAGCCTCCCAGAATCGCATTACTCCCGCAAGGATTCCTGCGCCTCGCTTCTAAGGTTCGCGCAGAAATAATTTTAAATTTTGCGGCCGGCCTTCTTGTGTAAAGATTTAGCGAGAAATGCGGGCCAGGGTCAGCACGGCCGGAGGCCGCGGATTTACTTGGAATTAAACCGGATCTATGAACCTGCGCCAAAAAAATTTAACTTGCGGCGCGAACCCTAAGGTCAGGCCCGGTCGGAATCCGCAAGGTAGTACTTTTGAACGTATTCCTGCACCATGCGCCAAGTCGTGAACTTCGGCAGCATGGTAGCCATCGACCGGCGGATTCTGTCAATCCAGCGGCGCGGGATTCCGCGGTCGTCGCGGTCATAAAAGCATGGGATGACCTCTTCGCTCAAGACTTTGCAGAGGTTGATGTTGTCCAGCATGTCCTGTTCTTCGACGGAATCCGGGTGGGAATCGTCCCCGATCGCGAACCCGTTGGTGCCGTCGTAGGCTTCGCGCCACCAGCCGTCCAGGATGCTCAGATTCAGTCCGCCGTTGCAGATGATTTTCTGGCCGCTGGTGCCGGACGCTTCCATCGGCCGCCTTGGAGTGTTCAGCCACACATCGCATCCGGAGATCATCTGGCGCGCAATATGGACATCGTAATTCTCAATAAAGACCACATGCCCTCTCAGCTCGCTGTGTCGGCTGAGATGAATGATTTTCTGGATCCGTTTTTTCCCCTCGTCGTCCGCAGGGTGCGCTTTCCCGGAAAAAATAAACTGGACCGGCCGGGCCGTATCTTTAACCAGCCGGACGATCTGATCATAGTCCTCGAAGACAAGAGGCGCGCGTTTGTAGGTCGCAAAACGCCTCGCAAAACCGATGGTGAGGGCGTCGGGATCGAGCAGCCGGTCAAACGAGGGGGAGCCGCCCTGCGACATCCGTTTCAACATAAAACGGCGCCGGGTGAATTCTATCAGGGCCCGCCTCAGCCTGTAGCGCAGAGCCCATAGTTCCGCGTCGGAAATAAATTCCCAGTCCAGCACACGCTGCCAGAATTCCGGTTCGTTGATTTCCTTGTCCCAGTTTGGGCCCAGTTTGTTTCTCCAGAACCGGCGCACGGGCCCCTTCATCCATCCCACGAGGTGAATCCCGTTGGTGATATGGCCGATGGGAACCTCGTCTTCGGATTTTTCCGGATACAGCGGCTGCCACATTCTACGGCTTACCCGGCCGTGCAGTTCACTGACGGCATTGGCGGACCGGGAAGCCTTCAGCGCCAGCACCGTCATGCAGAAAGGCTCCTGCCGGTTGCCGGCATCGACGCGCCCCAGCGCCATGAATTGATCGAAATCGGGCGCGATCCGGGGCAGCAAGCGCTGGAAAGCGTATTTCACCAGGTCCGGACTGAACCGGTCGTGTCCCGCCTCCACCGGAGTGTGGGTTGTAAAAACACATTGCCTGCGGGTTTCAGCCAGGGCTTCCTCAAACGGGCTTCCCTGAGCAATTTTTTCCCTCATAAGCTCCAACGCCAGAAATGCCACATGCCCTTCGTTCATATGGTACAGGGAGGGCCGGATCCCGAGATCGCGCAGGAGGCGCACGCCGCCCATGCCCAGTAACATCTCCTGCATGATACGCGTGGAACTGTCGCCGCCGTAAACATGGAGCGTGAGGTCCCGAAAGAGGGGTTCGTTTTCCGGCCGGTTCGAATCCAGCAGGTATATCGGGCAGCGGCCCACGTACACTCTCCAGGCCTGGAAACGGACGTTGGCGAGATTTATTTCAACCTCGCCCACATACCGTTCCCCGTCCGGTTTCAGGACCGGCTCCAGCGGCAGGGACTCCGGGTGCAGGGGGACGTAGAACTCCGTCTGCCAGTTGTCCACGTTGATGGATTGCTGGAAATAACCCTCTCTGTAGAAAAGGCTGACTCCCGCCAACCCGATTCCCAGGTCGCTGGCCGACCGCGCATGATCTCCCGCAAGAATACCGAGCCCCCCGGCGGCGATGGGAAGGGTTTCGTGGAAACCGTATTCGGCCGTGAAATAGGCTACAGGATTATCCACCAGAGCGGGCGCATTGCGGAAAGCCCATGTATCCTTATGGTTCATATATGTTTCGAAATCCGACAGAACCTCCCTCAGTTTCCGGGCCAGAACGGGATCCCTCAGACGGGTGCGAAGCTCGTATTCGGAAATATCCTGTAAAACCGCGATCGCGTTGTGGTAGAGGTCCTGCCACCCTCTGGGTGAAAGTTCCTCGAATATCTCCTGGCACTGCTGGTTCCAGGTCCACCACAAATTTCCGGCCAGGCGTCTGAGTTTCGCAAGCAGTTCGGCTGTTTCGTCCCGCTTTGTCATCGGATTTATAACCAGTGTAGCCTCCCTCTCCTGATAACCAGAATCCCTGTCCGGTATTCTTATCGGCACCCTCTTTGCGCCCGAAACGGAATATTATCATCAACCCCGACCAAACGCCCGACGGCAATCGGTCCGGAACTGGAATTTCTACTATGAATAGAAGAACCGGTGGTAGCAAAAAGTTCGGGTTCGCGGGTATGCTCCCGATGTTGCCTTTCCCGGGAAGGTCGATCTCATTAAGCGTCAATATTTGAAAAGAAGCAAAGCCGGCTTCTTGGCGGAAGTCGGCTTTGCGGCAGGCAACCTGATTGGCCTAAAAAGACAACGGCATTGAATGGGGTTCGCCTTCGGAATGGATGCATCCCCTTTTTTCGGGAATGTCTAGAAATTATCTGTGAAGGAAGAAGTGTCCGCGGCAGGCAAAAACCCTGCCGCGGATAGGGGTCAGTTTTTACTCACGAAGTCGGAGAATTCACGCAGTTTATTGGATCTGTAGGGGCTTCGAAGCTTGAAAAGCGCCTTTTCCTCGATCTGGCGGATTCTCTCGCGCGTCACCTGGAAAATTTCGCCGACTTCCTGCAATGTATATTCTTTCCCGTTTTCATTCAAGCCGTAACGCATGCGTACGATTTCCTGTTCGCGGGAAGAGAGCGTCTGCAAAGCGGAGTCCGTCACCTCCCGAAGATTGTGCTTCATGACGTCTTCATCCGGAGATACCGCAGTTTTGTCCTCGATAAACTTGTTCAGCACCGCATCCTTGTTGTCCGCTATGCTTGCCTCAAGCGAGATCGGCTCTTGAGCCGCTTTCAGTATCTGGGTCACCTTCGAAACCGGAGTTTTCAGTTCCTTGGCCAGTTCGTGAACCGAGGGCTCGCGGCCGTTGCGCTTTGTCAGCTCGTTGGCGACTTTCAAAACACGATTCATGGCTTCCACCATGTGGACGGGAACCCTGATGGTCCTGCCCTGATCCGCGATCGCACGGGTGATGCTCTGGCGGATCCACCAAGTGGCATAGGTTGAGAACTTGTGTCCCAGGCGGTAGTTGAATTTATCGACCGCTTTCATCAGTCCGATATTCCCTTCCTGAACCAGATCGAGCAAATCCAGTCCGGGATAGGAGTAGTTTTTTGCGATACTCAGCACCAGTCGCAGGTTCGAACGGACGAATTGGTCCTTGGCATGAAGCATTTCCGCCTTGTTTTCAGCGATCAGGGCCAGGATTTTTCTCAGCTCTTCCACGTCGGTCAGGTACTTTTGCTCGAGACTTCTGAGCCTGGAGCGGGCTTCCCGGGACTGTTTCGTCCTGGTTTCGTGACGCTGCGCCAGCCTTCGGATCGTCTTTTTCGCTTCCTCCATCTGATGCATCACGCTTTCCAGGCTTCCGACCAGCTCGGCTATCTGGTTTTCGGTAAATTCGAGGCGCTTCAGGGAGGAGAAAATCGCCTCGCGGTTGCTTTTGATTCTATTCAAATTTTTCTTTTCGTTGCTGCAGCGCGATTTATTGGGATTCAACGGTCCCTTGGCGCGACGGTACTGGTCTTCGAGTTTTCCCAGGCGCGAAACGATTCTACGAATCCGCCTGATCCTCAAGCGGTTCCGTTCCTCCAGTGTTATTTCGCTGGCGGGATCCTTTTCGTCATCGGAGGCATACTCCATCGAGTCCGAAGCGGGCTGCGCAGGCTGCAGTTCATCGGCCATTTCCATGACTTTATAAGAATTAATGGGCGTCAGCGACAGAAGTCTGAGCGTATTGATCTTCGCGGATTCGATCTTTTTGGCTAAATACACTTCCTGCTCCCTCGTGAGCAGGGGTATTTTGCTCATGCTTCTATAGTAGATATAGAGAGGATCCGCCGAAGAAGGGACTTCCTCCGTCTTCAAACCACTCTTTCCGTCAGCCGGAACACGGTTGAAACGCACTCTGTCCACGTAATTTTCACGGGTCAATCTGGGAAAGGCTCCGGAATCATCCGAACCGTCTTCATCCAGATCGATCATGTCGTATTCAGTTTCTTCCAGGACGTTGTCTCGATCTAATTCAATCATTGTAAAGTTACCCTTCTGTGAGAGGGTCTTGTCGGAAACCTCTTCCTCTTAAGCTTGGCTTCACTGTTAGTATGGCTTAGAGGTGCTTCACTTTCTTTGGCCCCGACCTCTCAATTTTGCTGTTCTACATGAACATCTTATATAGACTGTCGAAACCCAGAAAAAGTTTCATCGGGCGGATTGTCATAATGTGGACTCCAAAATTTGCACCTCAATCCGTAGGGTTGGAACATCTGTACGCCCGATAATACGGAAGATCTTTTATAAAGTTCCGCTATTTTTATAACATTGACCGCTAAATTGCGCAACCTGTTTGTTGACTTTTCGTAAAAAGTTAATTTAAGGCAACTGTGGTGATGCAACACATTTACAGGGATTTGTCGACCTGCCGCAGGAGCGCGGCAAACGGTCCGGACGCCCCGAGACCGTAACGGATCCGGAGGAAAATGGAGGGATCTCCTGTCCGCGAAATGCAATAAATTGGAGAAAGCAATTTATGACTCATTATTTCAATAGCTTAGCTGAATATAACCGCCGTAAGGATCCTTTGCCGGCCTTCAGGAAACGGCAGGGGACCTCTTGAATAAATTCGCCCCGCATACGGGTTTCTTTGGGCGGTTGACTCCTTTTTCGGTTTTCATTATGATTGTCGCCCTAAGACATTTTCTATTGCGATCTAAACGCATGGAGGAACGAGTGTGATCGAAGTAGAGCATCTCAGCAAAATATTCAACGGCCGCAAAGCGGTGGACGATGTCTCCTTCTACGTCGGCAAAGGAGAGGTCCTCGGATTCCTGGGGCCGAACGGAGCGGGCAAAACAACGACCATGCGAATCCTCACCTGCTATATGCCCTCCACGGACGGGACCGCACGGATCGCGGGCTACGACGTATTCGAAGAAAGCCTCGAAGTCCGGAAAAGAATCGGTTATCTGCCTGAAAATCCGCCTATTTATCCCGAAATGTCCGTGGAATCCTATCTCGACTTCGTTGCTAAGATAAAAGCGACGCCATCCAGCCGGCGCAAAGCCCAGGTGGACAAAGTTATCGAGGAATGCAGCCTGGGCGACGTCCGGAGGCGGATCGTGGGCAGGCTTTCCAAGGGCTACAAACAGCGCGTGGGCCTCGCTCAGGCCCTGCTGAACGATCCTGAAGTCCTGATCCTGGACGAGCCGACCATCGGACTGGACCCGAAGCAAATCCACGAAGTACGGTCTCTGATCAGGAACCTGGCGTCGACGCGCACGGTCATCCTTTCGACGCACATCCTCCCCGAAGTGAGCATGACTTGTAACCGCGTCGTTATCATCAACAAAGGGAAAGTGGTGGCGATGGACACTCCGGAAGGATTGGCCGCTCAAATGAAAGGCGCGGAGAGAATAGCCCTGACCGTCGACGGCCCCCCCCAGGACATCCGCGAAAAAATACAGTCGATCGAGGGAGTCACAGGAATCCATTCCAACGAAGGCGGAACGGATGCGCCCTATTCCTTTACCGTCGAATGCCGGCTGGACACGGATCTCAGGCCGGTTCTGGCATCCACCATCGTGTCCCAGGGATGGGGGCTGCTCGAAATGCGGGGGGTCTCCATCAGCCTGGAAGACGTGTTCATCAATCTGATCACCCAGGAGTAAACCGCGACCCGCCGCGGTCGCCCGCTTAAAGAGGTCTGACATGCAAAACATACTGGCAATCTGGCAGCGCGAAATCAAAAGCTATTTCGTCTCGCCGGTTGCTTATGTCGTATTGACGGTCTTTCTCCTTCTCTCCGGTTTTTTCTTCTTTTCCTACCTGAGCCAGGTCATTCAGGCCACGATGATGCAGGCGCAATTCGGCCAGAGTTCCCAGCCGATCGATGTTCCGGGAATCGTGTTCAAGTCCCTCCTGCAGACAACGAGCGTCGTCCTGCTGTTCGTCATCCCGATGCTGACCATGGGGCTGTTCGCCGAAGAAAAGAAAAGAGGGACCATTGAACTGCTTCTGACGACGCCGGTGGGGCACTTTCAGGCCATCGCGGGCAAATACCTGGCGAGTCTTACCTTCCTCCTGATTTTGATTCTCACCAATATCATTACGGTCCTGCCTCTTTTCCTCTACGGAGAGCCGGACCTGAAACCCATGCTTTCGGGCTATCTCGGCATGTTTCTTTACGGAATAACTCTCCTGGCCGTCGGACTTTTTATCTCGACCCTGACGGAGAATCAGATCGTGGCGGTTATGCTGACCTTCGGCGTGAGCCTGGCGCTTTTCGTGATCGAATCGTTTTCCGCCGCCGCGACAGGGGTCGCCAAAAGCGTCATCGACTACCTCTCCGTCATGAGCCATCTGGAAGATTTTATCAAGGGCGTCGTCGACACTTCGCATATCATCTACTACGTGACTTTTGCGTTTGTAGGGCTTTTCCTGGCGTATCGTTCGCTTGAATCCATGCGGTGGAAAAACTGATGAGAAAACTGTTACAGAACCTCAATACAATAGGCCTGCTGCTGGTTGCGGCGGCGGTTCTCTGGAACTTTGTTACAAATATCTGGGGAGTCTGGAATATCGCCCTGGCGATAGCGGGCGGCATCTGCATCATCACCGGCCTTGCCTTCAACTACCGGCAGATTCTGGCGTCCCTGGGAAAACGCTCCACGAAATATGCAGGCAACTACGTTATTTCCCTGATACTGGTCGTTGCCATCGTTTCGGGATTGAACTTCGTGGGCCAGAAGCACTCCAAGCGCTTCGATCTCACTGCGGAAGGCCAGTTCACTCTGGCGCCCCAAACAGCGAAAGTCCTTAAAGGGCTGGACCGGGATGTCGACATCAAGGCGTTCTTCTCCGGCGGCGAATACGGCCCCCTGAAACAGCTGCTCACCGAATACCGGACACTCAGCCCGAGAATCCGTTATGAATTCATCGACCCCGACAGGCAGCCGGATATTGCGCGCCAATATGAGGTCGAAGTTTACGGCGCTTTTCAGAATCCGCTGACGGGTTCGCAGCTTAAGTTCGGGACCGTGGTGATCTCCGCGGGAGACCGCAGTGAAAAGATCGAAAAACGGTCCGAAGAGGTCATGGAGCAGGACCTGACCAACGCCATCATCAAAACTTTGAGAACGGAAACACCAAAAATCTATTTTGTCCGGGGCCACGGGGAAAAGGATCCTGAAGACACCGGCCAGCGCGGCTACTCCGACGCCCAAAAAGCGATGCAGGACCAGGGATACGTGGTGGAATCGGTAAATCTCGTAGAAGCAGGCGGGGTTCCCGAAGACGCCAAGGCGCTCATCCTCGCCGGTCCGGAGAAGGAACCTTTCGCGCAGGAATTTGATTTTATCAATGAATTTCTGGATAAGGGCGGGAGCGTTCTTGTTCTCGCGGACCCGGATGCCTACCCTTCCCTGGCGGAATTCACGAGAAAATGGGGCGTGCAGTTGGACGACAACGTGGTTCTGGACGTCAGCGGAGTGGGGCAGCTCATGGGAACGGGGCCGAGCATCCCCCTGGTAACCGGCTACGAAAACCACCCGATCACGGACCGGTTCGACGCCATGACCTTCTTCCCGCTGACGCGGTCGGTCCAGCCCCTGGATTCCCCGCCTGAAGGCATATCGGTGGATACCCTGTTCAAAAGCAATCCTCAAAGCTGGGGAGAGACGGATCTTGACCTGCAAAAGGACCGCCCCGAAGTGGAATACACTCCCGGACGGGACCAGGAGGGGCCGCTTTCATTAGCGGTTGCGGTCACAAAGGAAATCAAGCCCGCCACCGACGAAACGCCGGCGCTGAACGCGCGCATGGTGGTGGCGGGCACCTCCAATTTCCCGATCAACGCCTATTTCTCGGCCCAGGGGAACGGCAACCTGTTTCTGAACATGATCAGCTGGCTGGCCCAGGACGACGACCTCATTTCCATCCGGCCCAAAGACCCCGAAGACCGCCGGATCGTGCTGTCCCAGAGCCAGCTGTCTCTCATCCGGCTGCTTGTCGTATTTCTTTTCCCCGGCGTCGCCCTGGTTGCCGGCATCGCCGTAGTTCTGAATCGCCGGAGGAGGTAGCATGCGCTTCAAAGGCACTCTGATACTGCTGCTTGTGTGCATCGGCGTAGGATGCTTTATCTACTTTTACGAGATCAAGGGCGGCGAAGAGAGGGAAAAAGCCAGGGAATCCGAAAACCGATTCTGGATGACAGAGGGGAAGGACATTCAGCAAATCGAACTTTCTCCCAAGGGCGAAAAAATCGCAGCCGCCCGTAAAAACGAGAAGGAATGGATCATTCAGCTTCCGCGGCTGCTGGAAGCCGATTCCGCGGAACTGGACCGCCTCGCGGACCGGGCCGCCGAAATGAAATTCGAGAGCATTCTGGAGGAGAGCGGTGCGGACCCCGCCAAATTCGGCCTGGAACCGGCCCAGTCCGGAGTGAAAATAAAAACAGCGGCGGGGGAGGAATACGAAATTTTCTTCGGCGACAGGAATCCCTCGGGCGACCGCAACTATGCCAAAGTATCGAACCGGGGCGAAATATTCCTGGTCGCATCCTCATTGTCCGGCGCTTTCGAAAAGAAACTCGACGATCTCAGGAACCGCTCCATACTCCGTTTCGAACAGCCCGAGGTCCGGACCCTGGCCGTTAAGAACCCGAAAGACGACATCCGCCTGGTCAAGGACGGCGACGACCGGTGGTGGATCGAAGGGGAAGGCCGGATCGCGGCGGATTCCCCTGCAATCCGCGGCATCCTGAACGCTCTGTCCCTGGAAAAAATCCCGGAATTTTTCGACGAGGACCCCGGTGACTACGCCAATGCGTCTCTGGACGAGCCCTTCATCGACGTGAGCCTGACCTACGGCGAGGATAAGGCCCTGAAGAAGCTCAGGATCGGATCGAACAAAGCCGGGCTGCGCAAAAGAAGTGGGGAGGAAAAACCGCCGGATGCAGGCGCGTCCTCTGCGGACACGCTGTACCTGGCCAAAGACGAATCCCGGCCCGAACTCTTTTTTGTCGGACAGGATCTCGTCGACAAGCTCAACAAATCCGCCGACGAGCTGCGCGATAAAGCTTTGGCCGCCTTCCAGCGCTGGGACGTGGACTCAATCATCCTGGAAAACCCCAACGGGAACTTCGCTTTCACAAAAGAAAGCGGCGAATGGTTTTTGGGCGATGCAAAAAATAAGGCGGATTTCGACGCCGTAAACGGCATTCTCGACGCGCTGGAATCCGACGCTCTGGAGCTGATCGATAAGCCGGGAAGCCTTTCATCCTACGGTCTCGACAAACCGGCCGTCCGGGTCGTCCTTAAGCAGAAAGACCGTGTAGTCGCGGACTGCTCGCTTGGAAGAACGACCGAAAAAGGCGTGTACGCCAGGATCCAGGCAGATCCGGCCGTCAAGGTTATGGGACCGGAAAGCTATGAAAAGCTGACAAAAAACGAAGAGGATTTTATCGAAAACCCCGAGCCGGCCGATACTGAAACCACAGACGACATGTAGGGGCGAACCTTGTGTTCGCCCTTTTCCCGGCCTCGCAGTCAACCAGACGCGAACCTTGTGTTCGCCCTTTTCCCGGCCTCGCAGTCAAC
>JAFGAO010000258.1 GCA_016933615.1 Acidobacteriota bacterium
CCGTCTTCGCTCCAACCGATCCAGTTTTCAAGTTCATAAGACAGTTCCGGTTTATTAAGGATGGGGGGGCGAACCTTGTGTTCGCCCTCTCCCTAAAGCATGCTTATCGCAAAATGATCCAATGCAAGATCCGTCCATATTCACGGATCATGTACAAAGAAAAATCTCGTATTACATAAGATTAGGGAATACGATATACTGCACTATTTTTATTGAGGATAAACAGACAGTGACGGAAATGCCCCTGAAAATGATTCCCCTGGGCGGCCTGGGGGAATTTGGAATGAACTCCATGGCTGTTTGCTACGACCGCGACATTATCGTGGTGGACGCAGGGCTTTTGTTTCCCAGGGATGATCTTCTGGGCGTCGATTTCGTGATTCCGGATTTCGCTTACCTGATCGAAAATAAGGAAAAGGTGCGTGCGATCGTTCTGACCCATGCCCACGAGGACCACATCGGCGCGCTCCCCTATCTTTTGAAGGATGTCCGGGCTCCGGTTTATGGAACTCCCCTGACACTGGGGCTTGCCAAAGGACGGCTACAGGAGCACGGGATTCTCGATGAAACGGACCTGATCAGCGTCCGGCCGCGGGAAGTTCTGGATTTGGGAAATATCCGGGTCGAGTTCCTGAGGATGACGCACAGCATAGCCGACTGCGTGGGTCTCGCGCTCATCACCCCGGTCGGCACCGTTCTCCATTCGGGGGATTTCAAGCTGGACCAGTCCCCGCCCAACCAGAACATGACGGATTACTCGCGCATCGCCTGCCTGGCCGAACAGGGAGTTCTGGCGCTGCTGAGCGACAGTACCAACAGCGAACGCCCTGGATATACCCGGTCGGAAAATCACGTCCGCCCGCATATCGAACAAATTTTCCATGATTGCACAGGCAAAATTATCGTCGCCTGTTTTGCCTCCAGCATTCACCGGATTCAGATCATCCTGGAACTGGCGCACAAATTCGGCAAACGGGTTGTCCCCATCGGCAGAAGCATGAAGCAGAACATCGCCATCGCCGCCGATCTCGGATACCTGAACATCCCCGCGGGGGTCATAACCGACGTCGCGGAATCGCAATTTCTCGCGGAGAACGAGCTAGTCATTCTCAGCACCGGCAGCCAGGGGGAGCCCATGGCCGCACTGACGCGCCTGGCATTCGGCCAGCAGAAGGATTTCGCAGTGCATGAGAACGACGCCGTCATCCTCAGTGCGCGCGTGATACCCGGAAACGAAAGCCGCGTTTCCCGGCTGATCAATCATTTCTGCCGCCGGGGCGCCCGCGTTTACGACGAGAGCCGTTGGACCACGCACGTTTCCGGCCACGCCAGCCAGGAAGAACTGAAGTTGATGCTGAACCTGACCCGCCCCCGGTTCTTCATTCCCGTTCACGGAGAGTACCGGCAGCTGTATGCGCACACGCTTCTCGCCCGCGAGGTGGGAATCCCGCGGGAACGCATTCTCCTGGCCGAAACCGGGGACGTCATCACCCTGAGGCCCGATTCCGCAGCCATCGAGGGAAAAGCCCCCGTCGGCCGGCGGTTTATCGACGCAGGCGGCATCGCGGACCTGGATGAGCTGGTGGTTCGGGATCGCCAGCATCTTTCCGAAGAGGGTGTGGTCCTCGCGGTAGCGGCGATCAACAAAACCACGGGACGGATCGAAGGAACCCCCGAACTGGTAAGCCGTGGGCACGTCCAGAAGGAGGAAGGAGAATCCTTTCTTGCGGAAGCCAGGAAGATTATAATCGACACGATCGAGGCCTGTTCCGACGAGGAGCGCGAAGACCCCACGCTGCTTACCGATGTGATTCGCGCAGAACTGAAAAGATATTTCCGAAAAAAAACGGGAACACGGCCGATGATCATTCCGGTACTCTTCGAAATTTAAACGCCTCCGTTCGCCGGAGCCTCGCGCATTGAAGGAAACCGGAAAATTGAATGTTCCTACTTTCACAATGGCGGAACGTGCATGCCCGGTGAGTTGAACGCAAAAAAACACGAGTTTATCGGAGTGTTTCTGCTGCTGGTCGCGGTGCTGCTTTTTCTGTGCCTGATCACCTACGATCAACACGACCCCAGCTTCAATTCACTTTCGCAGAAATCCACTTTCGAAAACAAGATCGGCCGTATCGGCGCCTACATCAGCGACATCCTTTTTCAGATTTTCGGCTTTGCGGCTTACCTGCTGCTGGCGCCGCTCGGGATCCTTGGGATCAAACTGATATGGGGAAGAAAAATCCAGGCGCCCTACCTGAGAATAGCCGGATTCGCGATTCTTGTTCCGGCCGTCTCTACCGCACTGCAGATGCTTCCATTCGAGTTTCCTGAGCCGCATTTCCATTCAGGCGGCGTCATCGGAGTTCTTTTTCTGGACCTGCTTCGGCCTAACCTGAACACAACCGGAACGGTTGTCTTCATCCTGGGCGCCTTGATCCTGGGAATCCTGGCGACCACCCCTCTCACGCTGGCGGATATGCTGCGGAAGATAGGCCGCAAACCCGCAGCTTCACAGCCCGGCCTGATGGATCGTATCCGCAACTGGATGCAGAAAAGGCCGTCGCTGAAAACCGTAGTCAACATCAAGCCTGCGCCGCCCCCACAAAAACCTGAACGGACCCCGCGCCCGGAACCCATAAAAGCGGGCCCGTTGCCGCTGCCGGAAATCAAGAGCAACCCGGCCTCCATGTACGTACCGAGGCTGGAACCGGCCCGCCCGCCCGCACCGCGTCCGGAGCCTCATCGCTCCCGTAAGTTCAAACTGCCCGACACCGGTATCCTGAATCCGGCGGACAATCCCTTCCCGGTAAATGAAAAAGACCTGATGGAGCGTGCGCGGCTGATATCCCAAAAATGCTCCGAATTCGACGTGCACGGCAGCATCACGCAGATTCACCCCGGTCCCGTCGTCACCACTTTTGAGTTCAAGCCGGATGCCGGAATCAAATACTCCCGCATCACGAGCCTGGTCGACGATCTGTGCCTCGGCATCAAGGCCGAATCGGCCCGTATCGACCGGATCCCGGGCAAGGCAACGGTCGGAATTGAAGTCCCGAACAAACATCGGGAAACAATCATGCTGCGCGAGCTGCTGGAATCGGACGCCTTCCTCAAATCACAGTCTAGGCTTACGCTCGCTCTTGGAAAACAGATCAACGGCAACCCCATCGTAACCGACCTTGTGAAGATGCCGCATCTTCTCATCGCCGGCGCCACCGGATCGGGCAAAAGCGTCGCCCTGAACTGCATGATCACGTCCATTCTCTATAAGGCGGCGCCGGAAGAGGTCCGTTTCATTTTCATCGATCCCAAAAGGCTGGAACTCGGACTTTATGCCGACATCCCCCACCTGCTGACGCCGATCGTCACGGATCCCGCCGAAGCGGCCGTGGCGCTGCGCTGGGCAACCAGTGAAATGGAAACCCGCTACAAGAAGCTGGCCAAGCGGGGTGTCCGCAACATCGACCAGTACAACAGCCTTTTCCGGACGAGCGGCAGCCAGCTGTCCCTCCTCGACAATCTGGAGGGCGAGGAACCGGAGAAGCCCCTTTCCTATCTTGTGCTGGTAATCGATGAACTGGCGGACCTCATGATGGTTTCATCCAGGGAAGTCGAGGAGGCGATTTCCAGGCTGGCCGCCATGGCCCGGGCCGTCGGCATCCATCTTATCCTTGCGACGCAGCGCCCCTCCGTGGATGTCATCACGGGCATTATCAAGGCAAATTTCCCCTGCAGAATCGCATTCAAGGTCGCCTCCAAAGTCGATTCCCGCACCATCATCGACGCCAACGGGGCCGAACAGCTCCTGGGAAACGGCGACATGCTTTTTATTCCGCCGGGCAGTTCGCGGATCACCCGAATCCACGGCGCCTATCTGAGCGAAAAGGAAGTGCAGGCGGTTGCGGAGCACCTCCGGGGGCAGGCGGCCCCGACATATGACGATTCGGTTCTGCGCTTCGGCATGGAAGAGACCGATGAAGACGGGAACCCGATCGATCCCGGGCAACAGGACAGCATCTACAACGACGCCGTTCGCGTGGTCGTCGGCGAAGGACGCGCATCCACCTCCCTGCTTCAAAGAAGGCTCAGCATCGGATACGGCAGGGCCGCGAAACTAATCGATTCGATGTACCGCAACAACATCATTTCCCCCGCAGACGGATCCAAGCCGCGCGAAGTTCTGGTCGGGCCGGACTATCTCGACCGGCTCACGGATATGGAGAAAGATTTTTAATTTTCTCCTTATCCGCAATCTTGGGGTTTCGCACGGGGTTCATGGGACCCTGCGTGAAACTCCTTAGGATGAAAGGACATCAATCATTTTATTGCTATGACAGCGACGAAGAAATGCGAACCGGAGCCGGGATTCAGCATTCTTGACATGCCTATCCTGTTTGCTACACTTTGACCATGGCGTTGCATCGTTGCAACCGGTTGCACGAGGCATCGAGGTGAAACTACGGAAAAGTGCTTCCTATCTTCTGTTCTTTACCCTCCTCTGTTTTTCTTCCTATCTCACGGCACAGGACGGAAAACGGAAGAAACCACCGCTGTTCCGGGTAGGGGTCGAAACGGTATTTGTCAAGGTAGCCGTTTCGGACTCTTCGAACCGGTATGTCACCGGTCTGGACAGGGAGCATTTCAGAGTCTTCGAAGACAAGGTGGAACAGGAAATTCTGTATTTCGAACAGCAATCGGCCCCCATAAGCGTCGGCATAATTTTCGATGTCAGCGGAAGCATGAAAACCAATTCCAATATCAAGAAGGCTAAAAACTCCATCGCCAGATTCCTGGAATCGGGCAATCCTCAGGATGAATATCTCCTGATCACGTTCAACCAGGATACGGAGCTGGTAAGAGATTTCGGCCAGAGGGTGTCGACGCTGCAAAACGACATCGTATTTCAGAAACCGGGAGGAGATACCGCTCTGTACGACGCTGTCTATATGGGGCTTAGTTACGTCATGGAGGGGAAGAACGACAAAAAGGCCCTTATCCTGATTACCGACGGCGAAGACAACAGCAGCCGATATTCCCCCTCGGAAGTCCGTGAATTCGCAAAGGAATCCGACGTTCAGATCTACGCCATCGGCGAGCAGGGTGAATTCGGATACGGATTGTCCGTGATCGAAAACATCGTCGGTATCACCGGGGGGAGAGCGTTTTTCCCGAACAATTTCAACGAGCTCGATTATTATATCGACCTGATTCACGCGGAGTTGCGCAACCAATATGTACTGGGCTACAGGCCGACCAACCAGGTTCACGACGGAAAATGGCGACGGATAGACGTAAAACTGGACGAGCCCCGGGGGCTTCCAAAACTGAAAGTGACTGCTCGCGAAGGTTACTATGCTCCAAAAGACTGACCGGTTCCGGCTGGGGTGGAAACTCTTTTTTTCCTTCCTTGCTTTATCTCTATTTTATCCTTATTTAATGAACCTTTATGCATTAGATATTAAGGATACACATTTAATTTACGACCGCAATCCGCAATATTTTGCAAAACAAGCTTTTCTTCAAGGGAAAGATACCGGCGGCAAAAGCGGCGGACGCAAGTTCGGCGTCAATGTCGATCTGGTCATGATGTATACATCCGTTTTTGATAAGAACGGCCATTTCATCAGCGGACTTGAGAAAAAGGATTTCAACGTTTACGAGGACGGGGTGCGGCAGGAAATCGCTTCATTCTCAAGGGAAGACGTGCCCGTCAGCATGGGCATCATCCTTGATTTGAGCGGGAGCATGGAAAAGAAAATCGATCGCATTAACAGCGCTGCGGGCGCTTTCATCCAGGCCAGCAATCCGCAGGATGAAGTGTTTCTGGTGGGCTTCAACGACGAAGTGGAATTATTGCAGGAATTCACCAGCGACATCGACGAGATTACCGACGCTCTCGACAATGCAGTTGTCATGGGGGGAACCGCCCTGTACGACGCTGTTTACCTTGGAGTTGAAGAGGCGCGCAAGGGTAAAAAAGAGAAGAAGGCGATTGTGGTCATCACCGACGGAGAGGATCTGGACAGTGCCTATACCCTGAATGAACTGATCGCGTCCGTCCAGGAGGCGGATGTCCAAATTTTCAGCGTGGGATTCCTCAATGAGCTTCCTGACAAAGGAATTTTCGGCGGACTGTTCAAAAAGTCGGCTGTTGAGAAGGCGCGCGACGCCCTGGAACGTATTTCCGGTGAAACCGGGGGAAAAGCCTTTTTCCCGGAAGATGTTTCCGTAATCCACCGCATCGTCGCGGAAATTGCACACGAACTTCGGAATCAATACAGTATCGGCTATTTATCCAGCAATACCGAACGGGACGGATCCTGGCGCCGCGTGGTTATCCGGCTCGACAACGGCATCGCCGAAGATCCCCAGCTCCGCTATCGTCGAGGATATTACGCCCCCAAAAATTAATGTAGGGGCGAACCTTGTGTTCGCCCTTTTATCTTCTTCCGACATCTGCGCCAAACCTTGTGTTCGCCCTTTTATCTTCTTCCGACATCTGCGCC
>JAFGAO010000259.1 GCA_016933615.1 Acidobacteriota bacterium
TCGCGTTACGAGGCACACCGCCCTGTGGAGTTCGGACTTTCCTCGCCCCCGGTTTCGGGGCCGCGACTGCCTGGCCGACTCCGGCAAGAATCCATTTTAAGACTTTTGCGGTTAAACGGCAAAACTATCGAAGAATTATATTAAGATATACGGAGTTCAGGGTCGATGAAGGAACGGGAAAGGAGAGGCGGGAACCATGTTCGAAAAACGTATTGCCTGTATCGGCGCCGGCTACGTGGGCGGGCCCACCATGGCCATGATCGCCATGAAGTGCCCCCAATACAAAGTGACGGTCGTGGATGTCAACGAGGCGCGCATCAAAGCCTGGCAGACCGACGATCTTCCCATCTACGAGCCCGGACTGCTGGAAGTCGTGCAGGCGGCCCGGGGGCGGAACCTGTTCTTCTCCACCGACATCAACGCGGCGATCCGGGAATCCGAAATCATTTTCGTCTCGGTCAACACGCCGACCAAAACCTTCGGCGAGGGGGCGGGGAAGGCGGCCGACCTTCAGTACTGGGAAAAAGTGGCCCGCGAAATCCTCCGGGAATCGGAATCCCCCAAAATAGTCGTCGAAAAAAGCACCCTGCCGGTCAAGACGGCCCAGACGATGGAAAACATCCTCAACGCCAACGACAGGAACATCCGTTTCGACGTGGTCTCGAACCCGGAATTTCTTGCCGAAGGCACGGCCGTCAAGGACCTTCTCAGCCCCGACCGCGTCCTGATCGGCTCCCGGGAAACGCCGGAAGGATTGAAGGCCCGGCAGGCGATTGTCGATATCTACGCCAACTGGGTGCCCACCGAACGCATCATCACCAGCAACGTCTGGAGTTCCGAGCTGTCCAAGCTCGTGGCCAACGCCTTCCTGGCGCAGAGGATCTCCTCCATCAACAGCATCAGCGCCCTGTGCGAAAAAACGGACGCCAGCGTGGCTGAAGTGTCCCGCGCCGTGGGCATGGACGCGCGCATCGGCGGCCGCTTCCTCAACGCCGGCGTCGGCTTCGGCGGGTCCTGCTTCAGGAAGGACATCCTGAACCTGGTGTACATCTGCGAAGGTTACCATCTTTACGAAGTCGCCCGTTACTGGCAGTCGGTCCTCGAGATGAACGAGTACCAGGAAACGCGCTTCGTGCGCAACATGGTGCGCTCCATGTTCAACACGATCGTGGGCAAGCGCATCGCGCTTTTCGGCTTCGCCTTCAAGGCCGACACCGGCGACACCCGCGAATCGCCGGCCATTCACGTGGCGAAGAAGCTGCTGGATGAAAAGGCGGAACTGGTCATAAGCGACCCCAAAGCCCTGGACAACGCGCGCATCGACCTGGCCGGCTGCGGGGGGGGCATCGACTATGTCGAAGACCCGTACGAAGCCGCCCGGGGCGTGCACGCGGTCGCGGTTCTGACCGAGTGGGACCTGTACCGGAAACTCGACTGGGGCCGGATCTACGGATCCATGGAAAAGCCGGCCTTCGTTTTCGACGGGCGCAATATCCTCGATACCCGGAAGCTCTTCGAAATCGGCTTCAACGTCTACCCCCTGGGGCGCCCCCCGCTGAAGCATTTCTAGCGCTTCAATTCCTCCCAGAGCCTCAGACCCGCGATTTGCCTGAAATGGGAATCGCAGGTGACCAGCTTCGATCCGGTTTCGACAGCGTGCGCGGCGATCCAGATGTCGTTTAAGGGAATCATCTTTACGCTCCGGCGCAGCGATGCCTTTATTTCACCGAATATTTCCGATGTTTCCATGGTGACGTCGATGATTTTTACGCCGTCCTTGGACAGGAACCTTTTCAATTCCTGCTTGTTGGAGGAAAACCTGTCGCCCCTGTGAAAGCCGGTGAAGAGTTCCCCGAGCATTTTTTTTACCGTTCGGTTCCGGCTCAATCCGTATTCCGCGGATTTTTCCGCTATTTTGTTCTCGAGATCGGGATCGATTCCATGGATCGGGATCGATTTCATGACACCTCGGCCCTGAAGTGAACTAAATAATGAATCATTTTAATTCATATTCCGGTTCAATTTAAGTGAAGGTAATTTAATTAGTTTTTTTCGCGAAACTAGAAATACAGGCCCGAAGGGCCGGCAGGGAATGCCCCGGCCGTAAGGCCGGGGCGATAGGATCAGGATCGGACGAATCCTGAAGGGGCGGCACTAAATTCAATAATTGTAATAATTTGTGTCGTACCTTCGGCGCTCATTTATTATAGGCGATCGGATTCCTTACATGCACCGAGGCGCACCCAAGTGCATGAA
>JAFGAO010000260.1 GCA_016933615.1 Acidobacteriota bacterium
TCCAATAAAGGCGATATTCCGGTTTATGCAAAGGTATCATTCGTTCTGAAGTCTCAATTACCGATACGGGGCGAACACAAGGTTCGCCCCTACAATCTTCGAGTCGTCAAAAGGAGATTCTGTGGTATGCTCTTGCTTTTCCGATTCCCGTATAACAGCCGGCGGGTGCAGCCGCGGGCTCCCTGCGGACGCGGGAAAAAACAGGCTTTAACAATCAAAAGATCTTCGGTTCCGGGCTGAAAATGACGACTTTCAGCCCTCAAATTAAAAAAAGGAGCAAATGAATGGCCGACTACGTCACTACCTTTATGTCCCGCCTGCAGGCGAAAAATCCCGGCGAAAAGGAATTTCTCCAGGCCGCGCAGGAAGTCGTGGAATCCCTGGCCCTGGTTCTGGATAGGCACCCGGAATACAGGTCCGCCAAAATCCTGGAACGCATCGTCGAACCGGAACGGGTCATCATGTTCCGCGTCCCCTGGATGGACGACCAGGGCGAAATCCAGGTCAACCGCGGTTTCCGCATCGAAATGAACAGCGCCATCGGCCCCTACAAGGGCGGGCTTCGTTTCCACCCCTCCGTCAACCTGGGCATCCTGAAATTCCTGGCCTTCGAACAGGTGTTCAAGAACAGCCTGACAACCCTACCCATCGGCGGCGGGAAGGGCGGGTCGGACTTCGACCCCAAGGGCAAGAGCGACAACGAAGTCATGCGCTTCTGCCAGAGCTTCATGACCGAACTCTGCCGGCACGTCGGACCCGACACGGACATTCCCGCGGGGGACATCGGCGTCGGCGGCAGGGAAATCGGGTTCCTGTTCGGCCAGTACAAGAGGATCCGCAACGAGTTCACCGGGGTGCTCACGGGCAAGGGCCTGAACTGGGGCGGATCGCTCATCCGCCCGGAAGCCACCGGCTACGGCGCCGTCTATTTCGCGTCCGAAATGCTGTCGACGCGCAATGAAACCATGAAAGGCAAAACCTGCCTGGTCTCCGGCAGCGGCAACGTGGCCCAGTACACGATCGAGAAGGTCCTGGACCTGGGGGGAAAGGCCCTCACCGTTTCCGACTCCAACGGCTTCATCTACGACGAGGAAGGCATCGACCGGGATAAGCTGGCCTACATCATGAACCTGAAGAACGTCAAACGCGGGCGCATCAAGGAGTACGCGGACAAATACCCCAAGGCCGTCTATCAGGCCCTGGATCCCTCGCAGGATTCCAGCCCGCTCTGGGACTACAAGGCCGACTGCGCCTTCCCGAGCGCGACCCAGAACGAGATCAACGCCAAAGACGCGCAGAATCTTCTGAAAAACGGCGTCTACGTCGTTTCCGAGGGCGCAAACATGCCGACCACGCCCGATGGCGTCAAGCTATTTGTCGACGCCGGAATCCTCTACGGCCCCGGGAAAGCGGCCAACGCCGGGGGCGTCGCGGTTTCCGGGCTGGAAATGGCCCAGAACAGCATGCGGCTGCCCTGGACTCGGGGAGAGGTCGACAAGCGCCTCGCCCTGATCATGAAGAGCATCCACGCCACCTGCGTGGAATGCGCCGATCGTTTCGGCACGCCGGGCAATTACGTCAACGGCGCCAACATCGGAGGCTTCCTCAAGGTCGCCGACGCCATGATGGACCAGGGGCTCGTGTAAGGAGACCAGCCCGACCGGATTCCGCAACGATGGAAAGTAGGGGCGAACCTTGTGTTCGCCCTGAACCTTGTGTTCGCCCTGAACCTCTTTTTCGCCCTTCTTTTCTGCAATCCGGCAATATCATGAATCGATGACCCGGAATCCGAAACGCCGCAGCTTGACAGGCGAAGTGCGATTCGCGGCTTTTATTTTTGCGCGCTGTTGACCTGGCCCCGTCCCAACCGTTACAGTGTAGCTGCGCCTGGAGTGAATCCATCGTGGTTGAAGAACATCTGGATCCCTTGTGGATCGAGCACGGGTACGGCACACGCTTTCAGGGCTTTCAGAACCTGATGCGGCACAGGATCCGGGACGTCCTGCTCGTCTCGAGCCTCTACGACCTGTACCTGTTCGAAGAGGACGGCCGTTTCGACGAGCTCATCACCGAAGAATACAGGCGGCTGAATCTGACCCACGCGCCGGATTTCACCCGTGTGTCCAGCGGGGAGGAGGCCATAACCCTGGCCGGGGAGGAGCGCCGCTTCGACCTGATCCTGACCACGCTGCACGTCGAGGATATGCAGGCCGCGAGGCTCGCCGAGGAAGCGCGCAAAGCCGGCGTGACGATCCCGATCGTGCTTCTCGCCTACGACAGCAAGGAGCTGAAAGACGTCAAATCCCGGAACTACGGCGCCTCCTTCGACCGGGTCTTCATCTGGAAGGGCGACTTCCGGCTGATCGTGGCCATCATCAAGCATCTCGAAGACATGATGAACGTCGACCACGACACCCGCCTCGTGGGCATCCAGTCCATCCTCTTCATCGAAGACAACGTCCAGTACTATTCGACCCTGCTCCCCATCCTGTACACGGAGCTGCTCAACCAGTCCCAGCGCCTCCTCACCGAGGGAATCAACCTGTCGCACAAATCCCTGCGGACCTCCGCCCGGCCCAAAATCATCCTCTGCCAGAATTACGAAGAAGCCTGGCGCTACTACGAAACCTACCGGGAGCACCTCCTCGGCGTCATCTCCGACATCAATTTCCCCCGCGACGGCCAACCGGACGACGGGGCCGGCATCCAGTTCGCCAAGACCGTCAGGGCCCGCAACCCGGAGCTTCCGGTCATGCTGCAGTCGCTCACAGACGACTACCGGAAGGAAGCCAGGGACCTGGGGCTTATCTTCGTGCGCAAAGACGCGCCGGATCTCACCCTCAGGCTGCGGAAATTCATGACGGAATACTTCAGCTTCGGGGACTTCATATTCCGCACCCCCGACGGCTACGAGGTCGGCCGGGCCTCGGACCTCAGAAGCCTGAAGGAGCAGCTCGAGTACGTGCCCGAAGAAAGCGTCAAATACCACGCCGAAAGGAACCACTTCTCCAACTGGCTCAAGGCGCGCGCCGAGTTCTGGCTGGCGCACAAGGTGCGGCCGAGGAAAGTTACGGATTTCCCCTCCCTGGCCGAGCTGCGGCAGGACCTGCTCAAATCCTTCGGGGCGTACTCCCGGCTCCAGCAGCGCGGGCTGATCACGGAATTCGACAAGGAGACCTTCGATCCCGAAACGAGTTTCGCGCGCATAGGGGGCGGGTCCCTGGGCGGCAAGGCGCGCGGCCTGGGCTTCGTCAACATGCTGATCAGCAACTACGACGTCCGCGAGCGGTTCGACGGCGTCCGCATCTCGGTGCCTTCGGCCGTCGTGCTGGGAACCGAGATTTTCGACCGGTTTCTCGACGAGAACAATTTCCGGAAATTCGCTCTCGAGTCCGAAGACGACGCCGAACTCACCCGGAAATTCATTGAATCCGGAATCTTCCCCCAGGATCTGCTGGGGCAGCTGGCCGCCTTCCTGGGCCTGATCCGGACGCCCCTGGCCGTGCGCTCGTCGAGCATGCTGGAGGATTCCCAGTACCACCCATTCGCCGGCGTGTACCAGACCTTCATGATCCCGAACAATAACCCGGACCTGTTCGTGCGCCTGGGGCAGCTCGTGACCGCCATCAAGAGGGTGTACGCGTCCACCTTCTACCGGAGCGCGCGGGATTATTTCAAGGTCACCGACTACGAGCTCGAAGAGGAAAAGATGTCCGTGATCATCCAGAAGATGGTCGGGACGCCTCACGGAACGCGCTTCTATCCCGATTTCTCCGGAGTGGTGAAATCCTACAATTTCTACCCGGTGGCCCCCCAGACGCCCACGGACGGGATCGCGTCGGTGGCGCTCGGGCTGGGGAAGACGATCGTCGACGGCGGCATCACCGTCCGGTTCTGCCCGAAATTTCCCCAGCACCTGATCCGGTCCTATTCGGGGCCCGAGGTGCTCCGGAACAACCAATCGCAGTTTTTCGCCCTCGATTTGTACGCCCCGCCGACGGGCCCGGCCGAAACCAGCGACATGCTGGTCAAAAGCTTCAATCTCGAAGCCGCCGAGGAGGACGGCACCCTGAGGCACGTGGCTTCCACCTATTCCCCGGAAAACGACGCCCTGTACGACGGCACGTCCCGGCAGGGCATCCGGGTCGTCACCTTCGCGCCGATCCTGCGCAACAAAACCCTGCCCCTGCCGAACATCCTGGAGCTTTTGATGGACATGGGCGGCTGGGGCATGGGGGCCCCGGTCGAGATGGAGTTCGCCTGCACCATGTCGGCGCCCGAAGGCGAGACGAAAAATTTCTCGCTGCTGCAGCTGCGCCCCATGGGCCTGCACAGGGAGACCGAACAAACCGATCTGGGCGATTTTGCGCAGGCGGACCTGGTGTGCCGGAGCGACCAGGTCCTGGGCCACGGGATTACGGACAACATCCGCGACATCGTCGCCGTGGACGCGGACCGTTTCGAGCGGGCCAAGAGCCGGGACGCCGCGCACGAAGTGGCGCAGTTCAACGAAAAGCTCCTGTCGCTCAAGCGGCCCTATCTGCTCGTCGGCGTGGGCCGCTGGGGATCTCTGGATCCGTGGCTCGGGATTCCCGTGAAATGGGACCAGATCTCCGGGGCGAAAATCATCATCGAGGCCGGGTTCAGGGACATGGAAGTCGACCCCTCCCAGGGATCCCATTTCTTCCACAACATCACCTCTTTCAGGGTGAGCTATTTTACGGTGAATTCCATGACGCAAAACGGGTTCGTCGACTGGGAATGGCTGCGCGCCAGGCCCGCGGAAGAAGAAAAACGGTACGTGCGCCATATCCGCCTGGCCAAGCCGGTCACGGCCAGAATCAACGGCCACCATAACAGGGGCGTCATTTTAAAACCGGAGGCGGGCAGTGACCGATAAGAGCGAAGACACCAACCGGACGCAAGCGCAGGCTCACTCGGTGCACAAAACCTGCCCCCACTGCGGCCACAGGCTGAGCCCGTGGCAGCAGGTCCTGCTTTCGGTCGACCGGGCCCTGGTCTGCAAAAACTGCTGGTACCGGATCATCCTGGATATCGACGAAGACCGGGGAAAAGCCCCCCCCTCCCCCGACAAGGAGTAGAGCGATGCAATCCTACAATTCATTCAAGGTCGCGCAGTCCCAGGTCATGGCCGCCGCGAAACTGCTCAACCTGGACCAGGCCACCCTCGACCTGCTCCTGTGGCCGCAGCGCGAATTCGCGTTCACCCTCCCGGTCAGGATGGACGGCGGGGAGATAAAAATTCTTCACGGGTACCGCATCCAGCACAATTTCGCGCGCGGGCCGGCAAAGGGAGGGATACGGTTTCACCCGGACGAAACCATCGACACCGTGCGCGCGCTCGCCGGGTGGATGACGTGGAAGACCGCCGTAGCCGACCTGCCCCTGGGAGGAGGAAAAGGGAGCATCGCCTGCGACCCAAGGCCCATGTCCCGGAGAGAGCTCGAGATCATTTCCAGGGCGTACGTCCGGGCCCTGTGGCAGCACATCGGCGTCGACCAGGATATCGCCGCGACCGACGTGTACACCAACCCCCAAACCATGGCCTGGATGCTGGACGAATATGAAACCATAACCGGGCGGCATCAGCCGGGCGTCGTGACCAACAAACCGCTTTCCCTGGGAGGGAGCGAAGGACGCCGCAACGCCACGGCGCGCGGCGGGGTCATCGCCGTCCGGGAAGCGTGCAGGACCAACAAGGTCGATCCGGCGGGGGACTACGCGGTCCAGGGCTTCGGCAACGCCGGGCAGCGGGCCGCCATCCTGCACCGGGAGCTCCTGGGCGGAGGCAGCCTGGTCGCCGCCAGCGACTCCAGCGGGGCCGTTTACAACAGCCGCGGCATCAATCCCATGGAGCTGGTCAACCACAAGCTGAGAACGGGGTCGGTCCTGGGTTTTCCCGAATCGGAAGCGATCGAGCCCGATTCGCTTCTGGAGATGGAGGTCGCCGTGCTCTACCCGGCGGCCCTGGAAAACGCCATCAATGTCAAAAACGCCAACCGCATCCGGGCCCGGATCGTGTGCGAGCTTGCCAACGGGCCCACATCCCCGCAGGCGGACGACGTTCTGTTCGAACGGGGGATCCACGTCATCCCCGACATTCTGGCCAATGCCGGCGGCGTCACCGTTTCCTACCTGGAAATGGTTCAGAACCGGAGTTCCTTCTACTGGAACGACACCAGCATCAACAAGCGGCTCGACGCGACCATGATGACGGCCTACCAGGCGGTCCACAGCGCTTCCAAGGAAAGAAAGGTCCCGCCCCGGATGGGCGCCATGCTGGTGGCTGTGTCCAGGGTGGCCGAGGCGTGTAAATTAAGAGGATGGGTCTGATCAGGATACCGTTGCAGGCTGAACGTTAAACGTTGCACGTTGAAAACAAACCGCGCCGTTTCACGTTCCGCATCCGCAATTCCGGTGCCCGACCTTCATCTGATTAAAACGTGCAACCTGCAACCCTCTGCAACGTGCAACGCTCTTATTTTTTCTTAAAACATTTGATGAAGAATGCGGGGTCCCCGATTTCGGTCTCTGCAGCGGCGCCGTCGCCGAAGACGGCGTCGAGCGCGTAGTTGGATTCGATCCAGCGCCAGAGGGTGCGGCAGTAATCGCGGCCGAATTTTTCCGCGCCGAATTCGGAGGTGGGGCGGTTGAACAGGAATACCAGCCGGACATTCTTTTCCTCGAGAGTCCGGATCGCGTCGAGCTCCGCCCGGCGGTCCAGGAATCCGGGGGTCATCACTTCGTGGCGCAGCGGAGCGGGCCGGCCGGACAGAAAATTCAGGCTGCTCCCTTCCGGCAGCGCCAGGATATACTCCCCCGCGCCGCTGTTGCGTCCGATGAACTCGAGCGTTTGACTCACGGCCGGCCCGATGCCCGCACTTGCGGTGAAGCCGCCGCGGGGCGTCTCGACCCGATAGGATTTATGATCTTTGTACCGGGAGACGAACAGGACCAGAATCGCCGTAAGCGCGACCGAAAGGAAGACCCGGAGCGCGCGCCTGCGGGCGGGGCGCGCCGCGGAAGGCACTTTGAAAATGAAGGCGTCCGACAGGGCCATCCAGGTGAACAGCACGAGCGGCACCGGCAGAAGGGCCGCGCCGTAGCCGCCCCCGGCCGGAACCCGGGTCACGACCCGGGCCAGTATCGCAAGGGCATAGACGGAAACGACAAGCAGGACGCGGACGGACACGGGATCCCCCCGCCGCCGGACCAGGCGAACGGCGGCGTAAAGAACCGCGCCGAGCAGCAGCAGCGGCAGCGCGCGAAAAGGATTCAGGTCCCACCGGGTACCGAAAAACAGGAAATGGGCCCCGATCCAGGCCCAGCACGCAAGCGTCAGGCAGAGAAGCGCGCGCGGCCGCGCGCCGTTTTCCCCCGCCCCGGTTTCAGAGGGCCGCCGCGCCCGCCGGCCGGCAGCCAGGGAAAACAGCCCCGCACAGCCGGCGAGAAGGGCCGCCGAGCTTATCAGTTCCCGCAGGGTTCTGCCCGGTTCGAAAAATCCCAGCTTGAGCCGGTTGTAGCGGATCAGCGCGTCGGGGATGGAGCCGGGGAGAAGGAACGTATCCCGGACAAACGCCTCGATGGGGATTCTCGTAAACAGAAAGATGCCGATGGTCAGAGGGATGATTGAAAACCCGGCCGCAACCATCCCCGCGGCGCGCAGGCGCCGCCCCCGGGGCTCCGTCAGTATCAGCGCCGCCGCCGCCGCCGTCACGGCCAGGCCGAATTCCGCCTTGCAGCACAGCGCCAGCCCGGAAAGCAGCCCGGCGGCCCACAGGGCCCCGTTCCCGCCGCCGCGCACGCAGCGCGCCATGGCGATCAATGCGGCGGTGCCGGCGAGCGTCCCGTAGAGCACGGCGAAGCTGTAGGGAAAGATCAAATTCCCGCTTTCCTTGAAGACGCAGAGGGCCAGCACGGCCAACGCGGCCAGCATCGACTCGAACGGGGACATGAAAAAGCGCCCGAGCCGGAAAACCGAAAGCACCAGCAGCAGGGACCCCAGGATGCCGGCCCAGTAAAGCGTGTTGAGATGAGCCCCGAACAGGGCGTACAGCGCGGAGTTGCACAGCGGGGCGAGCGGCCCGTAGAGGTTATAGACCTGCGAATATAAAAGTTCGCCTTCGAGAAGGCGCAGCGGCGTGTTCATCTCCCGGCCGCTGTCCACGGCCGGATTCAGCCACATCTGCCAGGTGAGGCCGACCGCCAGCGCCATCAGGGCGCAGAGGGCGATCGCCGCGTGCGCGTTTTTCATTACCCGCGATTACCGGCGGGATTTGGAATCCCATTCGTCTTCATAGTCCTCGTCGTCGACGTCGCCGTAAAACTGGCCGCCGGAACGTTCCCTTATGGGGCCTTTTCTGCCCGCGAATTCATCCCTGGAATCGTGATTCCTGCCGCGCCTGCGGGGGGGAGGCTTGGCGCTGCGGTTCCGCCTCTCCGCGCGCCCGGGACGGGAGTCTTCGAAGGAGCCGGATTCGATTTCCATTCTGCCCGGAGCGGGCCTCGGCGCCCCCCCGGGACGAAAAGCCGCCCCTCCGCCCGGGCGGGGCTCCCTGGCTCTCGCCTCGTTGATTGTTATATTGCGTCCCTTTAAAGGCTGATTGTTGAAACGGCTGACGGCCAGGCCGGCCTGTTCCTGGCTGCTGAACTCGACGAACGCGAATCCCCTCGGCTTTCCCGTCTCCCGGTCCGTCGGGATAATGACGGTTGAAAGAGCGCCGACGGGAGAGAAAAATTCTCTTAAATCGGATTCGGTCACATCGTAGGAAAGGTTCCCTACAAACAAACGTACTGGCATTGTTCTCCTCTAAAAACCCCGGACCGCGCCTGTACACTCCAGCGATTGAAACCGTAGATTGTCATGCGATGCGTCTCGGGGGCAAGTTGACAGCTTGGCTTTGCGGGTCCATTTTCGTTATGGCAGCCATGATGGAAGTTTATCGTCAAAACTCATAGGGGAATTTTACACAAAAAATTCAAAAAAGTAACAAAATCCGGCAAATGGTAAAAATATTTCCGTTGGGGCGAACACGAGCCGGTTATGGAATTGAATCCATATTCCGCGTTTTATTCCTCGGCGGAATCGAAATAGTGGTTGTAGTAGATCTTCTGAGCCGGGTTCCGGATGACGCCCGACTTCAGCTTGTCGAAAATCTGCCGCGCGGAGGCGTCGATCCGCTGGCCGGGCTTGAATTGGAGGACCTCCGTCAGCTTGTTGAAATTCACCCGGTAATCCCGGGCATCCAGGTTGGAGCCGTCCCGCGCGATCGGGATGTCCCCCAGGGCGCGGCCTATGATTCGCGCAACCTCGTCGATCTGGTAGTTCTGCGCGTCGGAGCCGACGTTGAAAACCTGGTTCCCGACATCTGCCAGGTCCGCTTCGATGCAGCGGATATACACGTCCGCGGCATCCTCCACGCCGAGAAGCGGGCGCCACTGCTTGCCGCCGAACACCTGGATCTCCCCTTCCGTGAAGGACTTCATGCTCATGGTATTGACGACCAGGTCGAAGCGCATGCGGGGGGAATAGCCGTACAGGGTCCCCATTCGTAAAATAGTCGGGCTGAAATAATCGTCCCCCATTCCGAGAATGATTTTTTCCGATTCGATTTTCGTGCGCGCGTACAGCGACACCGGGTAGAGGGCCGCCCGCTCATCCAGCTCTTCGGCCCCGACACCGTAGACGCTGCAGGTCGAAGCATACAGAAACCGGTGGATGTGATGCAGCTTGCATGCCGAAGCCAGGGCCTGCGCCGCCAGCACGTTCGTCTCGATCGTCTCGGTCGGGCGTATTTTGGATGCGGGGTCCCCCACGATGGCGGCCAGCAGCACGACGGCGTCCGTATCCTCGAGCGACTGGACGCAGGTGTGAATGTTGCGCAGATCCCCCTCGACGATCTCCAGGTTCCCGTTGCCTGCAACGGAATCGATCGCGCGCCGGCCGTATATGAAGCTGTCCAGGACCCGCACGCGGAAACCCCGCCCGAGGAGCTTTTCCGCCAGCACACACCCCAGGTACCCGGCGCCGCCTACGACCAGGACCCTCCCGGCCGGCTTCGCCGCCGCAGCGTTGTTCGTTTCCAGCCCGTGCATCCGGCCCAGGTCCTCGATCGAAAGCACGTCCTTCACTTTGCCGCCGGGCGCCAAAAGGGGGACGAAATGCACTCCGTACAGTTCCATGTCAGAGACCAGCCTGCCGGCCTCGGCCCGGTTCCGCAGGTTTTCCTCCGTCAGCCCGAACTCGTGCTTCAGGGGATACCCGCCGACCGCTTCCATTTCCTGCACGCCGCTGATAAGAAGCCGCCGCAGGTCCATGATGGCCACGCCGCCCAGATAGGATCCGGCTTCATCCACAACGAAAGCGGCATCGAACGGGCTTCTTTCGATTTCCTGGATCGTCTTTCGAATGGAGCTGTCGCGCCCCACGCACACAACGGGATATTTCATCGCTCACCGTAAAAAATAGTAGGGGCGAACCTTGTGTTCGCCCTTCTTCCTTCTCTCAAAAGACAACCGAACCTTGTGTTCGCTCTTCTTCCTTCTCTCAAAAAACAACAGAACCTTGTGTTTACCCTTCTTACTTTCCCCAACAACCCTGCTTGTCGCTGCATGGGCGAACACAAGGATCGCCCTTCCAATCAAGATGATATTACAGGTTGTGTAAGGCTCTCATCCCTTCCATAAGACTTGCTTCCCGCGTAGGGGCGAACACAAGGTTCGCCCTTCCAATCA
>JAFGAO010000261.1 GCA_016933615.1 Acidobacteriota bacterium
CCGCGAATATTTCGGGGGATGAAAAGAGGGCGAACACAAGGTTCCGCGAATATTTCGGGGGATGAAAAGAGGGCGAACACAAGGTTCGCCCCTACAACGTTGCTCAAAGGGTTAGCACGAGGTTTGGCAGGTATTTCTTTGGAAAGAAAGAGGGCGAACACAAGGTTCGCCCCTACAACGTTGCTCAAAGGGTGAACACGAGATTCGGCATGTTTTTCGGAATATTGGTAAAGGGCGAACACAAGGTTCGCCCCTACTTCGCCATGTTGTTGATGGAGGCGCCCGTGATATCGACGATGGAGGCGCCCCCGTCGACCGGAAGGACGACTCCGGTAATAAAGGAGCCGTCGTCGCTCGCCAGGAGGCTGCAGACGCCGCCGATTTCGTCGACGGACGCGATCCGGCGCAGCGGGATGTCTTTCGTGAACTGTGAAAAAACGCCCGCCAGGTCCGTGCCGAGGCTTTCCGTGAAATGGCTCATCGCCGCTTCGATCATTTCGGTCCGCATGCCGCCGGGGCAGATCACGTTGCACCGGATCTTCGATGGCCCGAAGTCCAGGGCCACCTGCTGGGTCAGCATGATCAGGCCGCCTTTGGACGCGACGTAAGCCGGCATGTTGGGAATGGCGCGGATGCCCGCCACGGAGGCGATGTTGATGATGGCCCCGCCCCCGTCGCGGATCATGTGCGGGATCGCGGCCTTAATCGTGTGGAAGGGGCCGGTGAGGTTGACCGCAATCACTTCCTGCCAGGTGTCGCTGCCCGTGTCGAGCACGCTGGCGGGAGGGTTCTGGTCCATGCCCGCATTGTTGACGAGGACATTCAGCTTTCCCCCGAACGCAATGGTTGTCTCAATCATCCTCCGGACATCGCCCTGTTTCGTTACATCCCCGGCGCATGTCGTTACGGATCCCGACGGCATGGATGCCGCCACCTGTCTGAGCTTTTCCTCCCGGCGTCCTGCAATGCACACCTTGGCCCCATCCCGGACAAACCGGCGCGCGATCGCCGACCCGATCCCCGTGCCGCCGCCCGTGATGAGCGCCACCTTTCCTTCCAAGTTCATCCGATAACTCCCCGGGAAAATATCTATTGCGTTGATTATGCATTCCCGTAAAAAGCGGCAATGGAGTCTACGACATGCTGCTTTTGCTCCGGTGTCAGCTCAGGGTAGACCGGCAGGGCAAGGGTTTCCTTCGATGCCGCGTGGGAATGCGGGAAATCGTTGCGGCCGTAGCCCAGGGAAAGAAAGCAGTCCTGTTCGTGCAGCGATACCGGGTAGTAAACCTTGGTGTCGATTTCCCTGTCTTTCAGGAAACCCTGCAGTTCGTCCCGCCTTTCGCACCGGATCACGTACTGGTGAAAAATATGGGTGCGGTCCGGGAGAAGCGTGGGCGCAGTCGCAAAATCCGAAAGGCCGGCGGCTTCAATGCCGCGCGTATAAAACTCGGCGTTTCTGCCGCGCGCTTCGGACCATTCGGGAAGGTGCGGCAGTTTCACGCGCAAAACCGCCGCCTGGATCTCGTCCAGCCTGCTGTTGAACCCCACGACGGAGTGGTAATACCGGTCGCGCTCCCCGTGAATCCGGAGCATCCTGGCCCTGTCGGCAAGTTTTTCGCTGGATGTCAGGATCATGCCGCCGTCGCCGGCGCCCCCGAGGTTTTTGGAGGGGAAAAAGCTGAAGCATCCGAAATCGCCGATGGATCCGGCGGCTTTGCCCTTGTAAACGGCGCCGAGCGCCTGGCAGGCGTCTTCTATAATTGGCAACCCATACCGTCGCGCAATGCCGGAAATTTCTTCCATATCCGCGCACTGGCCGAACAGGTGCACCGGCAGGACCGCTTTCACGGCGGAACCGGATGCCTTGTGAATCAGCTTCCTGTCGCTTTGTTGGACGCTGCATTCCTTTGCCAGGAAGGAATCCAGCTTTTCCGGATCCAGGGCGTAGCCGCGCGGTTCGATATCGACGAAAAGCGGGCGGGCGCCCAGGTTGGAGACCGCCCCGGCGGTTGCAAAAAAGGTGTACGGGACGGTCACGACGGCGTCGCCGGCCCCGACCCCGAGCGCTTTTAAAGACACCAGCAGCGCGTCCGTTCCCGATGCGACGCCGATAGCGAACGGAACGTTGCAGAATGCCGCAATTTCCTTCTCAAGGGACGCAACCTGATTCCCCATTATAAAACGCTGGCTTTCGAGCACTTCTTCCACCGCGGCGTGAACGGCGTCTTTAATGGTCCTGTATTGTGCCTGAAGATCCAGAAGCGGTACTTTCATGCATTTTCCCCGATCCGGTTTCTGTTCTCGCATGTAGGGGCGAACCTTGTGTTCGCCCTTTTCGTGTCTCCAAACAGCCCTGTTTATAGTAACAGGGCGAACACAAGGTTCGCCCCTACGTGTATTTGCTCGAAGTGCCCGACGTAAAATGGAAAATGGGGCGGTCGACCCGCTTGATTTTCAAAGGACCGTGCCTGGTGCCTGCAGGGAAGAAGGCGATGAAGCTTTTGTCGATGATGTTTTTCTTCCCTTCGATCCACAATTCCACCTCGCCGCCCAGGTCGTTGACGTCGTCGGGATTGGTCCCGACGAAACCGATGGCTTCCGGGAAATCGTGCGCGTGTTCCTTGACCGTCCCTTCCTCCCCTTTGACGGCGGGCCAGTCCCCCGGCCAGAACCAGGCGGTTTCCATGTAGAAGGCGCCGTCCAGAACCTTGCTGTCCAGGCTCACGACGCGGCTGGCTTCCCTGTCCGAAAACACGGGGGTCCAGGGGGCGTCCCCGACTTCCGACCTCAAATCCGTTACGATGTACTTTTTATCCCAGTCGCCCATTAGCTCGCGGCTCCTTTTTTAAGCTTCTCGTGCCCTCCGGGGTCGGCCTCGGCCAGGGTGCCCGCGCCGATCATGATTGTCAGCTCCAGGTGCGGCCGCTCGAATTTTTTCCAGACCAGCGGCCCGTGTTTCATGCCTTTGGGCACGTAGATCGCGGAGGTTTTGTCGATGGTCACCGTTTCGCCCCCCATCCCGATCTCGATCTCCCCGCCGAGGTCCTCGGGATTGTTCGGGTCCGTACCGAGGTGTATGACAATTTCGTCGTAGTCGTGGGTGTGTTCCTCGATGTGCGGGTTGGGATCCGGCATGCCCAGCACCCACCCGGTTTCCACGTACATTTTTGTCCCCGGGACCAGGTTGCTGCTCATCAGGGTCATGGCCGGGACGCGGCCCTTGACTTCCATTGCCGGAATAACCTCGTATGCAGGCCTGTCGACCACGTATTTTTTAACGTCCGTCTTGTCCATATTTACAATTCCTCCCGGCGCCTATTGTCGTTGCAGAGCAGGTATGAAACAAGAAAAATGGTACCTGGTCAGAACGATAAATATGTAGGGGCGAACCTTGTGTTCGCCCGGAAGTCAGAACGATAAATATGTAGGGGCGAACCTTGTGTTCGCCCTGTTATCTTCCACAGGCACTTTTGCTTGTCGGCCCCAGGGCGAACGGAGTCATTAATGGCTTTGACTGTTTCGGGGATTTTAGTCATTACCGAAGTGGGGCGAACACGAGGTATCGCGAATATTTCGGGAGATGAAAAAAGGGCGAACACAAGGTTCGCCCCTACAATCAAATGGTCAGATCTGGATGCAGATTTTGCCGAAGTGGCGGGCGGACTCCATGTATTCGAGAGCTTCCCTCGCTTTGTCAAAGGCGAATATGCGGTCGATGACGGGATGCATCTGGTTCGCTTCAACGGCCCGGTTCATGGCCGCGAACATTTCCCCGGAGCCCACGAAAATTCCCTGCACCCGGATGCCGTTCATCAGGATGGAAAGAACGTTGGCGCCGCCTCCCGAAGCCAGCACCCCGATCAGGCTCATCGTCCCCCCGCGCCGCAATGCCGCCGCGGACTGGTTGAACGTGCCGCCGCCGCCCACTTCCACGACCAGGTCCACGCCGCGCCCTCCGGCAAACTCGCGCACCTTTTTCCCCCAGTCGGGCGTGTTTTTATAGTTGATGGTATGCACGGCGCCGAGTTGACGGGCCTTCGCCAGTTTCTCGTCGCTGCTCGATGTGATGACGACCCGGGCCCCGTGCATCCGGGCGAACTGCAGGGCGAAAATGGAGACGCCGCCCGTTCCCAGGGTCAGGATCGTGTCTCCCGAGTTGATTTTCCCTTCGGCCACGAGCGCGTTCCATGCCGTCAGCGCGGCGCAGGGCAGGGTGGAGGCCTCGGCGTAAGTCAGGTGGGCCGGCATCGGAATGACGCCGTCCTCGTCGAGCGCGGCATATTCGGCCAGGACCCCCTCCCGCTCGGCACCGAGCGCCGTGCGCGCGGTTGCGTCCGTCGCCGCCCCGGATTTCCAGCCCTCGAAAAAGGTGCTTGTCACGCGGTCTCCCGGTTTTACGCTTGTCACTTCCGTTCCGACGGCAACGACCTCTCCGGCCCCGTCCGAAAAAGGGATCCGGGGCATTTTCAGCCTGGGATTGTAGAGCCCCTTGGCGGTCAGCAGATCGCGGTAGTTCAGCGACCACGCCTGCATCCGGATCAGCACCTGGCGCGGGCCGGGTTCCGGCTTCGGGCGGTCCGCGATCCTCAGGCCATCCAGCCCGAATTCTTCAATCTGGTAGGCTTTCATATCCCTCCCCCTTGAAAATAAAAAATCATTATAGCGCGGCGCCCGGCATTTCCGCCCGTTGTCCGACCACAAAAATATTGATCGATTCCCGTATTTAATCCCACATTCATTCGGGCTATATGGTTAAATTACTACTTTACGATGGATGTACGGGCGGCGGGAACCGTTTCGTCTTGAACGCAGACAGTGAATGACTTATAAAAATCAATCCAATGAATGGAGCCGGAGGCTCGTGCAAAAATTTATTTAACGGAGAGAGGAAATCGACATGGCGATCATCGACTTTGGCGGTGTTAAGGAAAACGTTATAACGAGAAAAGAATTCCCCATGGCAAAGGCGCGCAAGGTGCTCAAGGGCGAGACGATTGCGGTGATCGGATACGGCGTCCAGGGCCCTGCGCAGTCCCTGAACATGAAAGACAACGGCTTCAACGTCATCGTCGGGCAGTCCAGGAAATTCAAGGCGGACTGGGACCGCGCGAGAAAGGACGGGTGGGTGCCCGGCAAAACCCTGTTCGATCTCGACGAGGCCTGCGAGCGGGGAACGGTTATCGAGTTTCTGGTATCCGACGCCGCGCAGAGGGCCATCTGGCCGCTCGTGAAGAAGCACCTGAAGCCGGGGGACGCGCTCTACTTCTCGCACGGATTTTCCATCGCCTACAAAGAGCTGACCAAGGTGATTCCCCCTAAGGACGTGGACGTGATCCTGGTGGCGCCCAAGGGTTCCGGGACCTCGGTCCGGCGCAATTTCCTTTCCGGCGCCGGGATCAACTCCAGCTTCGCCGTGGAGCAGGACGCCACCGGCCGGGCCATGGACCGCTGCATCGCTCTCGGGATCGCGATCGGCTCCGGCTATCTGTTCCCGACCACGTTCAGGAACGAAGTTTACAGCGATCTGACCGGCGAGCGCGGCGTTCTCATGGGCGCGATCGCCGGGGTCATGGAGGCGCAGTACGAGGTGCTGCGCCTCCACGGGCACAGCCCCAGCGAGGCGTTCAACGAGACGGTCGAGGAATTCACGGAAAGCCTGATCCGGCTCGTGGCCGAAAACGGCATGGACTGGATGTACGCCAACTGCTCCGCCACCGCCCAGAGAGGCGCGCTCGACTGGAAGCCGAAGTTCAAAAAGGCCGTCATGCCGGTGTTCCGGGAGCTGTACCGGAGGGTGGCTTCGGGGGCGGAGACAAAGCGCGTGCTTCAGTCCTGCGGCCGCTCCGACTACCAGGTCCAGCTTACCAGGGAGCTGAACAGGATGGCGAATTCCGAGCTCTGGCAAGCCGGCGCCGCGACCCGCAAGCTGCGCCCGAAGGAACAGGCCAAGAAGGATTTCTCCACGGCAAAGGGCATCGGCGGCCGGGCGAAGAACTGATTCCGGAGAGTATATGGAGTGCGGCAGCTTCCGGCTCCGCGCTCCAAAGAATATATGGCAGAACGTGTGTGCTACCAAAATCCCTGGAACTTTCTGGGCCTCCCGGAAGAGGCCGCCGACGCGGCGCGCGCCCGGGGCCGGCTGCTGCCCATCCCGTACGAGGGCACGACGTCCTACGGCGCGGGGACCCGGGAAGGGCCGGCAGCTATCGTAGCGGCTTCCCGACAGGTGGAGCTATACGACACGGAATTCGGGTGCGAGCCGGCCATGGAATACGGCATCCACACGCTTGCGGCGATGGATCCCCTGTACCGGTCCCCTGAAGCCATGATCGGGGCGATCGAGGAAGCCGTCGCGGAAATCCTTCTGGGAGAGCCGCGCCCGGAGGTTCTGGGCATTCTCGGCGGGGAGCACAGCATTTCGGCGGGCGCGGTGCGCGCGGCGGCGCGCGCATACAAGAATGCTCCGCTTGTCGCGGTGCACGTGGATGCCCACGCGGACATGCGGGAGGAGTATGAAGGATCCCCGTACAGCCATGCCTGCGCCGCCAGGCGCATCGTCGAGATCTGCCCGGTTTTCCAGATCGGGATCCGGAACATTTCGAGCGGGGAAGCGGCTTTTCTGAAAGACAGAACGGATGTCCGCACGGTTTACAGCGACGAGGCGAACGATCCGAAGGCTTCCTACTTCGAGGAGCTTTCGGATTTCGTAAAGGGGAAGAACGTCTTTTTCACCGTCGACCTGGACGGCCTGGATCCGTCGATCATGCCGGCCGTCGGGACGCCGGAGCCCGGGGGGCTTTCCTGGGAGCGCATGCTCGCGATTGCGCGCACGGTGTGCGCCCGCGCCGCGGCCGTGCCGGTTTTCGACGTGGTGGAGCTGGCGCCGGTGCCGGGCCTGCGGGCGCCCGATTTTCTCGCCGCCAAGCTCGTCTACAAAATATTCTCGTATATTTTGGCCGGGAAATAAATATTTCGGCGGGCTATGGAGTGCGGGAGCTTGCTCCCGCCTTCGGTTCATCGACACCAAACCAAGGCGGCACCAGGGTGCCGTACTCCAAGGGCTTCGCCTCGTGAAAGTTTTTCTGTTTAAGAGGAAGGGAGCAGGTATGGGCAAGGTTAAAATGCTGAAGGGGTTCAAGAGCCAGTATCCGCACCAGTTCGCCGAGGGGAAGCAGAAGTTCCTGCGCGGGCAGCGCATCATGCCGCAGCCGATCACGGGCAAGGAAACCCTGCCGGAGCTGATCGACGGAACGTTTCTGGCTTATAACGGGGCCCGTCTGCAGGAGGCGTGCCGGCTCTACAGCGAGAAAATGCTCGGCGAAAAGGTCACCGTCGGCATGAGCCTCGCAGGCGCGCTGACCCCGGCCGGTCTCGGTTCCGCCGTCCTCATCCCGCTGATAAAGGCCGGCTTCGTGGACTGGATCGTCTCGACGGGCGCCAACCTCTACCACGACATGCATTACGCCATGAACATGCCCCTGTACCGCGGGTCGCCCTTCACGCCCGACCCGGAGCTTCGAAGGCTGGGCGTGGTGCGCATCTACGATATCCTGATGGACTACAACGACGTCCTGATGGCTACCGACTACGTCCTGAGAAAAATCCTGATGCAGCCCGAGTTCCAGCACGAGATGGGAACCACGGAACTCCATTACCTTTTGGGCAGGTACTGCGCCGAGTTCGAAGACCAGACCGGGCGCAAGGACAGCTCGGTGCTCGCGGCGGCCTACCGGGCCGGGGTGCCGTGCTTCTGTTCGTCCCCCGGAGACTCGACCATCGGGATGAACATCGCTGGCGTCGAGCTTCGCGGCAACGGCCTGCGCATCAACCCTTCGAGGGACGTGAACGAGTCCACCGGGATCGTTCTCGCGGCCAAGCGCGCGGGGCACAAAACCGGGGCGCTTCTGATCGGCGGGGGGTCGCCGAAGAATTTCCTGCTTCAGACCGAACCCCAGATCCAGGAAGTGCTCTGCGTCGAGGAGAAGGGGCACGATTTCTTCATCCAGTTCACCGACGCGCGGCCCGATACCGGCGGGCTTTCGGGCGCGACGCCCCACGAGGCCACGACCTGGGGCAAGGTCGACCCGGAGCAGCTCCCGAACGCGATCGTGTGCTACCTGGATACGACGGTGGCGTTCCCGATCCTGGCGCACTACGCCCTTGCGCGGCACAAACCGCGCAGGCTCAAGCGCCTTTACAGTAAGCTCCCGGAATACATGGAAATGGTCACGAAGGAGTTTCTGAAAAACAATAAAATGATGTAGGGGCGAACCTTGTGTTCGCCCTCCGGTCGAACAGATTTCAGTTGTAGGGGCGAACCTTGTGTTCGCCCTCCGGTCGAACAGATTTCAGTTGTAGGGGCGAACCTTGTGTTCGCCCTCAGATCGCAAAGAAATCAGTTGTAGGGGCGAATTTTGGAGTGCGCAAGCTTGCTTGCGCCTTGTTAAGCATTGATTCTACGAAGGCGCAAGCAAGCTCCAGCACTCCAAATGAATTCTCATGGCGACAAAACCACTCAGAATCAGCGCGGCTCTTCTCAAGAAACTCGCCCTGCAGCACGGCACGCCGCTCCTGGTCGTGGATCACGCCGCCGTGCGCAGCAACTACGCCGCGTTTAGGCGCCACCTGCCGCGCGTGCAGGCCTATTATGCGGTCAAAGCCAACCCCGATCCCGAAATCATCCGCACCCTTTACGGCATCGGGGCGAGCTTCGACGTGGCGTCCATTGCCGAATTCAACCTGGTTTACCAGAACATCAAGCGGCTGCCGCCCAAAGAGCGGCAGGAATACATCTGGGACAAGATCGTTTATTCCAACCCCATCAAGGACCGGCAGACGCTCCGGGATCTGGACCCTTACAAGCCGCTGGTGGCTTTCGACAATTCCGAGGAAATCGCCAAAATCCGGAAATACGCGCCCAATGCCGGGCTGGTGCTGCGCATCCGGGTCCCCAACACGGGATCGATGGTCGAGCTGTCCAGCAAGTTCGGCGCGTCCCCGGCGGAGGCCGTGGATCTTATCGCGCAAGCGCATGATGCGGGACTGACGGTGGAAGGGCTCGGGTTTCATGTAGGGAGCCAGTGCACCAATTTCGAAAACTACGTCCAGGCGCTTTCCACCTCGGCGGCGGTCATGCAGGAGGCGGACGCGCGCGGATTCAGGCTGAGCCTCCTCGATATCGGAGGCGGCTTTCCCGTACGCTACGATCCGCATGTGCGGCCGTTCGGCGAACTGGCCCGGATTTTGAACAAAGAGCTCGACCGCCTTTTCCCGGAAAGCATGGAAATCCTGGCGGAGCCGGGCCGCTTCATGGTCGGGTCGGCGGCAACCCTGGTGGCCGAAGTCATCGGTAAGTCCGAGCGGGACGGGAAGCGCTGCTACTACATCAACGACGGAATCTACCATACCTATTCCGGCATACTGTTCGACCATTGCCAGTATCCGGTCAAGGCGTTCCGCAAGGGGCCGCAAAGCCTATCCGCCGTGTTCGGCCCCACCTGCGACGCCCTGGACACGATCTCGCAGGCGGAGAGGCTCCCGGATCTCGAGCTGGGCGACCTGGTGTACAGCGAAAACATCGGCGCTTACAGCCATGCATCCTCCACCTGGTTCAACGGGTTTCCGCCGGCGAAGGTTATTCACGTGAATCAATAAACTGCTTTGGAAGTGCGGCACCTTGGTGCCGCCTTCGTTGAATCGATGCTTATTCAAGGCGGCAGGCCCGACCTTTCAGGTCGGGTTAGCTGCCGCACTCCAAGGCATAGGAAGTTGCTTTTATGAAAGTCCTGGTCATCAACTGCGGCAGTTCATCGATACGGTTCCAGCTTCTGGATATCCGCTCCGTCGAGGAGGACGAAAAGCTCCTGGTGAAGGGCCTGATCCAGAGGATCGGAGAAGAGGGGGCCTCCGCGGACTGCACGACGGCCGACGGCCGGTCTTTTCATATCGAAGAGAATGTCCCGGACCATAAAAGGGCTATCGAGGAGGTGTTCAATCTTCTTTTGAAGAGCCAGATCCTCAGAAGCGCTTCGGAAATAGAAGGCATCGGGCACCGGATGGTCCACGGCGGCGAGCTTTTCAGGGAATCCGCCCTGATAGACGCCTCCGTGGAGAATGCCATCGAGGAATGCTGCGAGCTGGCCCCGCTTCACAACCCGCACAACCTCAACGGGTACCGCGCGGCCCGCGAACTGCTGCCCGCGGTCCCGCAGGTGGCGGTTTTCGACACCGCGTTTCACGCCACCCTGCCCGAAAAGGCGTACCTGTACGCCCTGCCTTACGAGACTTACAAGAAGGACAAGGTGCGCCGCTTCGGCTTTCACGGCACGTCGCACCGGTTCGTGTCGGAGCGCTACGCCCATATCCGCAAGGATTCTGAACCCTCCTGGAAAATCATCACCTGCCACCTGGGCAACGGCTGCTCCATGAGCGCGGTACGGGACGGGGAGTCCATCGACACGTCGATGGGTTTTACGCCGATAGAGGGGCTGGTCATGGGAACGCGCCCCGGAGACGTCGATCCCGGGGCCCTGCTGTACCTGCTGAACCGTTTCGGATCCGATACCGCAAGGCTGGATGCCCTGCTCAACAAACAGAGCGGCCTTCTGGGCATCTCGGGACGCTCCAACGACATGCGGGATCTCCTTAAAAGACGCGGCGAAGGCGACCGGCGCGCCGGGCTGGCCGTGGAGATCTTCTGCTACCGGGTGCGCAAATACATCGGGTCCTATATGGCCGCGCTGGGCGGCGCCGACGCCGTCGTGTTCACTGGCGGCATCGGCGAGAACGCGGTCGAAATCCGCGCGGAAATTTGTGAAGGGCTCGAGCCGCTGGGGGTTTGCCTCGATCCCGGCAGGAACCGGGAGACCCTCGGGGTCGAAGCCGAGATCAGCGCCCCCGGCAGCCCCTGCGGGGTATGGGTCATCCCCACCAACGAGGAGCTCCTGATCGCGCGCGACACAGTGCGCTGCATCATAAAAACTTAAAACCGTTGCAGGTTGCACGTTGGAACGTTGAACGTTAAAAACAAACTGCTTCGTTTCACGCTGCCGACTTTGCTGAAATGATTCGTTGACAGTCAGCCAGGTTTTAAACGTTCAACGATGCTTTTTGCCTTTAACGTGCAACGTGCAACGTGCAACATACAGGTAAACCTCCGTGAAATATCTGCGCATACTGATCAGCTTTTTCGTTGCCGCGGTGCTGATCTATGTCGTCGTGCAGTGGACGGATGCCGACATCTGGGATTCGGTAAAAAAGGCGGACGCGACGCTGCTGGGGGCCGGCTTCGTTTTGTTCGGAGTGGTCCTGTGCCTGGCAAGCCTTCGTTTCCAGCTGCTCTTAAGCGTCCTGTGCATCGGAATATCTTTCACCCGGGCCGTCCGGTTGACGCTCATGGGCTCTTTCTTCAACCTGGTCATTCCCGGATCCGTGAGCGGCGATGTCGTAAAGATGGCCCTGATCACCCATCATACGGACGGGAAAAAGACGGAAGCCGCTTTTATCGTATTCATCGACCGCATGCTCGGGCTTTTCGGATTGCTGGCGCTGACCGTTCTCGTATTGTGTTGCTTCAGTTCGTTCGTGGCCGGTCTCGGACGCGACCATGGGCCCGTCCAGATCGCGGTTTACGTCATAGGCATCGGCAGCTCTCTGTCCGTCGCGGCCGTCCTGCTCGTTGAAATGAGGGAGACGCTTCTGCGCATCGGTGCGATTCAGAAAATTGTGACGAAAATTTCGCAAAAGCTTCCCGGATTTATCCTGTCGTTCATGCAGCGCGTGGTTGAAGTCCTGGAAATATACAGGAGAAACAGAAAAATCCTGCTTTCGGGCCTGCTCATTTCAGTACTGATACATTTCCTTCTCGCCCTGATTCTTTTCTGTATAGGGTCCGGGGTCGGAGATGAAAATCCCAGCGTCCCCGGATACCTGATCACTACATCCGTGGCGAACGCCGTTGCGGCCATACCTCTGACGCCGGCGGGTTTGGGGACCAGGGACGGGACCATCGCACTCTTTCTGAACGCGATGAAAGTGCCGTCGGACATAATCGGCACCATCCCCATCCTCATGAGCCTGATAATGGTCGTCTGGTATCTGACGGGCGGGATTCTGCTGCTTTTCTACAAAAAGCCTAAAACATCATTGCAGGTTGAATGACGGATCTATCCAGATAATTGCGATTTGAGAATTCGATCCTTTGATGAAAACATATACCGTGATCCGGGACTTCTTTGGAGTACGGCACCTTGGTGCCGCCTTGATATTGCATCGATAAAGCGAAAGCGGGAGCAAGCTCCCGCACTC
>JAFGAO010000262.1 GCA_016933615.1 Acidobacteriota bacterium
TGAAGTCTGGCTGGTTTCCCTGGAAGGAGAGCGCATAGAGCACCGTGTTTCAATGAATGGCGGCGGCCAGCCGAAGTGGAAAGGGGACCAGAAAGAGCTGTACTACCTGGCAGCCGATGGTTCCCTGATGGCCGTTCCATTAAAGGGAGAGGCGTTGACTCCGGGGAAACCGGAAATTCTTTTCAAGACAAATCTGATACCGTCGCCTACTACGGATCAATATGCCGTCACCGGGGACGGCCGGCATTTTCTGATCTTGAATAGTGAAGGCGACGCAAAAATTTCTGCATTCAACATCGTCCTGAACTGGTTTGAAGAACTGAAGGACCTGGTGCCGGTGGATTGACCGGAAAACGCTCGGCCCAAAAAGGAGGAACCATGAAAAGATTATGGCTAGTCATTCCTTTGGTCTTCCTGTGCTGCCTTGGCTGTCAACAGGGTGAAGAAGGAACCGCTGTGGATGTCGAAGCGGATGTTCAGGCTGTAAAAGACATGGCTGATGACCCATGGAACGGGACCTGGAAGTTGAACGCGGAAAAGTCCAAAGCCCCGGATGGACAAATACCCCACCCGAGCTCCATAAATATCATTGAAATCCGGGGCGATACCATGCGCCTGATCGCGGACCATACCGATGCAAGCGGGAAACTGGAGCATGTGGAGTACACGGCCAAACTCGACGGCAAGGAATATCCCGTCACGTCCACGCCCCCCGGCCCGCAGCCCTATACAATCTCGTTAAAACAAATCGACCCGAGCACCAGGGAATTTGTCGAAGTCATCGGCACGTTCACAATCCGGGGCCGGGATGTCCTTTCCGGAGACGGTAAAAGCTTTAGCCGCATCGTAAACGGCAAGGACGCCGAGGGTAACGATACCAGCGTGATTCAGTTTTTCGAGAAGCAGTAGTTACGGCGACGGAAAGAATTACGCGCGAAGAATTCGCAAGTGTCCCCGGCTGCATGGGTCTCCCGGAGATACCGGCCCGATCAACCAGCCCGGGGGCAGGGCCCGGCCGTACGAAAACCTCTCCGCCATCGGTTCCCGTGGCAGGGTGGGGGGGCGGAAAGCGCAGAGCCGCCGCCTGCGGCGCAATTTGGCCTGCCGGGATATTTAAGGAGAAAATCACGTGAAATATAATTTCAGGAATGCCCTCGTTTTTGTCTCTTTCTCATGGCTTTTCTGTTTAACGGCCTGCACGGATGCTTCTGTCCCAAA
>JAFGAO010000263.1 GCA_016933615.1 Acidobacteriota bacterium
AAGGCAGCCTCGGAGTTTTGTAGCGATCGTTAAATTACGGGGATTCTATTTTTTGTACGGGGCGAACACAAGGTTCGCCCCTACATCCATCATTTGGGGGTTAATACCCGATTTGGCGGTTATTGCGTGAAATCCACGACGGGCGCTTCCTCGCTTCCCGGTTCAGACTGGAAGTATTCCTTCTTCTGAAAACCGAAAATGCGGGCAAATATGTTGTTGGGGAATTGCATGACGGTTGTGTTGTAGGTTTGCGCCACCTGGTTGAAGCGCATGCGTTCGACCGCGATGCGGTTTTCCGCGCCTTCCAGCTGGCTCTGCAATTCAAGGAAGTTCTGGTTGGATTTCAGTTCGGGGTAGCGCTCCACAACCAGGAGCAGCCGGGACAGCGCCTGGGACAATCCTGTCTGGGCCTGTTGAAATTGCTGAAATGCCTCCGGATTGTTCAGAATATCCGGGCTTACCTGCATGGATCCCACCTTGGCGCGCTCCGCAACGACGGATTGGAGCACGTCCTTTTCCTGGGCGGCGAAACCTTTGACCGTGGCGACGAGATTGGGGATCAGGTCCGCCCGCCTCTGGTAAACGTTCTCCACCTGGGCCCACTGCGATTCCACCGATTGCTGCTGGGCGACCAGGGTATTGTAAGTGCCGCAGGATTTGGTTCCCAGCACGAGAACGATGATCAATACGATACCCAGACATCCGAGTCCGGCGATTGCACCCTTTTTCATTATAAAACCTCCGGTTCAGACTCAATCCCAAAGTAAAGAGATCCCTGAATGCCTTGCCTCCCGACTGCTCCGCAATTTGCCGATAATGGCTTCAAAACCGGCGAGATTGAATTTTCACATGCATGCCTGCCGCAATTCAAGGGGATCCGTTTCTCCGCGCTTCTCAAAATCGGGATTGAGGTTCAGTTGGATCGATACCGCCCGCAGCCTTAATGCCGTCGGGCGAATTATCCATCGTGTTCTAAAAAGCCCAAAAGAGTGGGTTCCGGGACCAGCGCCAGCCCGAATTCCGATTGGACCTTTTCCCGGATCCGGTGCATCAGGTCGATAAATTCCCGGGCCTGAGCGCCGCCGTTGTTGACCAGAGCCAGAGGGTGCCTGCTCGAGACTCCCACGTTTCCCAGGGTGTATCCCTTCTGAAAGCCGGCCCTTTCAACGAACCACGCGGCAGGCAGTTTCACCCTGTCTCCAGGGGCGGCCAAGCGCGGCAGGTTTTCCGTTGACGCCAGATGGCCCCTGTCGCGCGCCGAGTTCTCGATTTTTCCCGCTTCGCCGGGTTCGAGGATGGGATTTTTAAAGAAAGATCCGGCGCTTTTTATGTCGCCCTCCGTCCCGTTGAGGACCATCCCCTTGGATTCCCGGATTTTCACGACCGCCCGGCGCACCTCTCCTATATTCGGGGCTTTCGACCTGCCCCGGAAATATTCCTCCAGGTCCGTGTACCGAATCCTGGGCCTGCCGAACGGGCGCAGGGAGAAGGCGACCTTAAGAATAATGTAGCGGTCCCGGCCGGTTGAATTGAATATGCTTTCACGGTAATTGAAGCCGCATTCCCTGCCGCTTAATTCCTGAATTGCGCATGTTTCCCGGTCCAGGACCCGGATGGATACAATGACGTCGCTGATTTCCTGGCCGTAAGCCCCGATGTTTTGCACCGGGGCCGCTCCGACCGTTCCCGGAATCCCGCTGAGGCACTCGACGCCCGCCAGGTTTTGATCGACGCATCGCTGAACGAAGCCGTCCCACATCTCCCCCGCGGCCACCGATATAAATTCGCCGTTTTCCTCGTCCAGGGGCCAAATGCCCCGGATTTCCATACGGAAAACCATGCCCGGATATCCGGCATCGGAAACGAGGATGTTGCTGCCTCCGCCGAAAACAAAAACCGGGCACGCGCGGGCGCGCGCGAACTCCAGGGCTTCGGGAATCTGGTCTTCATGCCTGATGGAGGCCAGAAAGCGTGCCGCCCCCCCGACTCCGAGCGTGGTATACGGCGCCAGAGGAACGTTTTCTCGAATGGACAGCGCGGCTCCTGGTTTCTTCATGTTTCAATCACAATAGGGATCCTGAAAGGGGAACATAGCATATGGGGTTGCCGAGATGAATAGAGTTTGAAAATTTTGCCGTTTAGGCACGCCCTTGGCTATAATCAAATTCCATGAAAACGGATCTCGGAAGAACCCCGGCATTCCTTTGTCTTTTCTTCTGCGCGGCAGCGCTGGCATCAGGCCCGGACCGGATCGTGACGGTTGGAGTGGTTCCCCCACCCGGGGCGGTTGAAGCCGGGGCCGCGGCCGTCATCAACCTGCAGCTCGATATTCGAAGTCCGTACCACATCAACTCCAGTCAGCCCCTGGAGGACTATCTCATCCCGACTTCCGTTACACTGGAGCCGGTACCGGGCCTGGAGGTAGGGAATATCATTTTCCCGGCCGCCCGGATCAAAAATACGGCAATTTCCGACGAGCCGATGGCCCTGTATGAAGGCACTGTGAATATCGCCGTGGAAATTGTCCCCTCGGCGTCCCTGGCCGGCGGCAACGTGGCGCTGAAGGGAATCGTCCTCTACCAGGCCTGCGACGATTTCACCTGCCTGCCCCCTGAAACGGCGCCTTTCGCCGCTCAATTTTCAGTCTCGGCCGGCATCCCGGAGAAGCCGGAGCGGGCGCTCCTTTCCCCCGGGCCCGCCGTTTCCCTGCCGGAAGCGCCCGATCCCTCCCCGGTAATTGCAGGGCAGGCGGACGGCGCTGCCGGGAGTTCCGGGCCCTGGAATCTGGACGAAGCGAGTTTCCCGCTCCTGCTGCTGCTTGTCTTCGCGGGCGGCCTGGCGCTGAACCTTACCCCGTGCGTCTACCCGATGATTCCGATAACCGTATCCTATTTCGGCGGGCAGGCGCAGGGCAGGAAAGGGAGCGTCATCGCGCATGCGGCACTGTACGTCCTGGGCATGGCCGTCACGTATTCCCTTCTCGGGGTCATCGCGGCGCTCACCGGCGGGCTTTTGGGCGCGGCGCTGCAGTATCCTCCCGTACTGATCGGTATCGCACTGGTTATGGTTTTTTTGGCCCTCAGCATGTTTGACGTTTTTGAACTGCGCATGCCGGCTTTCCTGAACCGGCTGGCCGGAGGAAACCGGAAAGGCTTTGCCGGAACTTTCCTGATGGGCCTGACCGTGGGAATCGTTGCCGCGCCCTGCATCGGCCCTTTCGTTTTCGGTCTGCTGACTTACGTAGGAAACAGAGGCAACGCCGTGCTGGGATTCCTGCTTTTCTTCTTGCTCGCACTCGGGCTGGGGATCCCGCTGCTCCTGCTGGGAATCTTTTCCGGGAGCATCCGGAAACTGCCTCGTTCCGGACAATGGATGTTATGGGTGCGGAAAGTGTTCGGATTCATCCTCCTGGCGATGGCCGTATTTTTCCTAAAGACCCTTTTCGTCAACCCCCTTGTCTTCCCGCTGGCGCTTGCCCTGATCCTGGTCCTTGCCGGCGCGTACCTTGCCTGGATCGTTCCGGTGGCCGAAGTGGGGAGGTGGTTTGCATGGATTCGCAATATCGTGGGACTGGGCTTTTTTACCGCGGCGCTTTTCGCCGCGGCAACCGGGCTGCATTCCTACGTGGAAACAATGATCGCGGATAAAAGCCCGATGCCGTCGATCGGTTCCGGCGCCTATGAAAGCCGGGCGATAAACTGGATCCCCTATTCGGAGGAGGCGCTCGACAGGGCTTCCCTCGAGGGGAAGCCTGTTTTCATCGATTTCTACGCGGACTGGTGCGCCCCGTGCAAGGAGATCGACCGGCATACATTCACCGATCCCGGGGTCATACAACTTTCTAGGGAGTTCTTCATGCTGAAGGTCGATCTCACATCGGCCGGCGATCCCGTGTCGGAAGCCATGCGGCAAAAGTACCATGTCGTGGGGGTGCCGACGCTTGTATTTTTACGCCCGGACCGCGGTGAAATCGAAAGCCTCAGGGTCACCGGATTCGAGCCCCCGGATGTTTTTCTTCCCAGGATGCGGCGGGCGTACGAGATGAGTTTGATGCAAAGCGGCGGCTGACGCCCGATCCGGATGGGGCGAACACAAGGTTCGCACAATGTTAAAAATGTCTGATTTGGAACAAAGGGCGAACACAAGGTAGGGCGAACACAAGGTTCGCCCCTACAAGTTTAATTCGGAGATGACGACTTGCTTAATTCCATGCCGACAAAAATAAAACGGGTATCGCCGGCCCGGACGGATATTTACTGGAGCGACGGACACGTCGGTTCCTACCCCTCGTGGTACCTGAGGGAGAGGTGCCCCTGCGCGGAATGTGTCGACGAATTTACCGGGAAAAGAAAATTAGCGCCCGGCAGCATTGCAGCCTCCCTCGAACGCGTGGATGTGACACTGGTCGGCAATTATGCCCTGCACTTCACCTGGAGCGACAACCACAGCACCGGTTTGTACACATTCGGATATCTGCGTTCGCTCTGTCCCTGCCCCGAATGCCTTCCCGGCGGTTTGAAGGAACCTTCGCCGCGGGTGGGACCGGAAGGCTCCTTCGAAGCCTGAGACACAATCCCGGAAGGCGTGGCCAAACACAGGCGCCTGCCCCCGGTCCTCGACAGACGATGCCTGAGCGCACGCCCGTCCTTGCGGGAGAAAAACGCGCGCAGCCCGGGAGCCCTCGCGGAGCAAATTCCCTTAAACCCCGGGATTGAAATCATTTTCATCCTGAGGCTTGAAGTTGCTTTTTCGCGGATTTATATGTATATTCGATTGCGGTTCGGGTCCCGCCCCCTGCGGGGGCGCCGGGGAACCGGACGGTCTGGTGGATGATTTCCATATCCTATGGTTTCGAGTGGAACGAAAACAGACGGAAGTTGTCAAGCCCCTGCGCGTTTCGCAGTGGTGAGTAAAAAGTATTTTGCAATGAGATGAAGAGGGAAAATGAAAGAACAAGGCGTGGTTAAGTGGTTCAATAATGAAAAAGGCTACGGTTTCATCCGGCGCGATTCCGGGGATGATGTTTTCGTACACCATTCCGCCATACAGGCCAACGGATTCCGATCGCTGAATGAAGGGGATCAGGTCGAGTTCAACGTGACCCAGGGACCCAAGGGATACCAGGCTCAGGAAGTTACGAAAGTCGAGTCCTAGATCAGCAGCAACGCCCCGGCAATGCGCCGGGGATTCCCGCCTCAGTAATTCCGCAGTTTGTCGTGGTCGAGCAGGAATCAGTCTGCCCGGATACCCGTCCGCCTGAGGGGCGGTGCGGCATCCGGTTGCGGGGCCCGGGCTTTCCTTGCCGTAAGCCGCACTCCCCGGACGCATCATTGAGGTGCGACGGATACCGATTTCAGAACCCAGCCCTCCGGATCGATCTCTACCGACGACGGGCGCAACGGGGCCGGCAGGCGCAGGCGGACGTCTTTGTCCCCGATGCGGATTCGCCGGATCTCTTCCCGGTTTCCGAACCGGATGACCAGATCCAGGGGCATGTCGAAAAGGCCGGTTTTCTGCATCTGGCGCACATCGACCGACAGGGCCCGGCTGCGCTCGTCCCATTTCCACTCCAGGCGGTATTCGGGCCATCCCGGCTGGTGGAGCCATTGCCTGAAAAAGGCGCCGAGGTCCCTCCCGGTCGCCGATTCCATCGCCTCGCGGAAATCTTCGGTCCGCACGTTGCCGCCGCCGTGTCGGCCGTAGTAGCGCCGGATTCCTTCAAAGAAAGCCCCGTCTCCGGCCAGCCCGCGCAGCATGTGGAGAATCCAGGCCCCTTTCTCATAATTCAAGGGGTTCAGCTTCTTCGTCAAATCCGCGAGGCCGGGATCGACAACCGGCCTGGAGCGGGCCGCCGGGTAGGCGAACACCCTTTCGGCATACCCGGCCATCACCTCCTTCAAATTGAAGGCCCCGTCCGTCCGGGCGCAAAAGAGCGCGTCGAAGTAGGTGGCGAAGCCTTCGCTGAGCCACAGGTGGTCCCAGTCGGCCGGGGTGACGGAATTCCCGAACCACTGGTGGGCTATTTCATGGGGCACGGGATCTTCGGACACGGGATCGGGGTAAAAAAGGGATTCACTGTAGAAAATAGTATTTGCGTTTTCCATCGCGGCCATCCGCGTCAGCGATTCCACGTGAGCCAGCTTTTCGAAAGGGTAGGGGCCGATCCGTTCGCAGAAATAGCGGAGCATGCCTTCGGTCCGGCCGAACTTCCGCTCCGCCGCCGCGGCGTCTTCCGGAAACACGTACCACGAAACCGGGACGCCGAGGGCCTCGATCCCGGATGTCACGGAAAATTCGGCGGCGCCGAAAGCCATGCTGTAAGTCGGGATGGCGGCGCTTTCGGTCCAGCGTGTCCTTTCCCGGCCTCCCGGCAGCCGTTCGGTCCGCACCAGGCGCCCGTTGGCGACGACCGTGTATTTCGCCGGAGCCGTGATCACGAAATCCACGGCGGCTTTGTCCGAAGGGTGGTCGATCGAGGGGAACCAGCGGCGGGCCAGATCGGGCCAGTTGTCGGAAAAATACACCCTGCGGCCGTGCCTGTTCTCGGCGATCCGCAGTCCCGTATTGCGGGCATTGCCGTGATAGCCGACTTCGACCTCGACGGTCTCGCCCCGCGCGTATTCCCTGTCGAACCGGAACGAAAGCCGGCCCCCGCGGTGGGTAAACGGAATCGTCTTCCCCCCGATGCCCATGCGGTCCACCTGCATGCCGGACAGGTCGAGCCACATGCCGGCGGCCCGCTCTCCCCGTATCCGGACGCGAATCCTGGTTGTGCCGGAAATGGAATCCGATCCGTCGTTCAGTTCTATCCTGATTTCATAGTGAGTGACGTCGACGTCGGGCTGGCGCGGATAGGCGTCCGGCCTGCCGGATGCGGCCTGAAGCAGCAGGATAAGGATGCACGCGGCTGCCCGTTTCATATTCCTTTTTTACCACAGGATGCGCCGGCCCTGCCGCGTTTAAATGGCCCCCCGCCGGATTGCCGCAAGATTCCGGGGGCGCCCGCTTTTTTCCGCCGGTCGCAGCCGTGCGTTGATTTATGAGCCCCGATCCGGCCGGAAAACCTGGGCGCAAATTATGAGTTTGTGGTGTGGTATGCTTCAAGTTCGGTGTTAGGATATCGGGGCGGGCACTTGGGGCGCGGTGCCGGGCGGAGTCGTCCGGGAGCGCAGCCGGGCGACGCCGTCATGGGTATGAAGTGAATGGAGGATCGGGAGGGATGAGTCAAAGCCGGATTCCAATGCGCGGATATCGGGGCGATGCCGAGCTTTCGATCCTGGGTCTCGGGGGGATGACGCTGCTGGGCCTGGAGCCGCGGGAAGTCGACGCCATCATTGCCCTGTCCATCGATCGCGGCGTCAACTATTTCGATGTAGCCCCCTTCTACGGAAACGGAGAGGCCGAAGAATCCATGGGAAGGGCGCTGGCCCCTTTCCGGAAGAGAATTTTCCTTGCCTGCAAAACCCTGGAGCGTTCCGCGGAAGGGGCGGCCGCGGAACTGGAGCGGTCCCTTGGTCGCCTGCGCACGGACCACATCGACCTTTACCAGTTTCATGCCGTTTCGGACCGGGCCGAGGTGGAGGAGATTTTTGCCCCCGGCGGGGCCTGCGAGGCGTTTCTGGCCGCCCGGCGCCAGGGGAAAATACGGTACATGGGATTCTCGGCGCACACGGTCGAGGCGGCCCTGGAGATGATGGGCCGCTTCCCGTTCGATTCCGTTCTATTCCCGGTGAACTTCATCGCATACGCCCGGGGAAACTTCGGGCCCCAGGTCATGGCGCGGGCGCAGGAGCTGGGCGTCGCGCGCCTGGCGATCAAGGCGATGGCGCACGGACCCCGGCGCAGAAGCGACAGGGGAAAATATCCGAACTGCTGGTACCGCCCCATCGACAACAGGGAACTCGCCCGCCAGGCGCTCCGTTTCACGCTGTCCGAGGACGTCACGGCCGCGATCCCGCCCGGGGACGGCGGGCTGTTTCGCATGGCCCTGGATCTGGCCTGCGACCTGCCTCCCCTGAGCGACGGGGAAAGGGAGGCGCTTCTGGCCGGGACCCAAAAGCTCCGTCCGCTTTTCAGAATGTAGGAAATTACAATTGTCGCCCGTCGCCATTCGCCGGGCATCACGAGGGCCGCCGACGGAGGATCCTGATGGAGCAGGGGAAGACCGGAATCAGCGGACTGCAGTTCATTCTGGACGAACGGAAACGCCTGGAGAAGGGAAACCTCCTCGTCAGCCCGCGAACCCTGGAGTCCGCGCAAGGCGCCTGGATAGACGTCGACGGCCGGCGGGTGCTGAATCTGGCTTCCAACAACTACCTCGGCCTGGCGAACCACCCGCGCCTTAAAGAAGCCGCGCGGGAAGCCGTCGACGCCTTCGGCGTTGGACCGGCGGCGGTGCGTTCCATCGCCGGGACCATGTCGCTTCACCTGGAGCTCGAAAGAAAACTCGCGCGCTTTAAGAAGGTTGAAGCCGTGCTCTCTTTCCAGTCCGGCTTCAATGCCAACATCGCCGTCATCCCGGCGCTGGCCGGAAGGAACGACGTCATTTTTTCCGATGCGCTGAACCACGCCTCCATCATCGACGGCTGCCGACTGTCGGGGGCGGCGGTCGTCCGCTACGACCACTGCAGCCCGGAATCCCTGGAGGGGAAGCTGCGGGAACACTGCCCGGACGGCTTCTCCGGGCGCGCCATGATCGTTACCGACGGAGTGTTCTCCATGGACGGCGACATCGCGCCGCTGCCGCGGCTTGCCGGGCTCGCCGAAAAGCACCGTGCAATCCTGATGGTGGACGACGCCCACGGCGAAGGCGTCCTGGGCCGGGGCGGGCGCGGCGTGGTCGATCATTTCAACCTCCACGGCAGGATAGCCGTGGAGGTGGGGACGCTGTCGAAAGCGTTCGGGGTCGTCGGCGGGTTCGCCGCAGGAAGCAGGGTCGTCGTCGATCATCTGCGCCAGAAAGCAAGGCCGTATCTTTTTTCGAGCGCCGCGACACCGGCCGATACGGCGGCCTGCTGCGCCGCGGTCGACGAGCTGGAATCCTCCGAGGCGCTTGTTCGCGGACTCTGGGCCAACACGCTCTATTTCAGGGAGAAAATGCAGGCGGCGGGTTTCGACACCGGCGGCAGCGAAACGCCGATTGTCCCGGTCATGCTGGGCGAAGCCGAAACCGCGCAGGTTTTCAGCCGCCTCCTTTTCGAGCGGGATGTATTTGCCGTGGCGATCGGATTTCCGACCGTTCCCATGGGAAGGGCGCGCATTCGCGTGATGATCTCGGCGACGCATTCGCGGAAGGATCTGGATTACGGCGTCGAACGGTTTTGCGAAGTGGGGAGGGAGCTGAAAGTGCTTCTTTAACAGTCAGGATGCCCCTGCGGGCATCGAACGGGAGCGAGATAGAATGATGCGATATTTATGGATGTTATTTCTGGCGGCCTTTCCGATTGTTATGAATCCGGCGGCGTCGGCTCTCGAGGAAACCCGTCTGCTGCGTTTCCCCGCGATTCACGGAGACCGGATCGTTTTCAGCTACGCCGGAGATCTGTACTCGGTCCCGGCCGAAGGGGGCGTCGCGCGCAAGCTGACCGGCGACGCCGGCTATGAGATGTTTCCCCGCTTTTCCCCGGACGGGAAAAACATTGCCTTCACCGCGCAGTACGACGGCAATACCGAAGTCTACCTGATGGCGTCCGAGGGGGGCATCCCCCGAAGGCTGACCCATACGGCGACCCTGGACCGTGACGATGTCGCCGACCGCATGGGTCCCAACAACATCGTCATGGGATGGAAAGGGAACGACCGGATCGTGTTCCGGTCCCGGAAGGACGAATGGAACTCCTTCAAGGGCGGGCTTTTCCTGGTTTCGGACTCCGGCGGCCTTTCCGAGCCGCTGCCGCTGCCGCGGGGCGGTTTCTGCTCCTATTCCCCCGACCAGAGGAAATTGGCCTACAACCGTGTTTTCAGGGAATTCCGCACCTGGAAGCGCTACCGGGGCGGCCAGGCGGACGACATATGGATCTACGATTTCGATACCCAGGAAACGGTCAACATCACGGACAATCCCGCGCAGGACATCATCCCGATGTGGGCCGGGGACACGATTTACTTCATCTCGGACCGGGAAGAAAGCGGGAGATTCAACCTTTACGCATACGAGATCGCTTCCAAAAGGACGCGCAGGCTGACCGACTTCAAGGACTTCGACATCAAGTTTCCTTCCCTGGGCGATGCAGCCATCGTCTTTGAAAACGGCGGTTCCATCTACCGGTTCGGTCTCGAAAGCCGCCGGGTCGAAAAAGTCCCCGTCTCCATCGCCGACGACCAGGTTTCGGGGCGGGGCGGACGCATCCGGACCGGCGATTCGGTCTACAGCTATGAAATCGCCCCCGACGGCAGCCGCGCCCTCTTCAACGCCCGCGGGGATGTCTACACGGTTCCGGCCAAACACGGGCCCACGCGGAATCTTACGAACACTTCGGGCATCCACGAGAGAGCGCCCAAATGGTCGCCGGACGGCAAATGGATCGCCTATATCTCCGACGCCTCCGGCGAAGATGAAATTTACATCGTGCCGCAGGACGGCTCGGGGCCGGCGAGGCAGTTGACCCGGGGCGGCGACACCTACAAGTTCTACCTCCTCTGGTCGCCCGACAGCCAGAAGATCCTGTGGTCGGATAAAAAACTCCGCCTGCAGTACGTAGACGTCGCCACCGGGGAAGTAACGGCGGTGGCCACGGCGGAAGCCTGGGAGATTACCGAGTTCTGCTGGTCCCCCGACAGCCGGTGGATCGCCTACGCTCGCGAAGAGGTGAAGCAGATGAAGACGGTCTACCTCTACTCCATGGAGGGCGGCGGCACGTTCGCCGTTACCGAAGGCTGGTACGCTTCGGGGCTGCCCGCGTTCAGCGCGGACGGAAAGTACCTTTTCTTCGTCTCCGACCGCACCTTCAACCCGGCCGGGGACGGGGTGGAGTTCGACTACAGCTACAGCGACATGTCGAAGATCTACCTGGTGACGCTGGCCGGAGAGACGAAATCCCCCTTCGAGCCGAAGAGCGACGAGGTCGGGGTCAAGGAAGCGGAAAAACCTGCCGGCAAAGAGGGGGAAACCGAAGCGGAGAAGAAGGAACCTTCCGAAAGCGTCGCCGTTACGGTGGATGCGGAGGGTCTGCCTTCCCGCATCGCGGAACTTCCCGTTCCGGGAGCCTCCTACCGGCAGCTGGTTTCGGCCGGCGGCAGGCTTTACTACCTGCGGCAGAAAAGAGGCGACAAAAGCAAGCTGGTTCTGTTCGATTTCGACAAGCGGAAGGAGTCCGAACTGGCGGAGGTCAACGGCTTTGAAATATCGGCCGACGCCAAAAAGATCCTGGTGGGATACGACCGGTCCTACGCGATCATGGACCTTCCCGCCGCCCCCGGGCCGGTCAGCGGGCAGCTCGACCTCTCGGACATGGCGATGAATCTCGACCGGACCGCCGAATGGAAGCAGATATTCCACGAGTCCTGGCGCCAGATGCGGGATTTCTTCTACGATCCCAACATGCACGGGGTCGACTGGGAACAGGTCCGGCGCAACTACGAGCCGCTTCTTCCTTTCGTGCGCCACCGGAAGGATCTCACCTATGTGATCGGGGAGATGATCGGGGAGCTCAACGTGGGGCATACCTATGTCGGCGGCGGGGACGCGCCCGAAAAAGAGCGGATCAAGACCGGCCTGCTGGGCGCGGTGCTCGAGAAGGACGCGTCTTCGGGATACTTCCGGATTGCGCGCATTCTCGAAGGCCGCAACTGGGACGAGAATGCAAAGTCCCCCCTGACGGATATCGGCGTGGATGCCCGCGAAGGCGATTTCATCCTCGCCGTCAACGGGGAACCGACCGACGGGATGCCGGACATCTACGCATCCCTGGCGGGCACGGTCGGGAGACAGGTCCGGCTCAAGCTGAATTCGACTCCGTCCGAGGAAGGGAGCCGGGAAACGGTCGTCGTGCCCATCGGGGACGAGAGCCCGCTTCGCTATCACGGCTGGGTGCAGGACAACATCGAAAAGGTCAGCCGGGCTACCGGCGGGCGGGTGGGCTACATCCATATCCCGGACATGCAGACCCAGGGAATGAACGAATTTGTCCGCTACTTCTATCCCCAGACGCGCCGGGAAGCCCTGATCGTCGACGTGCGCAGCAACGGGGGAGGGAACGTGTCGCCCATTATCATCGAGCGCCTGCGCCGCGAGGCGGCCATGATCGGCATCGCGCGCAACGTGGCCCCGGAATTCGACCCCGGCGGGATGCAGGCGGGGCCGAAAGTGGCCCTGATCGACGAGTTCTCGGCTTCGGACGGGGACATTTTCGCCTACCGCTTCCGGCACTACAAAATGGGCGAGCTCATCGGCAAGCGCACCTGGGGCGGCGTGGTCGGCATCCGCGGCTCTTTGCCGATCGTGGACGGGGGATACCTGCAGCGTCCCGAGTTTTCCCGCTACGACCTCGCCGGGACGGAGTGGATCATGGAGGGGCACGGTGTCGAGCCGGACATCGCCGTCGACAACGATCCCGCCAAAGAGTACGCGGGAGTGGACGAACAGCTCGACAGGGCCATCGAGGTGATACTGAAAAAGCTGGAGGCATCCCCGGTCCGGATACCGCCGCCGCCCCCCTATCCTGTGAAATAATCGTCCGGGAAGTCGGCATCGCCCCGGGCTAAAATTTCAGAATCCGGTGTCCGACGGTTTCAGGGGCCGCAGACGCCGCGTCGTCTTCGGGAACGGCAAAATCCGCCTTCACAACGGAGCCCGGGCATGTTACCCTCATGGGCGTCGTTCCATCCGGCGCCGTTTGCGCCGACGGTACGGCGCACCGCAGCGAAAGAGTGGGCCGTTAGCTCAATTGGCAGAGCAACTGACTCTTAATCAGTAGGTTGAAGGTTCGATTCCTTCACGGCTCACCAATCATCTCAATTATTTACGGAAATTATGAAATTCTCCTTCATCTAAAATCGCTTCCATTTGCCCTCCACTTGCCTTTTGGCGGTCGAGGATGGTCCCTTCGAGCCGCCGTTTTTTGGGCAGGAAATGCGTGTAAATCGAAAGCGTGACGCCCGGGTTGGCGTGCCCCAGGTGCCGTGAAACGGAGCCGATATCCTCCCCGGCGGCGATCATCTGGCTTGCCCAGGTGTGGCGCAGCGAGTGCGGGCTCCGCTGGCGGACGCCCGCAGACTTCTGGGCGCCGTTCCACGCCCGCAGGAACCGGCTGTAGTTGACCGTGTGCCCGGATCTTTCGCAGAACAGGGCCTCGGGCGCCGGCTCTCCCCTGGCGAGCCACTCGACCCTGCGGCGCTTCAGCATCGCCTCCAGCGCCCGGCGGAAGTCCACGGACCAGAACTCCATCTCGCGGTCGCTCGCGTCGGTTTTGGCGCTGTCTTCGAGCTCGCCGGTTCCCGAGGGGATGTTCTTGTTGATCAGGATGGTTCCGCGCGCCCAGTCGATGTCGTGGACGGTGAGAGCGCAGGCCTCTCCGATCCGCATCCCTTCCCGGGACATCGCGAGCGCGAACTCGAAATACTCCGGATGCCTGACGGCGATCTGATCCTCCACGCTATGCAGTTCCTCGGCCGTGTACACGTCGGAGCGCTTCACCTCGCGGTCCTTTTTCTTCTTGCGGTAGAAGCGGCTCAGGCCGGCCACGGGGTTCATGGGAATGATCCCGTCCCTCACGGCTTCGGACATCAGCGAGCGCAGGGTCATCGTCATGATGCGGATGGTGTCCCGGCTGTACCGGCGCGCGTGTCCCTTGGGGCGCCGCTTCTCCTTCTCCTTGTTTTTCAGCGGCCGCCGGAACCGAGCCGTGCTGTAGGTCGAAACGGATTTCTCCGACAGGAAGTCGGCCAGGATGCGGTAGCTTATTTCCGGCAGGAGCAGGTTCCCGAGCGCCGGGATTATGTGGCGGTCCAGGTTTACCCTGTACATGGCGAGCGTGGATCTCTTCAGGCCCGCGGACTCCATTCGTTTCATGAAAAGCCGGGCGTATTCCGAAACGGTGGGGATCGGCGCGCTGTCTTTCTGCGGCGTTTCGGGCTCGATCAGCCTGATGGCGTCCGGGCCGAATTTGGCCCACGCCTCGTTCAGGAGCTTGGCCCTTTCGGACGCGGCGTCCCTGCCGGCGTCCCCGGTCCCGATCAGCTTCGTCTTGCGCCACCTCTTCCCCGAGGGGATCTGCCAGCGGATCCGAACCCACCATTTGCCGCTGCCTCGCGGCATCTCCACCGCTATGACCCCCATCAGCGGGCCGCCTGCGCGAATTCGCGGAATTCCTGAAGGATTTCGGTCACGACGGGATCCTTCTGAATCTGGCGCCTGGTCGAGCGCATGTATTTCTCGAACGCCTCGACGTCGACCAGGATCTTCCCCCGCGGAGAAAAACGGTGATGGGGCAGCTTGTGCCTGCGGATCAGCAAGCGGATCGTCTTCTCGCATAACGACGTTCGCTCGCACAATGTCTTTATCGGGACATATTGAGTCATATCACCTCGGCGCATCCTTAAAATATGGCGTGGAAGCCGCTCCGTTGCCCAGAATTACGCGTATTGATTGCCCGCCAGGCTCCCCGTAACGGCATAGCTAAACGGAGGGGCTCCTTTCCTGAAGCTGTTTGAATGCCTTTTTTGCCTCCTTGTGCAGCTGCGGCACGAAGCGCTCCTTCTCCGCCCTCTCGAGGTCCCTCTTGATGAAAAACCGGATGACGCGCATGGCGCTGTCCAGGGAGGGGAAATGCAAAAATTGGGAGCGGTTCCCCCGGGGCCGCATGATCTCTATCCGGCAGTCCTGTCGGACCTCCACTCTCAACGTCACGCCGTCATCCTCCCTCGATAGCCCGCGCGGATCCGCCGCGCCGCCTCGGATATCAGGAGCGCGTCCGCCGTCGCCATGGTTAATTCCGATGATATCCATCTTCACAAAACATGCGTTACCCATGCACTTGAGATTGCATCCTGAAACCTCAAGTTGGGGTGGGCGTCGCTACCTGCCCTACGCTTTTACCGAGCACGGCGTTGCCATGCTTTCTTCCGTATTGAACAGCCCCCGCGCTGTGCAGATGAACATCCTGATCATTCGCGCCTTCGTAAAACTTCGTGAAATGCTGGCTACCCATAAAGACCTGGCCCGCAAGATCGAGGATCTCGAACGCCAGCAGAAAGAGCACGGCCAGCAACTTGCGGCAGTGTATTCCATCGTCAAGCGGCTGATCGACATTCCGCTCAAATCCTCGAAGCCGATCGGTTTCAGAGTGGACGAATAAACACCTGGGTAGTTCTTTGATACCGTTTAATACCACTACTCCAACCGGCTTCCCGTTTTAATAAACAGTGCTCCGAAATGTTCCCGGGCAACTAAGCCCAAAGAAGCATTCAATCAAGAAATGCAGCCCAATAAATTGCATCGAACGTATTCCGCAATGGCCTTCATGAAAAGCGGCGGTACACAGTTACCGATCTGCCGGATTCCTTCATGGAATTGCCCGGCGAAAATGAAGGCATCCGGAAACGAACTGAAACGCTTGAATTCAGGGAGCGAGAATCCCTGGCAGGGAGGACGATCCGTCCAGAACATCCAGTTCTCCCGGCTTCAGCTTCGCGATCCGGAGGCACTCCTCAACCGAGAGTTTTCCTATATCGCCGTGCCACACCAGAACGTCCGGGAAGTTAAGCTTGAATGTCTCGACCGCATGATCGTCCCACTCCACGGCGAGCAGTTCCTGGAATCCGGCCATGCTGTAGCCGAGCGAGGACCCGCCGCATCCGGCGAACAGGGAAATCACCGTCGGCGCATCCGGATCCCGCGGCTTGAGATGTTCCTGCCAGCAGGCATCGAGGTAGGCCGGATAGTCGACTATTTTGGAAAGGAATGTCCGCATTCCGGGCAGGTAACCATCTTGACGTCGGCCGCCGCCGACTCATCGTACTCCGGCTGGTTCACGTCCTGGCCGAGCAAAAGGTCTGCCATCTCCTCGGGATTGAATCCCAGGAGGTCCAGGTTGAATTCGAGGCCCTTCAGGTCGAGCAATTCCGCACGCAGCAGGTCGTCGTCCCAGCCGGCATTGAGCGCGAGCTTGTTGTCAGCGATCAAATACGCCTTTTTCTGGGCTTCAGTCAGCCCGTCCAGGGTGATGCAGGGGACCTCGGCCATCTCCAGCCTTTTGGCTGCTTCAACCCTCGCGTGGCCCGCGATTATGTTGTTTTTTTCGTCAATTAGCACCGGATTTGTCCACCCGAATTCACGCAAAGAAGCCATAATCTGCCGGATCTGGGGCTCGGAGTGAGTCCGGGCGTTGCGCTCGTAAACTATTAAGGAATCAACGGTTCTGCGCTCGACCTGCCTGTTTGTCGCCTTCGTCTTGTTCATATTTTTCCTGGCCATTTCCGGTTTTGACCCCCGGTCGGAATAAAGCGGAAATTCGGGGGACGCTGCGCGCCCGGTATAAGTCTAATGCTGTCTAGGGATTACAGCCCCATACCCCCTGCAGAATACGTCATAGGAAATAGTATCTATCCCTATCGCCCGTCCTCTTCCGCGGTCTTCCTTGAATGGCACGCCTTGCAGAGACCCTGCCAGTTGCCGCGATCCCAGAACAGGCTCATGTCTCCCCGATGCGGCTGCCGGTGGTCCACTTCGGCGGCAAGCACAGGAGGGCCGCACTTTATGCAGAAAGGATTCTTCTGAAGATAGTACTCCCTCGCTTTGCGCCATCGGTTTCCATAGCCCCGGCTTGCAGAGGATCCGCGCCGATTTTCATATTCCCGTTGTATTTGCCGCCTATGTTTTTCGCACAGCCCGCCGTCGGTAAGCTCTGAGCATCCGGGTTGGGTGCATGGGCGCTTGGGGGCGTGGGGCACGTTAACTCACGATCTCGCCCGGCCTGTGCATCCCGCCGGGATCGTTCCCGTTCCACCAGATCATCCCTCGGTGGTCCACGTACACATCGCTTGCGGACCTCGATGATGGCTGCAGGGTGCGGAATTTCAACGCGCCGTCGCGCGTAAAATAGGCGATGCCTGTACGGCAATGCTCGATCGCCCTCGCGTAACTGATGCGGTGCGGGCTTCCAGGGCGCGGATTCTCCACCAACACCGATTTCCTGAGTTTTGACATATTTTGATTGTCTGTGCCGGGCTCGATGCCGGCTCGCTATGCGGGCGCTGTTGATCGACGAGTCAGCGTCTCGTTTCCGCCAATGCCGTGCTTCACATAGGGGAGTTTGAGAGGGGAACAGGTATTGCGTCAACAAATATTCGCATTGGAGATACAGAAACAGTGCAGATGTCGCAAGCGGTGGCAAGCATCGCACTTCGCGGACGGGAATCCCAATACGAATTTACTGAAGGTGAAAAATTTTCAATAGGCGGTGGACGATTTTCTGAAGACTGCGTTCTTGTTTAATATAACGCTTTTTCTTGTCATGTAGCTGTCCGGTCTCTAAAGCCAAAGGGGTGAGCATGGCTTACGATTATCGGCTTCTGTTTGTGGAAATCGAAAGAATATTATCGTCGAACCCGATGATTCGTCTGATGGACCTGGCGGAACGACTCCAATGCAGTCATCCGATAGTGGAAAAATCGGTTATTTCACAAACGGGGTTCGCCTTCAGGGAATATAGCGATATCAAACTACTGGAACGATGCTTTGATCTTTGGGGCCAGGGACATTGTGTGAAGGACATAGCAAAGGAGCTAGGATACAAATGGCCGGATAATTTCTCCCGCTTCTTTAAAAATAGGACCGGATTATCACTTTCCAGGTTGAATCATGCGCCGTATCCGGGCCTTTCAGGGCGGCCTCGGAGCAAAAATGCTAACATATAATAAATTTAATAAATGATAGTTAAATTATCTTGATAAATGATAGTTGAATTTTCTTGACATCGGGTTGAATCTTCATTTATCTTGCGGTTACCTATTTCGTCTTTATATACAAGGTACTATATCCTAAATCGGTCCGTGTCAGTTCGCAGGGCATATTTCGTTCGAGTGACGGCTGTATTCGCGTTTGAATATTTGCAGATATCGAGATCGCATAGCTTATATCTTGATTAAATCTCGATTCTGTCACTCTTTCCCATCATGAAAGAGTGCTGGAAAAACGCCTGAACTTATAAAATAAGATTGGAGTCTGCTGCCGGATTCTTTCGATAGCAATAACAAATCTATTAAGGAGATTCCCATGGTTTCGTCAAACCAGAAAAGGTTTTCCCTATTTTTTGGATTTGTACTCTTCTTTTGGTCGGCACTCTTTTTATTCCTGACCGCGGTTTCCTTTTTGCCTTCCGCTTATGCTTTCCAGGAGACGTCGGAATCTGGGATCGAAGACGAGAGCGAGGGACCTATAGTTGTTCCCTTCGGGGATCTGTCATCGGAGGAAACCGTCGAATCGGAAACGCCGACCGTCGAGGATCCGGATGCGGTGGCTGAAGAGTCTCAACAATCCGTACAGGATAAAGAAAGCCTCGATGAATTCATAAAATCCCAGCTTGAGGGGGCCCCGCAAAACATGATGGCCGGCTCAGAGGGTGGAGTGGAGGAAGTCTGGCAGCCCAGGCGGCCGGTTCTTTCGCTACGGCCGATGTCTCCGGCTTTACAGGATCCGCCGTCGCCGGCATCCCGATCGAAGTGCCTCCGGGCAGGAGTGGAATGGAACCGAAACTTGCCTTTGCCTACAACAGCTCCGGCGGCAACGGCTGGCTGGGAGTGGGATGGGACATCAATATCGGTTACATACAGCGGTCCACGAAATTCGGACTGGACTACACGGCAAATGACTATGTTTCCGTTGTCAACGGATCATCGGAACTCGTAGCCAGGTCAGAATGGGGGACGAACTATTACGGCGCCAAGATTGAAGGCGCTATGTCCAAATACTATTACAACAGTTCCAGCGGATGGGTGATGACGGCAAAGGACGGGACAAAGTACTATTTCGGGCAGACGACCGATTCCAGGGAATACAATGCCAACGGCACCTTCAAGTGGTTGCTGGACGAAGTTGAGGACACAAATGGGAATTACATGACGATCGCATACGTCCGGTATGACGGCATCCTTTACCCATCCCAGATTCAATATACGGGACACTCCACGGCAAGCGCTTCAAACAGCGTGGAATTTATTCTGGAGACCAGGACCGATGTCGCGAACAATTATACGCAGGGTGTTTTGACAAAAACATCCATGCGGCTGAACCGGGTGGAAGTCAAAAACAGCGGGAACCTGGTCCGAAAATATGTCCTTGGTTATTCGGAAAGCCCCAGCTCCAAGCGTTCCTTACTTACTTCCATCACCCAGCACGGCAATTCAGGCGGGACGCTTCCGCCGAATACGTTTACTTATGATAATGACGGCCTGGTAGGAGACTACAATCTCTACGACCAAACAACCACCCTGTCATATGGAAGCTATCAAAAATGCTTTACCGGGGATGCCAATGGGGATGGGAAAACAGATTATATGTGCGCCAACGAAGTCAACAATTATTACGTGCTTCAGGTGGCGTTGTCGAATGGAGACGGCACATTCACCACATATACTCAGCAGACCAACTGGCGTTTAACTGGTGGGAACGACCACGGGTTGATCTATCCGGGAGACTGGAACGGGGACGGCCTGACGGATTTCATGGCCGTGCTCCTTCTTCCCATTCAGGAAATGGAACCTTATTTCTTCCTCAGTTTCTCAGCAGCCATCTCCAACATTGATGGCGGCTATTCTCTGTCGACATCTCAATATCAATATGTATTGCCTAACGGCCCTTGGGGAAATTATGTGCCCTTTTTCCCTTGGTTTGATTATTCTACAAAAACATTTATCAATGACGTTGATGGAGACGGCCTGTCCGATTTCACGTTTTTTACCTTATCGAGTTTATATACATTTATAAATAACGGAAGCGGCGGTTTTAATTACGTCAATCCCCCCACCTACCCGGGTAATTTGACTTCATCCTCACTCCAATACCTGTCGACCGATATAAGCGGCGACGGCAAAAGCGATTTTCTGATAATCGGGGACTACGACAGCGACAATAAAGTGGAAATATATACCAGCATAAGCAACGGGGACGGCACCTTCAGCATCGCCGAACAAAACACAAACACAACCTTCTATGCGACGGCAGATAATTATTTTTTGTCCGGCAATGTGAACGGAGACGGCTATACGGATTTGATATATGCCTACAACTATTCCAATTACGAACAGGTCGTGACGTTTTTCTCCAAGGGCAACGGCCAGTATGAGGCATCTTCGCCGTTTAATACCAATTTAGTGTTCAAGCCGGGAAACCAGGTATGGTACTCCTCCGAAGCCAATGGAGACGGCATATCGGATCTTATTTATGTGTATTATCAAGATCACTATATACGAATAAAAACCCTGACGTCCCGAGGGGACGGCACGTATGTAACAAATACGTATCAAGAGGTAATGTATGAATCTTATTACACGTGGACGAATTCATCCATATTCACATTGTCAGGGGATGTAAACGGGGATGGGAAAGCTGATTTTTCAAGCTACCATGCAAACAATGGGAAAATTCGATTCAGAGGAGGATTTCACACTGCCCCGATCGACCTGCTGGAAAAGATCGACAACCCGATCGGCGGCAGCATGGAATTCACTTATTGGCCGTCTTCAAAGTGGATGCAGAGGCAGACGTACTACACTGTTTTAATGCCGTTTGTGACCCAGACGTTGAGGACGATCAAGCAGGATGACGGCAGGGGGCATCAGCAGTACACTTATTATGGGTATTACGGCGGCTTCTACGATTTTCCCACCCGCGAATTCAGGGGGTTCAACCGGACGTATTACAACGACTCCCCGTTTACGTACAGGAAGTGGACGGTTTTCAACCAGGGCGAGTTCGATAAAGGGATGGTCAAGGTGATAATATCGTACAACTCGTCGTCGCAGGTCCTGCAGCGCACCGACAATTCCTACAGCATCGATACAATAGGCGCGTCCAAATTCCCGCGGCTTTACAAATCGACAACGACCGTAACCGATCCGGGATATCCTTCCTACAGCCACCGCACGGAATATGTCTATGATTCCTATCTGAACGTATCCCAGGTGCACAGGTACGGGGCTGGATCTGGAACAACGCCGGATGACGTCCACACCTATACGACCTACACGACATACACCTCGCCCTGGATCGTGTCGAAACCGACGATGGTGACCGTTCAAGACTCCTCCTACAGCATCAAGGCCCGGAAATGGATGGACTATAACGGCACGACCGGCAACCTCGAGACGGAAGAAGTGTGCATCTCCGATACCCCATCTTCCGGATGCTCGAGCCGCAACGCCACGCAGAATGCCGTCACGACGTTCACCTATTACAGCGACGGGAATCTGCATACCGCGAACGACCCCTTAAACCACACAACGACAATTACTTACGATTCGACAAAGGTTTACCCGCATACCAAAACCAATGCTCTCGGGCAGGAGACCACGACGGTCTATGACGCCAAATTCGGGAAACTGGATTACCTGATTCCGCCTCATCTGCAGGGGACTTCCTACGAATTCGACAACACATTCGACCAGTTCGGAAGAATTCAGACGGAAAGCCGCCCGGACGGCGGATACACGGCCTATGTTTACAATATTTCCGGCACACCCGCTTCCGACAATCAATACGTCCAGGTCCAGGAGCATGTCGTAGGCGGTGCTGCAACATTGGACACGTATCAGAAAGTGCTTTTTGACGGGCTCGGAAGGACGTACAAGACCGATACCTGGTCCGGCGGCACGCATGTCTACACCAAAACAGAATTCGACGGCCGCGGGAGGCTGTGGCGGGAGTATTCCTCCTCCTTCCAGGCGAATCCGCCGTATTACACCGAATACGCCTACGACTGCCAGTCCCGGATAACGGACATCAGAACCCCGGACGACAAGCACGTCACCACCTCCTACCAGGGCCTGGATAGGATCGTCGTGGATCAGAACGACCACGACACGAAGTACAGCTACGACACCCTGGGCAGGGTGAAAACGGTCACGGATCCAGATTATACCCTTACCGAATATTCATATGACGTACTTGGCAATATCACCCAGGTCGTTGCGGCAAAAAATCAGGATGAGGAAAACACGACAACGATGACCTACGATTCGATGGGCCGCAAAAGGTCCATGACGGATCCCGACATGGGATACTGGACCTACCAGTACGACAAAGCCGGGAATCTCCGCTACCAGACGGACGCCAAATACCAAACCGTTGAATTCCAGTATGACGAATTGAACCGCCTGGAATACAAAATCTACCCGGACCGCACCGTAACCTACACATACGACGATCCTTCGATCGACTACTCCGAAGGCGCGCTCACTTCCGTTTCCGATCCCTCGGGCAGTTTGGTAAAATCGGATGTGATACAGGGATTCGACGTGATGCAGCGGATTACCCATAGCGAGAAAAGCATCGGGCCCGACTCGGTGGACATGGCTTCGAGCTACGACTCCACCGGAAGGCCCTATGAAATCACGTATTTTCCGGGCGGCGCCCAGGCGCGAACCTTCCGGTATTCTTTCGACGGTTTGGGGAACATGACCTCCCTGCGCGATGTCGCTGCCGGAAGGAACCTGGTCGAATACTCGAACTTTACGGCCCTGGGGCAGCACAGAATGGCCAAATACCCGAAATCGGGCACAAACAACTCCGTCATCACCGACTACAGCTACGACGCGGTCACGAACAGGCTTGCAGGCCTGGTTACGTCGAAGAACGTAAACGGCTTGCCCGTCGCCATTTACCAGGATCTTACCTACCAGACCTACACCAACAAGGGCCAGCTTTATGAGTTGGTCGACAATCTGTACGGCATTACCCACACCTACACCCGCGACGCCCTCGATCGGCTCGTTTCGGCCACGGGTGTCGGCAACGGGGCTTACAACCAGAGTTACGAGTACGACCGGATCGGAAATATCAAATACAAATCGGACGTAGGTACCTACTTATATGATGACTATATAACCAAGCCGCATGCCGTGCGCTCCGCGGGCGGCATCACGATGCAGTACGACGACAACGGCAACATGACGCAGAAAGTCTCGGGCAGCGTCACCCTGGATATCGAATACAACTACGACAACATGCCGGTGCTGGTCGAGAAGGGCGGCTCCGATTACGTAAAATTCATTTACGACGGAAACGGCGTTCGGGTGAAGAAGCAGAATCTCTGGACAGGCAGCACGACGCTGTATTTCGGGGACGCGTACGAAGTGCGCGGATCTGTCGGCATCATGCATCTTTTCGGAGCCGGTGGGCAGCGCGTAGTGTCTATTCGCACGGACGGCGCCGAGCATTGCTACCATCCCAACCATCTTGGCTCGGCTTCTGCAATAACAGATGTAAACGGAAATCTTTTGGAAACCATTGAGTACTTCCCATTCGGCACCTATCGCGGTGCGAATCAAAATCCCAACGTCAAATACACCTTCACCGACCAGGAGGACGACGACGATCTCGGCTTCTACAATTACAATGCAAGGCTCTATGATCCCATCCTGGGAAGGTTCCTGTCGGCGGATACCATCGTCCCGGATCAGTATAACCTGCAGTCACTGAACCGGTACAGTTATGTGCTGAATGATCCTATAACCTACACTGATCCATCTGGATTTGAAGAGGAAAAATGGGATCCATCAAAGGATCCAAATTTACCCAATTTTCCGATTGAATTATTGTACCTTTGGGATACGAATCAATATACAAAGGAAGAAATAATACAAATGTATTTTGATTATCTTATGCCTCGATTGGGCTCTGATTACTTGCCAACGGCGGTAGCTGTTTCAGTTTGGGATGGATTTTCATATGCAGTAGTTGTTGGCGCCCAGATCAATAATCAAAATGTACAGGTACAGAAAGAAAAAACACTTCATACTGAAGTAAAAATAGGAGATCAAATTGTTTCTAGTGGGGAACGTAATATTTCTGTTCCATCTTCAACGATATTATATACTGGAACTATAACTGCACCACTTTCTTTCCCAGGTTTTTTGATTGGAGCATCACTAGGTGGTCTTACTGGAGCTGTGTTCGGGGCAACGATTGGAAATATGTTTGGTATCGGATTATCAGGAGCTTACGTCCCTTCGAATAAACAAATTGCTTTAGGATTAACAGGGGTTGTTGGTTTCCCATTAGGCGGAGGTTATAATGTAACTATTGCATTTATTGAAGCTCCACAAAGCCCAAGTACATTTGCTACTGGATGGGGTTTTACTGGAATCTCTCAATTAGGTCCAATATTTGGCCCCACGGTAATAATATCTCCAGGAAACGGAAAAACAGGAGCCTTTTCATTCGGATCTAGAGTCCCTGCATCATTCGGTGTAAACTATAACTGGTGTATATATAATTGTGGAAAATAAATATGATTTTATTATTGAAGATAGTTGGTGCATACGCCTTCCTTACCCTCTTTATCAACGCGCTCATTATGGCTTTTTCGCCTAAAAGGTGGTTTAATCTTCCGAATTGGATTTGCTATAAAGGTTCGTTATCCGAAAAAAAATATTCTACTGGTTTAGGCTCTCTACAAATACGCATTGTTGGGATAATAATGAGTGTGACATTTATATTCTTAATCATTGACTTTTTATTTCGTAACGACTAGGAAGAGTGATATATCGGCATTATCTTTTATCTAACTATCTACATATACAAGGATTTGCACTATAGGCACGCCCGAAATCCCTTTCCAACCCCCCGATTCCGGCATAGAATTGCCGTCGGATTCGATTATCGGGCAAATTCAAAGCCCGAAGTTGACATAAGCCATTATCATAACTGCTCTGACTCCCTCGAACAACTAATCCGTCTGCTGATGGGGACAGGGACTGCACCCGTTACTCCCTCGGCAAATCCGACAATACTCCTTTCGGGGAATGCGATAAAGCCGGCCGATCCTGACGGCCCTGATTTTCCCCTTTCGGATGAGGAAATAAACATAGCTCAGGCTCACCTGGAACCGTTCCGCAAACTCGTATGGCCGGTAATAGTGGCGGATTTCATTTACAGCATGATTTCCCTGCAAAGCCGATGCAGCCTGGCCGTCGCCGCATCCCCGAGCTTCGGCGCCAGGTCCCGGAGCGGCAGATTGCTGGTGACCGTGATCCCTAGCTGCCGGCGCTTTATCGTGTCCAGCAGGTCGAAGATCATCTCCGCGCGGAATTCCGACCGAGCCCCGGCCTTCTCGATATCGTCGATGAAAAGGTGCCCCGCCGGCGCCAGGTTGACCATCTGCAAGACCGGCGAAATGAACGCCTCGCGGTTTGAGTCGGCCGGCGCTTCGGCTTTCCGGAGCTCCTCCATGAGATCGCGCGCCGACCGGAGGATGCACCTGTCCCCGGCAAGCGCCAGATTCCGGTACTGCGCGATCATGAGATGGGTTTTGCCCCGGGAAAATTGACCTGTGAAGAAATAGCTTCCCCGGGGATTTTCGCAAAGCGCGACATGCGCGTTCGACTGGCCTATGCTTTTTGGCTTGAAGCCTTCGAGCCTGGCGCCGGCGTACTCGGGCCAGTCTTTTAGGACGACGCGGATACGCTCTTCAGCGATCCTGCGCAATCTGCACGAGCATCTCCTGACCGTATCCCTGTGCGGCATGAGCTCCCAGCCCGTACCGCTGCACAATGGGCATTCATTCGGGGGGTCCTGCCCAGGGGGGGATTTCTGCCGGATTGAATTCCGGCTCGCCGAATGGCCCTCGGCGCTCACCGGGATTTCGGGAATCTGCTGCATTATTTCCTCCAGTTCCGTCACGCTGCATTTGGCCTATCAGCGTGTCGAATTTATCTCGCAACTTCCTTCCGCTCAATATATTCGGACCCCAGAAGCATCCCGGTTTCTGGCACCACGCAATAACGGCTCCAACTTCGTCCGGTGAACGCCTGTCGATCCTTAGCAGGAGGTCAATATCATGCGCCCATTGCAGCAGGTTTTCGGTGTGTGCCGCCTTTGCGTTTTTATCGCGGACTTTAATTGCATTCCGTAAGGCAGCGGCAAGTTGTCGTGCTTCCTCGGAAGCGACGATATGTTTTTTTTGTTTTTTATTATTATTTACAGAAGAAGATAAATATACAACATGTCGCATGTCATCGGGGTCCTTGTGACATGGGCGTGACATGTCCGTGACATCCGCGTGAGCTCGTTTTCTGCTCTGACGCAAACGCCACATTTCACGCTCTTTAGCCTCTCTCTTCATTCTGCGTGACACAACCGTGGCGATCCCATTCCGCTCTGACACGTCGGCGGCTCCGGTGGCCTGAAGGTCGGTGAGCGCATCGGCAAGCTCGGCGGGTTGGCAGCGGGCGATACGAGCGAGTTGTTCGGTCGTACCGCACAGCTGTCCAGCCAGGCCGAGTTTGCGGATTGCGCACAGCAGATCAATCCAGACGCCGCGAGTCGCGGGCTTGCAGAGGGAAAGGCAGGGATCTGTCAGCCAATCATCGGGATCAAATTGAAACGACGGGAGCTTCGACATATGCCATTCCCGCTTTGAGCTTCCTTTATTTTCTGGTTTGTACCTGTATGGCGTATTTAAGAATGAGCGGCTTCAGCCGTGTCAGCGTTTTCGATACCCAGGATTCGGTTGATTCGAAAGTACCCCAATGCAAGTTAGTAGCCATAAATGCCAGGTAAAACAGAACGCTTATGGCCTGGTCATCTTCCCGCTTGCCCGATAAGAATTCATGGCAGCGTCGGCAAACCGCCTGCAAATCCCGAAGGTCTTCTTTGCCGATGCGTTCATATGTGAGGTGATGAATGGAATCATATTCGCAGACCAAGCATCTCTCACACCTGCCCTGGCTTCTCTGCTTCACCTGTTCTTTCAGCAATGCCCATTCTCGACTGGCGAGATATTTCTGGTATTGAGCCTTGTCCATGAGCGCCCTCCTTTCCTTTAAATTGAGCAAGAATCCGCCGGGCAAATGGAGCCTTCCGCTTGCCCTCCACTTGCCTTTTTGGCGGGAAATATACGGAAATGCCTCGCTCTAAACGTTGCAAATGCTTGTAAATGTTGAGGGGAAAGAGGTTGTTGATCGCCTCTTAATCAGTAGGTTGAAGGTTCGATTCCTTCACGGCTCACCAGTCAATTTGAAATCTGTCGGACTTTATGCTCTGAACCATCCCGCCGGTCAGAAAGAACTCCCGATCCGAGCGGCCCGATGTTTCGTAGAAGTAGCCTGAAACGTCATGGAGGATGACGGTTTTCGCATCCGGGTCGAATTCGACGCCGGAACTCGTCAGGGATACCCTTTTCCCTCTGAATCCGGTTTCCCCCCTGGTCGACACCCGGAGAGTAAACCCGTCATATTCGGCTTCGTCGCAGGTGACCCGCATATCCAGAAATGTGATGACGACATTCCCGGCGGCGCGGTACAGGGTTCCGCCCGCTCTCTCCTGCCGGTCGGAAACCAAAACAAGCTTGTCCTCGCCGTAATACAGTTCCACGCGAATCTGAGTTCCGGGTTCTTCGGGGCTTTCCGCAGGATGCCCGGCATCGCCCCCCTTTTGAAAGGCGGCAAGCGCCGTCGTTCCCGGTGCGGTGCGCCAAGGGCCGGATCCAGGCATGGAGGCGGGCGGGTCTTCCTCGGCGGCCGCCGGTTCCTGAGCCGGTCCCGATGCAAATGCTCCCGCAAAAAAAAGCGCCTGCACCAGGGCCGTTTTAAGAATTAAGACGCCGCGGCGCCGGCCGCCGCCGGGGTGATTGGCTCTCATTCGATGCGCTCTCCCTCCACGCGTTTATCCTTTGTCCGGCAACCCAAAATCGATGGCTGCGGGATTTGTTCGGGAGACGCCGGAATCAATCCGCCGGCGCTCCCTGCTTCGGCTCCTTTTTGCAGTCCGGCCACCTGGCGAACGCGACGTACAGCGGCAGTATGATGTCTCCAAAAGGCACAAGCATCAATAGCCCCAGCGGGCCGCTGAATCCCGCCCGGGTGCAGATCTTCCACATGGCGATCACTTTAAGGCTTATTGCCAGCAGGACAAAAGGGATTACGAAAAATAGAATCAATATCGGTATCAGCGGCTCAAAGCCTGAATTTTGCATCGGAAACTTCCTCCCTTTAAATTTTTAGGTCCTCACATCCCGTAAATGACGGATGATGAAATTTGGCAGGGGGTGCGCCCGAATCCATCTTTCCCCTGTCTGGGAGGGTGCTCGGGAAGAGTGCAGGATCCCGAAGACAGGTATTCCCCTGAAAAACCGGATTATTTCCGATCATGCGGCGCCAACGGGCCCTTCCTGCTTAAGCGGCCCGCCTGGTGAACAGATTGTAGAGCCAGGCGAACAGGAATCCGCCGATGGCGCCGTCGACGATCCCGTACCCGGTTCCTACCAGTACATCCGCGAAAGTGCGTGAAGCGTGAAAGCCGGGATAGACGGAACTCATCACTTTCAGCAGTTCCATTCCGTAGGACGGAGACGCGAGATTGAATATCCCGACAACAAAGACGCAGCCGCCGCACAGGAGGGCCGCGGCGATCGCCATACCCCTGATGGATAGTTTCATGAAAAACCCCCCGGAAAATCACGTTTTTGTGCCGTCCGGTGATGCCCGCACGAACTTGGGCCTATTATAGGAGGACAACGCCGTACGTTCCATCTATATCTGTCGGCATTGCGGAAATAGTGGTACATTGAAGTCCTTTTGAGGAATCGTCCCCATGGAACTGATTATCAGGATAGTGGCGCTTGTGTTCTCCGTCATCCTGCACGAGGTGGCGCACGGGTACGTGGCTTACCGGCTCGGCGACCCGACCGCCAGGAATGCCAACAGGCTGACGCTGAACCCCCTGCCGCACATCGATCTGATGGGATCGGTCCTGCTCCCCCTTTTTCTGATTCTGATGAAAAGCCCTGTCCTTTTGGGGTGGGCCAAGCCGGTCCCTTTCAATCCGGGATACTTCCGGGATACGAAGAAAGGAGTCATGCTGGTCGGGCTGGCGGGCCCCGTCAGCAATCTGATTCTCGCCGCCGCCGCCGCCGTAATTCTGCGGATATTTCCTTTGGGGGAGATATTCGGGCTTTTCCTGGCCCATGTCTGCATAATCAATGTGATTCTGGCGGTTTTCAACCTGATTCCCATCCCGCCTCTGGACGGCTCGCGGGTGGTCATAGGGTTCCTGCCGGACGATATGGTGCGCCCGTATTTGAGCCTGGAACGCTACGGTTTTCTCATTATCTTCGGGCTGCTGTATCTCGGAGTTCTCGACGCCGTCCTGATCCCGGCCGCCACCGTGCTTCTGCGCCTGCTGCTCTGAGGGGGCGCGGCCTATTTCAGTCCCGCGGCCTTCATGTCCGCATCCCGTTTTGCCCGGAATTCCGTGCCTTCTTTCCAGTTCGGGAACGAGTCCTCGTTGCCGAGCCTGCAGCCGATCTGAAACAGCATTTCGAGGTCCTCGACCATGCCGGTCAGGTCCCAGCCGGGATCGTACTCGTCCGACGGCTTGTGGTAGTGGTTCTCGGTATATTCCGCCTTTTTTTCCAGAGTCCATTTTTCGCCGTGCTCGACATGGTCCAGTCCCGTGGTCACATAAAGGGCCGGGATGCCCTGCCTGGCGAAGCTGAAGTGATCGGCCCTATAGAAATACCCTTTCTCGGGTTCCGGGTCGGGGCGCACGGTCCGGCCCTGCCCGGAGGCGGCCGCATGAACGTAGTCATCCAGTTCGGAATTCCCGTAGCCGATAAGGGTCACGTCCTTCATTTTTCCGTAGATATTCAGGGTGTCCATATTGATGGCGGCCACCGTCTTTTCGCGCGGGAAAATCGGGTGTTCCCCGTAAAAGTCCGAACCCAGGACTCCCTGCTCCTCCCCCGTCACGGCAAGAAAAGCGATGGACCGCGCCGGCCGCGAGGGTAGCCTGGTAAAGGCCTCCGCCAGCTGGATCAAACCCGCGATCCCGGTGGCGTTGTCCAGGGCGCCGTTGTAAATCTGGTCCCCTTCCAGGGAAGGGTCCATCCCCAGGTGATCCCAGTGCGCCATATAAAAAACAAATTCGTTCGCCCGCGACCGGCCGGGCAAAACCGCAATGACGTTGTTGGAAACCGCCTGCCCGATCTCGTTTCTCAGGGAGACGGATGCTCTCAGCCGCATCGGGACGGCAGCAAAACCCCGTTTTGCCGAGTCGGCCTTGAGCCTTTCAAGATCCAAGCCCCCCTGGGAGAAAACCGCCCGGGCGCTTTCCAGTGTCAGCCAGCCTTCGACCGCGCAGCGTGTCCTGTTCCCGTCTTCGGTGCGCAGCCCGAACTGCCGGCCGCTCCAGCTGTTGCGGACCACCTCCCACGGATAGCCCGCCGGCCCGGTCTCGTGGATGATGAAGGCCGCCTCGGCCCCCTGGCGCGCGGCTTCCTCGTACTTGTAAGTCCAGCGTCCGTAGTAGGTCATGGCTTTGCCTTTGAACAGGGCGGGATCCCGGGTTGCAAATCCCGGGTCGTTTACCAGCATCACGACCGTTTTGCCGCGGACGTCGAGCCCTTCGTAATCGTTCCAGCTGTATTCGGGGGCGACAATGCCGTAGCCGACAAAAACCATTTCGGAATCTTCGAGGGATACGGTCTCCGATTCCCGTCTCGTCGCCACCATGCAGTCTTTGCCGTAGGCGAACGCGCCTGTTCCCCCGTTTCCCCGGACGGCAAGTTCCGTTTCCGGATCCGTCTTTATGGAAACCAGGGGAACTTCCTGGAAATAACTGTCGCCGTTTCCCGGCGCCAGGCCGAGCCTCTCGAATTCTCCCCTGATGTATCGGATGGTTTTTTCCTCGCCCCTGGACGCCAGTCCGCGCCCTTCAAATTCATCCGAGGAGACTATTCGGATATGTTTCGAGAGGTCCTGAACATTGATGCATTCCAGAGCGGATTTCATGGCGTCTCTCCTTCCTTCCGATAGGATTGCGGAAAAGGGCGGAACCCTTTGCCGGCATTCCTGAAGACATGGATCGGTTTGCCGAGGCGGCGCCCCGCGGAGCCGGACCGCTTGGGATTATGCGCCGGAAGATTCGTATGCTCCGCGGGATTCTTCCGAACCGGGATCCCTTTTGCCCCGGGCGGCGTCGGATGGCCGCGCCATCCACTTGTCTACCGGGACCGAGACCGTGTGGTCGAGGTCGGAAATTTTCCAGAGCGGGCTGGTTTCTCCTCCAACCACCAGGACGTTGATCTTTCCCGGCTTGTGGTACGGCGCGATGACGGCATCGTCCGGGAGTTTTTTCCAGTCCGCATACGGCTGCACCCCGTGCAGGGCCAGGGGCGTCACCAGCATGTCGATGATGTCGTTGCCCCAGAACTGTCCCGCCGTCATCGTGACGTTTTCGGCGATCCACCGGCCGACGTCCATGGGGGTCTCGAAGCCCTGGTGCTCTTTCAAATGCCTGGCCAGAATCGGGTCCAGGATCAGGGTGGCGCCGGAATAGAGCGCGGGAAGCGCCTGCATCTGGAGCCGGACCTCGTCTCCCCAGGAGCGCCTGGAGGCGGCCCCCGTACTGTTGATCAGGTTCCAGCCCCGGAACAGGCTGACGACGCTTTCTTCCCGCCTGTGGCCTTTCTGCACGTGGAAAGGCTCCCAGACGCTGCGCTCCTCGTTTTCGGCCATGCAGAGGTTGTTGTAGGTGTAGTTGTTGCCCTGGGATGTCCAGAAAGTCTGTTTGGGCCGGGCGTATCCCCAGAGGATGCTCATCAGGGTCCAGGCGCGCCCGATGACCGCGTTGGCGGGGCTGTAAGGCCCCAGAGCGCCCATGCCGGAGTTCATGCCGGCCGCCTTCCGTATGGGGCCGTTTACCAGCAGCGCGCTGGTGAATGGAAGCGTCGAGGGCTGGATGGCGGGTTGCCCGGTCGAGGCGACGGCAAGAAGCACGGGCAGATGCTCCGGTCCGGCCCCGGCCATGACGGCGGCCACGGCAACCGTTTCGACCGTGACCACGAGGTCTTCCTGGGTATCGACGATCAGGGATTTCCCGACGCGCCTGTCCGGCGCTTGGCCGGTCCCGGCGAGCATCGCGGCGACGCGTTCCTCCGTCGGAAGAATGAAGGGCAGCCCGTCGCTCCAGCCGCGTTCCATGAAAACGCGCCGCAGGTTCTCCTCCGTGTCCGGCGCCAGCAGGCGCTCTCTGCGCGGCGCGGGGCGCACGACGGCGAGGCTCCTGCTTTCATCCGCGCCGTAGGGCAGGGTAAGCGCTTCGAGCACTTCCTCCACGAGAGGTCTGCCGGTCACGGGATCCCGGCCCTCGATATATCCGCGCAGGACGGAAGGCGGCATGGACACCACCGGGTGCGGCGTGTACAGGAAGCGCAGCGGCGCGCCGAAAAACGACGTGTCCGCCCGAACCATTTCCTGAAACGCGACGGTGGAAAGGGGCGCGGTCGGTATCCCGTACTGTAGCTCCAGGGTGCGGCAGCATCCGGCGACCGCCGTGACGCAGCCCGGTCAGCCGGCCACCCCGAAAATGACCGCGTCGCCTTTTTCCCCGATCTCCTCCCAGAGGTCTTTGGTGTCGTCCCTGAAGATGAACCCGGTTTTTCGCCGCAGGACAGTTTTCACCGACGGCATGTTTTCGGCGAACCACGCCTGAAACTGCTTCATGAAAAGCTCGCTGCCCCCGAATCCCTGGTTGACCAGGTAGACCGTTTTGCCTTCCAGCCGGTGGGGCCGCGGCGCCATGGTCCATGAGGCAACTCCGTTTACGGCCTCATCCGCGACCGGGATGCGGTCGGCTTCCGGGTTCAAAACTCGAATCAGGGATTTCTTCGCCATTTGCCGTGACTCCTTTCTGTCCGGGGAACGATACGGTCTCAGTAAACAAGCAGCAGCCCGCCGTCCAGTGCGGTGCGTCTATTCTTGCATCCGTTCGGGGCGGTGACAATATTCTTTTGGCTGCATAAATCATTTTCCCAGCATGATGCCGGGGAGCCAGAGGGACAGCTGCGGGAACCCAACGACGATGGCCAGAAACAGGAGGCAGACCGCCAGGAAGGGAACAACGGATTTCATCAGTTCCGGACTCGGCACTTTGAAAACGCTGCCTGTCAGGAACAGGTTTATCCCCATGGGAGGCGTGATGAGGCCTATCTCCATGTTCACGACATACCAGACGCCGATCCACAACGGATCGAAACCCATCTGCGTCAGTATGGGCACCAGGACCGGCACGGTCAGAAGCATGATGGTGATTCCGTCCAGGAAGCACCCCAGTGCCAGGAGGATGAGGTTGACCAAAATCACGATCAGCCACGGGGAAATGTCGGCGGCTTCTACGGCGTTTGTGATGCCCTCCGACAGGGCGGAGCTTCCGATCATGTAGGAAAAAAACTGCGCCCCGATCACCGTGATCATGAGCATCGCATTGACGAGCGCGGCCTCCGTCAGCGCCCGGAACAAGGCTTTCCATCGCATGCCGTACAGGGTGAAAGCCAGGATCAGGACGACGAAGCATCCGACCCCGGCGGCTTCCGTGGGCGTTGCAATGCCCAGGTAGATTGTGCCCAGAATGGAAAAAATGATGGCCAGCATGGGCCAGATTTTCTTGAGCGAGGCGAACCGCTCTTTCCAGGCGACCGGTTCCGACGGCAGGCCCAGGGAGGGATTCCGGATGCAGAGTATTACCGGAAGGGCCGACAGCAGGAGGGCGAGGATGACTCCCGGGATGATTCCGGCGATGAACAGACGCCCCACGGATGCGTTCGTCAGTATGGCGAAAATGATCATGACCGCGCTGGGCGGAATCAGCGGTCCCAGTATCCCGCCCGCGAGAAGGGCGCCCAGGGCGAAAGGCTTCCTGTAGTTGAGCTTTTCCAGTTCCGGTACGGTGATCTTGCCGACGGCGACGATGCAGGGGGCGCTGGCGCCAAGGGCGGCGGCCATCCCGGCTTCGGCCCAGATGGTGGCCGACACCACTCCTCCCGGAACCCGGGACAGCCAGTTTCTGCCCGCCCTGAAAAGGTCGGCGCCTATGGTCGTTTCCGCGATCAGGCATCCCAGCAGAACGAACAGCGGCAGGGGCGTCCACGCCAGGCTGTACAGAAAATAGAATGTCTGGCCGCCCAGCTTGTCGAGCGCGCTCATGCCGAAAAACGCGATGCCGACCAGGATGGAGCTGGACAGAAGGGCCCACGCAATCGGCACCCCTATCAGCAGGAGGGCAAGCATGACGGCGATGCACAGTGCTGCGGACGCGTTGTAGTCCATGCGGTATGTTCCGCTCCGTAGGATCCCGCTACGATTCTCCGCGTCCGGCCGGTTTCCCGGCCAGCGCCCGGATGCCCTGGAAAAACTGGATCAGGGCGACGAGAAACAAAATTCCGTAACCGGCCGGTATCAAGGCTTTGACCGGGAAAAGAGGCTCCGACCAGGCCGAATTGCTGCGCTCCCCGATCCTGAGGGAAAACATCGCGGCCTCCCAGCCTTTCCAGGCCAGAACGGCGCTCGACAGCAGCGCGAGCAGGGGCGACAGGAGGGCGTTGACGAAGAAGCGGATGCTTCGTGGCATGCGGTTGAGAATGAAATCGCCCCGGAGATGCCGCTGCTGCCGCTGCACGGCCGCGACCGAAAGGACGAAGCACCACAGAAGCAGCATCATGCTGATTTCATAGGAATAGGGTTCGGGGCTGCGAAACAGGTATCGGCGCGCGACGCCGTAGGTTGCGGCAAGCGCCATCATAAGGATCATGACGCCGCTCGCGGCGAGCAGCACCCCGGATATGCGGCCGACGGCGGCCGCGACGCGGCTTTCTTCGATGCGCAAACTCCCTAACCTCCGGAAGGATCCGGACGGGGTGCGGCTTCCTTTCCCGTCAGCGGTGTTCGCCGTTGGCCCGGTCCATGATCTGTTTGATCTTTATCCCCAGCTCTCCCAGGCCGGCGATTTTCCCGTCGATGTACGGCTGTACGATCGATTTCCATCTTTCCCTTTCGGCTTCGGGTACGTCGTATATTTCCGCGCCGAGCTCGATCAGGGCGCTGCGGTCCGTCTCCTTCCATGCCCGGACCTGGTACGCGTTCATTTCGTCGCAGGCCTTTACGGCCTCTTCCATAAAGATGCGCTGCACGTCCGGGGGCATTGCATTCCAGACGTCCAGGTTGATGTTGTAGGAAAGGAAGGTCGGCTGGGCGTAAAAAACGGTGACGTATCTGGCCGAGTCGGTGAGCCGGTAGACGATGTCGGACCGCATCGAGTTCAGCACCGCGTCCACGGTGCCCTTGGAAAGGCTGGAGTAGAAATCGGTCCAGAAAACGGTAACGGGCGCCGCTCCCATGGCGGTCGCCAGCGCCGAACCCTGGGGATTCCCCGTGCCCACCAGCAGCCCTTTCCAGTCCTCCAGCGTTTTGACCGGCCGTTTGGATATCAGTTCCTGCGCGCCCGTGGTGTAGGCCGCAAGCCCCTTCATGTTCAGGTGCTTCTCGAAAATTTCCCGGCTGAGCAGCTCCAGGAGAGGCTGCGCGGCGGCGACGTTGGCCTCGATGCTGTCGTAGGACATCGGATACTCGGCCAGCCCCCTGTGGAGCCCCTCAAAAATACCTATGCCGACCAAGGACATTTCCACCGAACCCAGCCGCACGGCATCGTAGGTTTCGGGAACCTTCACCATCGTTTCGCCGGGAAATACTCTGACCTCGTAGGCGCCGGCCGTTCTCCGCTTGACGGCGTCGGCGAATTTTTCGGCATTCAGGGTAAGCTCGTCTCCCGGGGGATTGGGGATGGCCAGCCTTAGGGTCTTTTTTCCCGCCGGTCCGGAGGATGGCGATCCCGCGCCGGTTTGCGGCGGGGAGCAGGAGGCCGTGTTGAGGACGGCACAGATCAAGAGAATGGACAGGAAGGCGGGCGTGTTGCTTTCTGAAATTGTCATCTCCCTTGCTTTGCCTCTTATGAAAAAAAAACGGAGGGCTTACTGTATACGATAAGGGCGGCCGGAGAAATCATTTTGTGCAGGGCGCCGGGCAGGAACGCATTTCACCCCTGCAGCGCAATACAGGCGGCGGCGCGCAGGCAAGCTCCATCCATTCGCCCGATTCCGGATGGTGGAAACCGAGGAGCATGTTGTGCAGGAAATAGCCCAGGTCCGAAGGCCGGGCGCGGCTGCCGGGTTTTGGGACGCCTCCTGCACCGTAAAGCGGGTCGCCGGCCAGGGGGAAGCCGGCGGCCGCCATGTGAATCCGGATCTGATGGGGCCGGCCGGTGGTGATGCGCACCTGTACAAGGGAACAGGCATCCCGCCTTTCCAGGACGGCTGCGTGGCTGTGTGCCGCCTTCCCCTCAGGGCAGGCGGCGAAAACACTCTTCAGGATGGGGTGAGCAACGGGGCCGACAGGAACTTCGATCCTGAATTCATCGGCATCGGGAAGGCCTGAAACCAGGGCGCGGTATACTTTGAGAACCTTGCGCCCGCTCCACTCCCGGGACAGCGACCGGCCGGCGCCGCCCGTCAATGAAAAGAGAACAATGCCCGAGGTGCCGCGCCCCAGCCGGTGCGCCGGGCTGGCTTCGGGGAACCGGCGGCGCACGAGAGCGAGGAGCGTGTTGTCCATAAAATCGCCCCCGCCGGGCATGGTGGGGAGCCCCGAGGGTTTTGCGACCGCCAGCAAATGGGCGTCCCGGTAGAGAATCGCGTACGCGCCAGGGGCATGCGGCTCTTTCCAGGGGGGGCGGACCCAGGTCAGGCGCTGCCCCGTCTTCAAGAGCTCGTCCGGGCGTGCAGGCCTGCCGTCGACAAGCACCCGCGCGCAGTCGATACGCCGCAGCCACTCCGCCCGCGTGGAGGACGGGTAGCGTCGGGCCAGGTAGTCGATGACCCTTTCCCCGGCGGCTTCGGAGCCGACGAAGCTTCGATATTCGAACCCCCGATTCAAAGAAGCCAATTTAGAAATCCGTTTTAATGTGGAACCGCTTCCTGCAGGAGACGTTGCCTTTATCGGGCGATTTTATTCAAACAATTGTCCGTTTCCCGATGAACAGGAACGGGGGCATGCCCGCCGCCCGAATCAAGCCGCCGCATGAAACAGAAAACGTCAAAGACTTCGCGGATATACCGCATCATCTCTCGGTGGTTCATTGTACCGGGCTGCTTCTTTTGCATTCTCATGGTACTGCACGCACCATCATAGGAGATTCGCGCCGGCGGCGCCAGATTTCTTGATTTATTCCGGCGGAATACGTCTATAATACCCGGTCGAGACCGGTGCATTTGTTTTCATGAACCCTACAACGACGAAGCGGTTCACTACGGCTATTGCAGGGGAACCGAGACCTACCGCTACGTCCGTGAAATCATGGAACGCTATAACCAGTACAGGCTTTTTATCTGATGACGCGGCGCCGGCGGCACGGAGATTCCGTGCGGCCGAAGGCGCGGGCGGGGAATTCAAGGTCGGGAAAGGAGGACGGTTATGAGGTTTCAAGCGCTTGCCGTTGCGGCGCCTATTTTTTGCCTGATGGTTTTGGCGGCTGCGGCCGCCGATATTACCGGGACGTGGATCGCAGAAATGCCGGGCGGATCCGGCGGCAGTTTTACCTTCAATCTCAAGGCGGATGGAGCGAACCTGACCGGCACCATGTCCGGGCCCAGGGGGGGCGAAAACGAGATTGTCGACGGGAAAATCGACGGAGATAAAGTCTCCTTCGCCGTGAAGGTCGGCGGGACGGGAGGAAACGAAATGAAAATCAACTACAGCGGGACCGTTTCCGGGGAAGAAATGAAACTGACCTTTGAATTCGAGGGGATGGGCGGACCCGGCGGCGAGCCCGGAGCCGAACCCATGGAGCTGCTTGCCAGGCGTCGATAATCTTCTTTATTGGAAAAGAAAAGCGATGCGGTCCCTGTTGACGATCACGTAGCGCAGGTTCCGGAACAGGCCGTATTCGGGCGCCGCGGCATCCGGAAGTCCCTGGAATGCGGGTTCTACGACGACAATGAAATCGCGGCCCGGGCGCGCATTCGCGTCCAGTGCGCGCCTGTGGATCTTTCCCGAAATCTGCAGCGGCGCCGCGCTCGAGAAATAGGCCGTCATCCGGACCTCGTCCCGCTCCTGTTTCGCCAGGTTTCGAAGCACCGCGTCCCCGGTTTCCTCCGATTCGTGGGCGAACAGGATATCCCGGATGTGCACCTGCATCCGGGAGGCGGGGATGCGCTCCTTTCCCCCGTGCCTGAGAAGCACCGCCTCCTCCAGCTCGATGAAGCGCCTCCGGGCGTTGTTGAGGTAACCCGAGAGCCGCTCTTCCCCCGTCCTTACGTGTCCCTTGATCAGGAAGGAATCCGTGTAGAGCACATCCTTCAGGAATCTCATAGGATTTTCTATTTCCCTATGCAGAACAGCGTCCCGTCGCTGCGCAGGATCAGGTTGCCGCCCGATATGGCCGGAGAGGCGACCATGCGCTCGTCGAGAGGATTTTGGGACAGGACGTTGGGTTCCCGGCCGGCTTCCAGAACGTACGTGTCCCCCGTTTCGCTGACCATATAAACTTTTCCGTCCCCGGCCACCGGGGATGCGAAGAAGATCCCGCCCAGTCTTTTCCGCCACAGGGTCTTGCCGTCGGCGGCGTCCGCGCAGGTTACGACCCCGACCTCGTTGGTGACGTAGAGCAGGCCCTCGTAATACAGGATCGAGGGAACGTAGGATGCGCCGCCGGACGAGCGCCACAGGATGCCGGTGCCGGTGACGTCGCCCCGGCCTCCGGGCCGGATGGCCAGGAAATCGCTGTTGCGGTACCCCCGGACCATGTAGAGGATCCCGTCATGAAAGACCGGGGTCGGGACGGGCGTCTGCCGCCACGCGCCCGCGTGCCACAGCGGTTTTCCGGTGCCGGGATCGTAGGCGTCGATGCGTTCGCTGGAATTGATGATCAGCTCTTCTCCCCCGGCGCTGCGGATGGCCAGCGGCGTGCTGTGGGAAATCCACTCCTTGCCGCGGTCCGCCTTCCACCGTTCGGCCCCGGTCCTTTTATCCAGCGCCAGAAGGTAGGAATCCCCGGAATGGTCGCAGAGCAGGAAAAGGGAATCCCCGTGAAGAGCCGGGGAGCTTCCGTGCCCCCAGCGCGTGGTGAACGGGGAGTATTCCTCACCCAAATGGCGTTTCCATGCAACCCGGCCCTCCATGTCGAGCGCGAATATCTGTCCGTTTCCGAACCAGGCGTACACCAGGGTTCCGTCCGTTACCGGTGTCGGCGTGGCGAGATTGTGCTTTTCGTGCAGTTCCGGAAGCATCCCGGTCGCAGGAGTTTTGAATTCCCAGAGCCGTTTGCCGTCGGCCAGGCGGAAAGACTCGACGATCAAATAAACCGCCCCGTCCTCCGCGTCCGGATTTGCTTCGCGCCCCCCGATCGGGTTTTCGCGGCCGGACAGCTCCCGGTCGTCCCGGGCCAGCAGCGGGTACGTGCCCTGCTGCAGGCGTATGCGCCCCTGCTGGGAAGTGACGAAAATCCTGTCCCCCCAAACAATGGGGGACGAGGCGCCCAATCCCGCCAGGGAAGCCTTCCATTTGACGTGCTCTTCGGCGTTCCAATGCGTGGGCAGACCGGAAGAGCCGGAAACGCCGCTGCTCGACGGGCCGCGCCATTGCGGCCAGTTTTCCGCCAGGGCCCAGGGCAGGCTCAGCAGCAGCGCGAGAAACGCGGCCGTGCACGCTCCCGCGGCGGAAGAAGAACGACGACGCGGGAAACCTCGGCCGGAGTGTTCAAGCATCGATTCGTTCCCCTGTGATGCGGCGGAACCGGCCCTGACTTCGGAGCGGCTCCCGGCGCTTGCGTTTTTCATGACAGGAGCATGACAGGATGAGAAAACGGAGTCAACAAAACCCTGAACCCCGCCGGATGCGCCTCTAAAAGGAATGCCCCGGCGAGAGACGGCTGTTTTATAAAAATCCCGCACGTGCCCGTGCTCCCGGGACGATAAGTACCATGAATGCGATCGTTGCCCGGGATGTTCTCTGCGCCGTCGGGAAGGCGCGCGGTCCGGCCTTCTGCAGGTCTGCAATCGCAATCGGGGCCCCGGGGGGCGCCTTTCGGGCGGAAAACCGGATCGGCACGGATGGTTTTGCACCTGCATGCGGAGAATGCTTGAGATAACGCAAGTTTAATTATAAGATCCGTCGCCGGGGACCCTCTAAAATGAAAGAGCGGTCTTTGGGTCCTGAAATATCCTGTCTGTATGAGGATTGTGCTGCATGCCGTTTCTGAAAAGTCTTCATCGCGCTTTCTTCATCAAGATTCAGAACAGCTTTTTCAGCGCGAAAAAAATCCGGACTTCCCGCTCAAAACAGGCTTTCTGCAGAACAATCCGGACTAAAACCGCGATTGCCGTTCTTGCCCTGGCGGGTTTCCTGTCCAGCATCGAAGCGGGGCCTGCGGCCAAGGTCCGCGATCCCAGGCTTGGTTCCAGCGCCGTCGTCGTGCTGGACCAGAGCACGGACGAGTTCCTGCTGGCCAAGAAACCCCAGGCCGTGATGCCTATCGCGTCCATCACAAAGCTGATGACGGCCATGGTGGTCCTGGATTCGGGCATCAACATGGGGGAGCTGATTACGATAGGCGAGTCCGACAAGGACAGGATCCGCTACAGCCGCTCGCGCCTCCCCGTCGGCACGCGCCTGAGCCGCATGCAGGCCCTGCTTTTGGCCCTGATGGCCTCCGAGAACCGGGCAGCGCACGCCCTGGCGCGAACCTTCCCGGGCGGCAAGGACGAATTCGTCCGGGTGATGAATAAAAAAGCCCGGTCGCTCGGCCTCACGGAAACGCGGTTCGAGGACTCTTCGGGGCTTTCCGGGGGGAACGTTTCCTCCGCGCGGGACCTGTGCAGCCTTGTCAATGCCGCCTGCCGGTATCCGCTCATCCGGACCTTCAGCACCCGCAAGGAGCTTGTTCTCAAGAACGGGCGCAGACCCCTCCGCTTCGTGAACACGAATTCGCTGGTGCGCGCGGCCGGATGGGATATCGGCCTTTCAAAAACCGGATATATCCAGGAATCCGGGCGATGCCTGGTGATGCAGGCCTTGCTCGAGCACCGTCCCGTTGTCATTGTCCTGCTGAATGCTGCGGGCAGCCGGGCCCAGATAAACGACGTGCTTCGGATCAGGCAATGGCTCGAGAGAATCGGGTAGTTCCCGGTTGGAAACCTTTTGTTCGCTCCTGCGGCCGGTTCGCGCGATTTTCCTACTGCTGAAAAAAAACAAAGGTGTTGTGGGGAATCTTTTGGGGATCGATGTCGTCCCCGTTGAGGATTTTACCGTCAGGGCAGCGGTAATAGGTGGACGGGTAATTCCACTTCCTGCCTGCGATGCTGGCCGCCGGCCGGCTGGCTTTGACGCGGCCTCCGTATATATAGCCCACCAGGACCAGTGTTTTCCGCGGAGTTTCTTTCAGCAGCGCCCGCCCGGCGCTGTCCTGCTCCAGCTCGGCGCCGGTGCGGATCAGGCCGCTGGGGAAAAAATAGATCGTGGTGGAACTCGCGTACAGCTCCCCGGCGAGTTCTTCGGCCGTATTCCCGTCTTTGCCGATTTCCAGGAACCCCTCGAAATTCTCGCTGTCGTCCATATCGTTCAGGGCGACGCTGGTCCCGGCCGGAATCCGGGCCCAGTCGTCGATCTGATCGCCGCTCTTCCGGGCGCCGTTCGGAAACGTGTAGATGGTGGAAGGATGATTGTAGCGTTCCCGGGCGATTTCCCAGGCGGAGTTGGAGCTGCTGATGACGGAAGATGTGTCGGGGATCTCGATTTTCGGAGGCGGCTTCAGAACCGCGCTTTCGATGGATGCCACCAGGACCGGTTCGGGCATTTCCGGGAAGAGGAACGCGGCCAGTTCCTTGTCGGCGTTTTTCAGGCGGCCTGCCTTCACATCCGGATCGTGGTCGGGCTGCGATTCCAGGCCGAGCCGGGCGCGGACTTCGGGCTG
>JAFGAO010000264.1 GCA_016933615.1 Acidobacteriota bacterium
CCGACGAATCTCCTGCCTCGCGAAGGCAGATTTGGAAATCCGCCTTTCCCTCGGTGCCGCCCCTGGATTTTGCGGTGAAAGGATGGGCTTTTAGGATTCTGTCGTGTGGAGAATCCATGGCCTGCGCATCAAGGAACCGGTCGATCACAGGCAAAAGGCAGTAAGGCATTCGGCTCCTTCTGCTTTGACGTGCCGCAGGAAGTCATCGTCGCTTGAGGCGGAATCTGCGTATGCGCCTTTCAGGGCGAAGCGCCGGGATTTCAACCGCCATAATGGATCCTCGATTGCCGATAAAGCTCCTCGCGGAAAGGGTTGGTCAGGATGTTGGGCCCCCCGCGGGGCATCGAATACATGCTCAATGAGGACGGTTTGTCCGGGCGGCAGTATTTGTCGGCGTAGGCTCTGGCATAGGCCCGCTGCTCCTGCTCCGTTGAGTTGTTGACATCATAGGGCTCGGGCATCGTCGAAATGAGGATCCGGTCGCCGTAGAGGTCATATATCTTTTCAATGTCGTTCATCGTTTGGGGCGTCCAGGAATCAAAGCCCGCAGCGATCATATTGGGCACCTGCTTGATGTTGCTTCCGCAACAATGCAGGTCCGCAAATTTGTCTTTTGAGTGAATGAAGTCGGTGACTTTTCTAATGAACGGGACGATCATTTCCGTCACCACGGCCGACGAAAAAAACGTATCCTTCTGCGATCCCCAGTCATCATGGATCGTATAGAGGTCAATCTGCGGGAAATGGATTATGAATTTATCTATCATGCGTATGTAAAGATCGGAAAGCTTATCGAAAAAGCGCTTCACCGCGTCCTTCTGATCCTCGTCGACCATCGCCAGGATTGCGCCTTCGAAATCCATAAAGGAGATCAGCCGTTCAAAATAGCCATTCATGAACGTGGCGGCGTATGCCGTGGTCCCGCTCAGGTATTGCTCATTCGCCTTCGCGGCGGCTTCCCAATCCCAACTGTCGATGTCGGGCCATACGACCTTTTCATCCATGTCATTGGCATCCTCGATGAACGGCTTGCCCGGCCGAACCATCGATCCTCCGGCGGTTGGAATGTATTCCCACTCAATCCCGAAAAGATCCTTGCCTCCGGTCAGATTGCTGACGCCGGGAACAGCCGTGCCGTCGAAAACAAAGGCGCGGGCGACATTATCCGGGTTTATCGACGGGGTGAAAATCTTGCTTTCGCCGCCGATGCCTAACATTACCTGCCAGATTGCTTTTCTTTCATACAAGGCTCTGACCGCTTCTTTCCCGGCGACAGGGTAATTGTAAACGGGGATTCCAGGCCCGCCGAAGAAATCCGGCAGTTCGGCAACCACCTGCAGTTCACTCGGATCAAATTTCGGAATTTTCATATATTCTCTCTCCATCCTGGCTGCCTCCAAATTGCCTCAGTCGATTTTCTCATGCCCGATAAATTGCATGTAGCCGGTCTGGTAGAAGCCGTTGAAATAGGGGGATAAAAGCAGGGGCATGAACACCAACGGTTTTCCCACCCTCTTGATATCCATGGGATTGTGCTCGAACCCTCTGGGGATATAGAGGATACAGGGCTTGGTAATGAGGTGCCGTTCGTACTCCGGTCCCAGAAATATTTCAATTTCCGCATCGAAGTTCGCCGTCAAATCGGGCAACTGACCGCCCAGGAAGAAAAGATATTCGTCGACATCATGGTGATGCGATTGCAGTTCCATTTTATAGGGTTTGACGTAATAACGGATTCCCATATTGATGCCGGCGCCGGGAAGGTCGCTGTTGCCGCGGAAGCTTATGGTTGGAGTGAGTATGGTATCGGTCAGCGGTTTCTCTTTCATCCTGGTGCAGAACAGGTGGTCATATTTGTTGCCGGTAGTTCCCTTGGGCCAGGGTGGAATGCTGGGTGGCACCCCCAGACTGTTCATGGGCGGCTTCCGTTCCTGCGCCGTTGCCGCCGTCTGCGAACCTAATTGGGCCATCGCCATTGCCGCCAGAGCGCCGGAGGCCGTTACATCACTGAAAAATGCCCTGCGAGTCTGATGCTTATTGCATTTATCGGAACTCATTGGATCTCTCCCTTGGTGTGTTGGCTGAAGAACTGCATCCGGTATGCCGCCCCCGATGATCAACAGCGGCACATTCCCGGGCTCCTGGTCTGCGCTACCCTGGAAGCCGAAGGCGGCTGGGGCCAATCCACCAACCGCAGTCCAAATTGCGGAGTACCCCTCGCCCGTGTAGAGCGCAGCGCCGCCACCCGGGGGAACGCCCCATCACCTGCCCCGATGCGTCGCTCCCCCTATTTCACAAAGGCTTCGCCTTCCGGAGTCCGCCGCCAGGCGAAATATCGATCCATGACCTCGAGGGCCTCGGCGTCGGGAACCGGCCCGGTATGAGGCGTTTGAGCAAAGTACATCAGCATGGAATGGGTGTCGCTGAATGCGGGCCACCTGGGGAGGCCGGGGCCATTGGGGTCGCCGAATTTGGCAAAGTTCGTCCAATAAGCGGCCATGGCCTCCGAAATCGCCTCGTCCGATGTGGCGGGCGGCGGATTCGGATTCAGGTGCTGGAATACGTAAGGAACTTCCTGCCCGTGCGGCGATCCTTGCCCCGCCTTCGGTGAATCGGCCGCATAATCCGGGTGCTGATCGAAGTAATAGAAAAAAACCTTGGATTTGCCCGTCCTGGACTGCAGGCGTGCCCAAACCCAGGTTTGCCATCCGAAGGCTGCATCGCGCATCAGGTCGCGTGCGCTCCTGGCCACGCTGCCTGCGCCCGGAGGATAGGCCGCGATAAGTGTATCGGCGAACGGGCCGAAGCGGGACTTCACATTGTCGATGTAATCCTCCGGGGTTCGTGCCGGAGAGAAGCTCAGGCCTTCATCGGAATTGTAGCCAATGAGAACCGGAACGTCGTTGTACCGCTTCGTTTCGTAAAGCTTGTATTGATCGTCGGGAATCACCCACCCATCTATGATCGGCCAATGGTTCAGGCCCGGCGGGTTGCCGCCACGGGCAGGCTGAGGGGGCCCGCCGCCGGAAAGCTTGTCGGGAGGGAGCTTGCGCGCCTGCGCGATGGACGGCACGCCGGCCGCCTTGAGCGTTGCTGCGCCCGACAGCTCCGCATCGACCAGCCGTTGCATGTTCTCTCCGGGCATGGGTACAGGCCTCGGAGGTCCGAATGACCCGCCGCTCTGCGAAATCGCACCGTGGAACAGACCCTGCGCCAGCGGCGACGCGCATAACATGCTGACCGCGATTCCTCCGGCCGACTCGCCAAAGATCGTCACCTTACGCGGATCGCCTCCGAATGCGGCAATATTTTTTTGAATCCACTGGAGACCGGCTATCATGTCCAGCAAGCCATAGTTTCCCGATACATGGTTCCTGGTTTCCGCGCTTAATTCCGGATGCACGAAAAATCCCATTTGGCCAACGCGGTAGGCAATGCTTACCAGCATCACCCCCTTTTGAGCGAGCTTTTCTCCGCTGTATGCGGCTTCGGAAGTAGCACCCATGGCGAATCCGCCGCCATAGATCCACACCAAAACGGGGACATGATCCCGTGGCGATTCCGCCGGACTCCAGATGTTCAGATAGAGACAGTCCTCACTCGGTGCCGGGCCGCGGCCGCCCGGCCCCATCCTCATGCCTTGAATGCACGATGGAGCAAACTCCACGGTTTCCTTCACTCCCTCCCATTTAAAGACCGGCTGAGGGGGGCGCCAACGGAGGTCGCCAACCGGCGGCGCGGCGAAGGGGATGCCTCTGTATACCGACAGCCCATCCTCCAGAGTCCCTTGCACCAACCCACCCTCGACCTTGACCGGTACAGGCGGCTGCGCAAAGCAGCATCCGGCCGCAAAAATCAGGAATATTGTGAATGAAACGGATCTCTTCATTCGAGGTTTCCTCCCGTTATTGCAAGGCTGTTTCTTTTGAACGGGTCCGGCAGAAAACGGCAGCAGAGCAGGCGCCAACGCAACCGCACGGCAGTACCCTCCAAACCAAGACTCTAACATGATTTATGTCACAAAACTGTGACATAATGTCATGGCCGCAAAAAAGACTTGTGTATCCCGGATAGTCCCATACAATCAAGAAATCGCGGACACGGCGTGTCACAAACGGGTGACATGATTCCTGACGGCGCGCGGGCAGATTGAACAGCACTTATGCCATTGGCAAGCTTCTCTGTGCTCTTCGTGGCAACCTGTATCATTACGAAACATTTTTACAAGGACGGAGGTTTTTCATGAATCCTGCAAACAAGTTGCGTTGTGGATTTATCGCAAGGTGCCTGCTTGGGGCGGCATTGGTGCAGATGGGTATCGACGCTCCCTTGGCACAACCTGCCGCCGCGCCTGCTGCCGCGGATGCGGCCGTGGCATTGCCCAATCACGCACCGGCCGACTTCATCCAGGTTCGGGCGGACATCCCAAAAGGCAAACTGGAGACCATTACCTACAATTCCAAGAGCATCGGCGTTGACCGCAAAGCCGTCGTCTACACCCCTCCCGATTATGATCCGAGGCAGAAATATCCCGTCCTCTATCTGATGCATGGCATTGGCGGCAACGAGACTCATTGGACGACTCTCTGCGCGGCCAACAAGGTCCTCGACAACCTCGTCGCCGATAAAAAGGCCGTGCCCATGATCATCGTCATGCCCAACGGCCGCGCCACTTCCGAACCGCCTTCGAGCAATATCATGGCGGATTTCAATTACTACGCTTTCTTTGAGAAGGACCTGTTGCAGGACCTGATGCCCTACATCGAATCCCACTATTCAGTGAGGAGCGACCGGGCCAGCCGAGCCATCACCGGCTTGTCCATGGGCGGCGGCCAAGGCCTCAATTTCGGCATCAACAATATCGATAAGTTCGCATGGGTCGGCGGCTTCTCCTCGGCGCCCAACCTCCAGTCGCCTGATATTCTCGTCCCCAAGATCCAGCAGGCTCAAGACAAGTTGAGCTTACTGTGGATCGGCTGCGGCGACAAAGACAACCTGATCACGGGCAGCTGGAACCTCCACCAGGGCCTGGCGAAGGCAAAGATCGACCACGTCTGGTACGTCGATAGCGGAGTGCACGAAGTTCCGGTTTGGAACAACAATCTGTATTTGTTCGCGCAGATGCTGTTCAAGCCTGTTGGATCGGTCACGCCTCCGCAATCCATCGGAAGCTATAACGGCGAGCCCGTCAGCGGATTCGGCGGCATGGGCCCGGGAATGGGCGGCGGGCGAGGACCGGGTGCCGGCGCGGGAATGGGTGCAGGGCGAGGACCGGGCGCTGGCGGCGGCATGATGGGTGGCGCCGGTTCTGAATTTACCGCCAGGAGAAGCGGCAGCCCATCGACAGGCGCATCGGGGAAATGGACGATTCGGGATGGCGACAACGAAATACAGCTGGAATTGAAGGCCAACGGTTCCAAATTGTCGGGAACGCTCAATAATCCTTCGATGGGCGGAGCGGTCGAATTCAATGACGGCAAAATGGAGGGGAATACAATCTCTTTCAGCTATATGCGCCAAAACATGAAAATATTGTGGACGGGTACCCTTTCCGGCGATGAGATCCGGTTCAAGCGGGAAGTCGGA
>JAFGAO010000265.1 GCA_016933615.1 Acidobacteriota bacterium
ACCCTGCTGGAGGCGTGGGCCCAGGTGAAGGAAGGATCCGCCGGCGACGTCCACCTGGTTCTGGCCGGGCGCCCCGGCGACACCGCAGAACCACTCCAAGACTTGTGCCGCCGGCAGCACCTGGAATCCAGCGTCCACTTCATCGGCTTGACCAATGACGTACCTGGCCTGCTCGCCGCCAGCGACATCTCGGTCTTCAGTTCGCGGCTCGAAGGGATGTCCAACGCGGTCCTGGAGAGCATGGCTGCCGGGCTGCCCGTGGCGGCGACTCGCATCGCCGGTACCGAAGAGGCACTTGGAGCCGACTATCCCCTGCTCGTCCAGGCGGGCGATGCCCAGGGCCTGGCAAACGCTCTGCGAACCCTGATCGGCGATGAATTCCTCCGCCTGCGATTGGGCGAACGCAACCAGGAGCGGGCGCGCACCGAGTTCTCGGTGACGCGGCTCGGACAGCACTACATGGACTTGTTGCGTCCATACCTGTGATCCGCCCATGAACGGTCCCGAACACATCAAGGTTCTCTTCTGGCCCGGATGGTGGTACCCCGACCGTTCCAACCCGTTTAAAGGCATCTTCATTCGCCGCCATGCCGAGGCGGTGGCACCCCTGGTCGACCTCGCTGTGCTGTATGTCACCGCCAATGCGGGCTTCGCTGGCCACACTTACGAGATCGAGGCAACAAGCGATCCGATCGGTTTGACAGTCCGCGTATATTTTCGGCCGCTCCCCGTGCCGCTTCGCTCCCTGCGCATCCTCAACGTCTGGCGGTACTTTCGCGCCGCCAGCCTGGGCATCCGCGAGCTACGCACCCGCTGGGGCATGCCCGACGTCATTCACCTGCATGTCAGCCCCCCCGGGGGACAAATCCTGGCGCTGCGCCGTCATTTTTCGCGCATCCCCTTTTTATTCACCGAACATTGGACCGGCTATCATCGCGCCAACGGCGAATACTGCGGCTTTTTCCGCAAGCGCATGACCTCCTGGGTGGTCCGTAACGCCGCATTTATCTCCCCTGTTTCCCACGATCTGCAAAAGGTAATGGAGGGGCATGGGCTGCGCGGCCGTTTCACCGTGATCCCCAATGCCGTACGCACCGATCTTTTCCGCCCGGCTGCCACACCGGGACTCGGAAAGCCATTCACCTTTCTCCACGTTTCCCGCCTGGCTCCGGTAAAAAATGTGAGCGGCATCTTGCGGGCAGCGGCAGAGCTTTGGAGGTCCCGCCAGGATTTTCGCTTGCTGATCGCCGGCCAGGGCGAAGAGCGACAGATGCTGGAACAACTGGCCGGGACCCTGTTCCCCGGAAGAGAATGCGTGCATTTTGCGGGGCAAAAAGGCGAAGGCGACCTGGCCGGGATCATGCGCTCCGCCGATTGCTTCGTCCTGTTCAGCGATTATGAAAATCTTCCCTGCGTCATCGCCGAGGCCATGGCCAGCGGTTTGCCGGTCATCGCCACCCGTGTGGGCGGGGTTCCCGAGCAGGTCCGCCCCGGTCTGGGGATCCTGATCCGGCCGCGGGATGAGCGGGGGCTGCGGCAGGCCATGGAGGTCATGATCGAAGGGACCCATCGGTACGAAAGCGGGACGATCCGGAGCTTCGCCGAAAGGGAATATAGCCATGCCGAGGTGGGAAAACGTTATTTCCGGCTCTACCAGGATGCGCTTTTGGGACAGGGCAAGCCGAAATGAACATTCTTCTGGTGGCGTATTACTTCCCGCCAATCAACAGCGCCGGATCGCAGCGACCGGTACAGATGGCCCATTGGCTGAGGCGCTGCGGCCATGCCGTTTCGGTGCTGACCCATGGTTATGACGAAGGAAAAGCCACTTCCACGGAAATCATCCGCATCCATGATCCGGCCTATGTCCGGGCCCACCGGGGAGCACGATTCTGGCGCTGGCTCTTTTGGCGGGGACTCGCCGAAATGCAGAATTCCCTCGGCCATTACGCCTCGATCTTTTCCCCCTGGCGGCGTGAGGTGCTGGCCAGGGCCGAAGAAATCCGCCGCGTCTCCCGCCCCGAACTGATCATCGCTACCTATCCTCCCCTGGAGGGGCTGGAGATCGGAATAAAGCTTTCCAGGCGCTGGCGGATTCCTCTGGTCAGCGATTTTCGCGACGGGCTCATGTTTCAGCCTATCGAAGAAAAGCGCATCCGCGCCCATTCCTGCATTCGGAGGAAATATGAAAAAATAGAGGCAGCCAGCACCGCGACCTCAACGCGAATTACCGTGGTCACGCCGGTCCTGCAAAAATACTTCCGCGAGGCCTATCCAGGGTGCAACTGCGAGATCGTGTACAATGGCTACGATCCTCAGGAACGGCTGAACCTGCCCGCCATCTTTTTTCCCCCCGGGTTTTTCCACATCGTCCATACGGGACGGCTTGCATTATCCGACAGCGCCGCCGACATGCGCCCGTTTCTCGCCGCACTGCGCCAAACTGCGCTGGATGCCCCGCAACACCCGATACGCCTTCACCTTGTCGGCGAGCATTCCCAACGCGAGCGGGCATGGATGGGCGAACTGCTGAAAAAGGGGATCGTGACAATTCATCCGCTCATGGACCGGCGGCAAAGCCTCGCCTTTCAGAAATCGGCCGACCTACTCCTGGTCCTTACGCGGCCGGGAGTGCGCAGCGGCATTCCACTGAAACTGTTCGAATACCTGCAGGCAGGGAAGCCCATCCTGGCCGTGTCCGATGACCTTGAGGTCAGGCGGATCATCGAGGAGAGCGGCAGGGGATGGTGCGAATCGCCGCTGGATGAAAAAGCGCTGGAATCCTTTTTGCTGCGCATCTCCACGGTCCCATCCCTCAGCCACTCCTTAAACCCGGACCCGCAGGCCATCGAAGCCTATTCCTGGGAAAGACAAATGCGCCGCTTGAACGGGATGCTGCCCCCTCCTCCTGTATCCCCATGAAGGCCCTGATTCATTCCTGGCAGACAAGAAAGCAAATCTTGTCCGGACTTTCCTCCTATGTCCCACTTCTCCGCCGCCGCTTCAACAAGGGAACTCGCGGCTCGGACTCGGCCAGATATTGCTACTCCGTATGGCTCCGCCACCTGCTCTTGGCCGCGGAAAGCGGCTGGACATGCTCTCAGCCGGTCGTGGCGGAATTGGGCCCGGGTGATTCCATCGGTATTGGCTTGGCAGCAATGTTGTCCGGGGCGAAGGAATACTATGCCATGGATATCATCGATTATGCGACCCTCCAGAAAAATATCGCGATATTTGAAGAATTGATCGAACTGTTCAGGAAAAGAGCGGATATTCCAGATGAAAAGGAGTTCCCGCTGGTTAAGCCAACCTTGGCCGATTATTCATTCCCCGCCCGGTACTTGTCCCGTATGGAACTTGAAAGTTGCTTGGCGAAGGATCGCCTGGACAAGATCCGGCATTCCATCATCGATCCTAAGTGGCCAGGATCGCTCATCCATATTATCATTCCCTGGCACGATCCTCAGGTCATCCCTCCCGGGTCCGTCGACCTGATCTTTTCCCAGGCCGTCCTTGAGCACGTGAGCAACCTGGAGCTCGCTTACAGGGCCATGCACCGATGGCTGCTCCCGGGGGGGCTCATTTCCCACCAGATCGACTTCAAATGCCACTCGAAGGCAAGCGAATGGAACGGCCACTGGACTTATTCCGATCTGACCTGGAGACTGATCCGGGGCAAACAAGAGTACCTGTTGAACCGGGAGCCCTACTCCACTCATCTCCGTCTCCTTCGCCAAGAAGGGTTCCAAATGGTTTGCGATCGGATCCAGCGCCATGCATCCAACCTTCGCCGGGAACAGTTGGCTCCCCGATTTCGGAATATGCCCAGCGACGATTTGACCATCAGCGGGGCATTCATCCAGGCAACCAAGTGCAGCCCGATCCCAGCGCGTTAGCGCCGATCGTTTCCAGCCTCCGGTTTACGGCAGTGAAAGATCTCGCCAGCGGCTGGCGTCAAGCCCATCTGCACGATCTCTTCACGCGTGAAAAGATCGCATACCCGTCCGACTGAAACAACGAACCTCGCCGCTTGCAGCCTATCAACGAAATCGGGGCCGTAGCGCCGGACATGATCCTCTTGCCCGAAGAGCCTCTGCCGTTCCCGGGGATCCCTGATTTCTAGCTTCTCCTCGGTCGGATCCCGGCCGATCGGCACCTGGAAGACCGCATATCCTCCCTTTTTCAAGACGCGGAAGAATTCCCGGATGGCTTGGCGGTCATCCGGGACATGTTCCAGCACGTGGCTGCAACAGACCACGTCAAAGGATTCATCCGGGAACTGGATGGCGGTCACGTCCATTTTGACCATGGCGGCCGGATCCAGCAGATCGGCGCTGAGATAGTTTTCTCCCAGGCATTTTTTTAGCCTGGATCCCAGGCACGGTTCCGGGGCAATATGTAGCATCTTTCGAGACGTGCCTGAGAACAAGTCGGTACTCTTGGAAAAGAAAAGCCATGCCAGGCGATGCCTCTCCAGAGAGCCGCAATAAGGGCAGCAGGAATCGTCGCGCACCGGATCGCCGAAGCGGAGGAATTTTCGCGAGCTCTTTTCACAGATGGGGCACCAGCGAGCTCTGCCATGAAACAATATTGAATAAACCGGTTTTTTTAGGAGTCGGAGCACTTTTTTCATCCAGGCCGCGACAGAGTTAACAACTCCCGAGCTCAAGGCGTCACCCCCATGCGAATGTTCCCGGTTATTGTATATCACGGATCCGCATAATTTCAATAAAAAGCGGGTGTTAGAAAACGACCCGCGAAACAGCGGTCAATTTCCGGGCCAGAGGATGGTCCCGGTGCAGGAAGAGTAGCTTCGATTGCAGGGGGTCCTGCTGCACTTCCAGACTCAGCGCCAGCCGGTAGTCCGTCAGCAGCCGGCGATCGAAAAAGAGGCGCTTTTCGATCTCGGACCCGGGCCGACAGCGCCTCAGCTGCCCGTTCTCGATCACGGGTTGGATGGTCGAACGCAAAACCAGGCATTCGGGTTTTTTTTCCACGAAAACATGATCCAGGTTGAACTGCTTGCCGAGATGGCCGCCGGCCGAGCGGGCGATGCGGCGGTCAGTCAGCCCGACCACATCGATGATCTTCGCCCCTGAATAGTAGCCCAGCACGCCGATGTCCACGCTGGCCAGCGTGACAACGCCATTCTCTTTCGTCCACCTGGCGATCCACATCTCGCGC
>JAFGAO010000266.1 GCA_016933615.1 Acidobacteriota bacterium
AAAAAGTCTTTGGTCGTCGTTTGTCCTGACGCGGAGACCGCAGATGCCCGGGCGGAAGAGCTTGGCCTGTTGGCACCCGACTTGCCGGTCTTTTATTTTCCGGAAGGCGCTTTCGATGCCGGACCCTCCAGCTTTCTGAATCCCCGCGAGGCCGGGCAGCAGATGGATACGCTCAGGGCGATTTCGGGCGACAATCCCGTTCTGCTTTTATCGACGCCTCTTGGTGTGCTTCAGCCGCTGCCTGAACCCGACGCACTCCAGCGCTCCGACATTCATCTGGCAAAAGGCGTCGAATTTGATCTGATGAAACTCGTCGAGCGGCTTATCGATTACGGTTATTCGCGCGAGCCAGTCGTGGAGCGTCCCGGAGAAATCAGCGTTCGCGGCGGGATTCTGGATATTTTTCCCTACACCGGCGAGCCGCCGCAGCGCATCGAATTTTTCGGGGATCTGATCGAGTCGATCCGCACGTTTGCTGTAGAGACGCAAATATCCATCGGGCCGGGTGAAGGATTCGATCTGTTGCCCGCGCCTTCGGAATGGGGTGCCGACCGGACGTCCCATCTTCTGGCGTATCTTCCCGACGCTCCTCTATTTTTACAGGAACCGGAAATCTTTTTTCCGGAATCCAGGACGGATGCAGACGGGCTTCCCGCGCAGGATGAGAGAAAGACGCTCTTTTTTTCCCGCATCGAATCGCGCAAAACGGTTTCACATCACGGATTGATTTCCACCGATGCTGTGCATGATTTCGGCGGCCGGCCGGTCCGAAAATCAGGGCGAACCGTCCGTGAAATCCAGGATCTGCTGCACGGCCTCCAACTTGAGCGAAAGCGGATCATCCTGGCCTGCGATCAGGAGGCGCAGACATCCCGCCTGATCGAGACGCTCGAACTCGACGATCAGACATTTCCTGCCGTAACCGTGTTACCCATTCCCCTCAGCCAGGGATTCGATTTGCCAAGCCAGGGATTAACCGTTTACACCGAACGGGATCTGTTTCACCGGCCGGGGCGCATCCGGCGCAAGCCGAAGTTCCGCGAGGGCGCGCCGATCCGGGAACTTTCGGCGCTTGAGTCCGGCGATTTCATGGTGCACATTGATTACGGCATCGGCCGGTTCACCGGATTGAAGAAAATCGAAGTCAACGGATCGGGACGGGAATGTCTCGCCCTCGCATATCAGGACGGCGATGCACTTTACGTTCCCGTTGACAAAATGGAGCGGGTCCAGAAATATTCCGGTCGGGACGGCGCCGTTCCCCAGCTCACCAAACTCGGCACCCAGAAATGGGAAGCGATCAAATCCCGAACCAAGGATTCCATTAAAAATATAGCGCGGGATTTGATCGCGCTCTATTCGGCGCGCGAGACGCTTTCGGGTTTTGCGTTTCAGCCCGATACGCCCTGGGAAAAAGAGCTGGTCGCCGCATTTGAATTTGAAGACACGCCCGACCAGAATCGGGCTACCGAAGAAGTAAAAAGGGACATGGAGCGCTCCCGCCCCATGGACCGGCTGATCTGCGGCGACGTGGGATACGGCAAGACCGAGGTGGCGGTCCGTGCGGCATTCAAGGCGGTGGCCGGTGGCAAGCAGGTCGCCGTCCTCGTGCCGACAACCATCCTGGCCCAGCAGCATTATCATACCTTTTCAGAGCGGCTCGCTCCATTTCCTGTCACCGTCGAAATGCTCTCCCGGTTTCGCAATCCTGCTCACCAAAAAGAGATCGTGAAAAAATTGAAATCCGGAGAAGTCGATGTGGTCATCGGCACGCACCGGCTGATTTCCAAGGATATTGGATTTAAAGATCTTGGACTCCTAATCATCGACGAAGAGCACCGCTTCGGTGTTCGCCACAAAGAGACGATCAAGGCGCTCCGCCAGACCGTGGATGTGCTCGCGCTGTCGGCCACCCCCATCCCGCGGACGCT